>DCDF01000083.1:28391-47166 GCA_002316295.1 Syntrophaceae bacterium UBA1062 | reverse complement strand
CCTGCCGGCGGACGGTCTCGAAGTCCCTTTCCGGCAGGGCCGGGTTGATTACGTTGTCCGCCAGGAGCTCTATGCCGCGGTCAGCGTGCTCCGAAAGTACCTGAAGCGTGAAATCCGTCCCCGCCGACGCATATGCCCCTATCTCGTCGAGTGACCTCTGGAACTCCTCGCGATCGAGCGTTGTCGTGCCGTAGGAGAAGAGGCTCGCGAGTACCTGGTCCACGCCTTCTTTTCCTTCCGGCACCTGCAGCTCCGGGGTATTTCTCACGTGGCCGTAGACGCTGACGGTATCGCTCACCGACACCGGCTGCACAATCAGCCGGAGTCCGTTCGGAAGCGTATTCACCACAGGGTTCAGAGCGGAAGGAGGGACGCGGAGCTTTCGGAGAGACTTTTCCGCCCATGCGGGCAACTTGACCGGGCTTATGTTTTCCGGCGTAAAAGATTCCGCCCCTCCGAAGCCCTCAGACGGCACGGGTTTGCCGGAAGGCTCGGGCATGAGAATGCCCGTCACCATCCGATTGGGGTCGATATATCTGCGGACCACCCGGTTCACATCCTCCACGCCGACCTTTCCGATTGCATCCAGGATCTCTTCCGGTGATCGCCGCCCTTCCACCGCCAGCGCGGTCGACCATGCCATGGCCAGGCCGGTGACCGAGTTTTTTTCCAGCTCTGCATCTGTCATGGTGCGGCGCCTGGCGGCCTCCACCATATCCCCGGTGACACCGTCCTTCACCAGTGAGGAGAGCACCTTTTTCAGCTCCTTCTCCAGCGCCTGAGCATCCGCCCCTTCGGGGAACAGGGCGACCGTATACCCAAGCCCTGCCTTGGGGTATGCGTCGAGCTGGAAGCCGGTATCCAGCGCTTTTCCTCCCGGCACCAGCGCATACAGGCTGCCCCGGGGGTTGTTGAGGATATCCGAGAGCACCCGCGCCGCCGCGTAGTCGGGGCTCTCGAAGCCGGGCATGCGGAAGGCGGCCACGACCGACCCGTAGGGCTTGTCCGTCCTGAGGCGTATGGTCTGCTTCTCAACGGGCTTGAGCTTCACGTCGGGCCGGTCGGGAACCTTTCCCGGAGGGATATCGCCGAACAGCTTTCTGACCGTGGCCAGGGTTTCAGCAGGCCGCACATCTCCGGCCACCACCAGCACGGCGTTTCCCGGGACATACCAGTCATCGTGAAACCGTTTGAGCATGGCGACCGTCGTCTTCTGCAGGGATTCCCGGGTTCCCAGAGCGTCCTGCTCATAAGGCGTGCCTCTGAACAGCGCCTCTCTGAGCCTGGTGTAGAAGACGTACTCGGGGCTGGAAAGGTTCCGGGCCACCTCCTGCAGCATTGCTCCCCGTTCCTGCTCCCATTGCTCCTCGCCGCTTAGGACTCCCCGCATGCGGGCCGCCTCGATCCTCAGGGCCACCTCAAGGTCTTCAGACGGCACGGTGAGGAAGTACTGCGTCGCATTCTGCCGGGTGAGCGCGTTGAACATGCCGCCCATGGCCGCCATGATGTTCGCCAGCTGACCTGCCGAAAGTCCCGGGCTGCCGCGGAACATCATGTGCTCCAGCGCATGGGCCGTACCGGGAAATCCTTTCGGCGATTCGTCGGCTCCGGCCATGTAGCTGACCACTGTCGTTGCCACGGGAGACAGCGTGTTCCGCACCACAACCACCTCGAGCCCGTTGTCCAGTCTGTCGCGCAGGATATCGTCTTCCTGCCCGGACGCCCTTGCCTGTGCGCCGGCGACCGGGGTGAGAATGAGAAGAGTTGCCAGTAACGTGAGCATACGTACTCCTGTCTCTGATAAGCATAACCGGTCTTTCGCCCTGAAACCGCCCATACACCTATTAGGTATCAGGCGGACGGGAAGATTCAAGAAAAATCCCCGGAGAATTCTTACCGGCGGGCTTTTTCGTAGGCAAAGCTGTGTATATGGTCCGCGCACAGCCCCGGCGTTTCCACATGAGGCATATGGCCGCATCCCGAAACGGCCGAGAGACCGCCGTCCCGCAGGCGCCCTACTGCATCCCTGGCCTGAAAGAAAGGCACCACCTGATCCATCTTTCCCCACATGACGAGGACCGGCATCGTGAGCTCTTTCAACCGGTCGAGAAAAATGATTTTCTGCCCGAAGGGCCCGGTGCCTGCGCGCAGCATGTGGAGCGTCGCCTGGAGAAATCCGGGCTCGAGCGCCAGACGGTACTGTTCGGTCCACCACCGACTCGGGACCAGCTCCGGCCTGCTGAAGAGAAGGGAAGACCGGTACAGCGCTCTCTGCAGAGAGCCGACCGGGCTCCGTGCGAATCGGATCACCAGATCCCCCAGCACAGGGGCGGCCTCCATGAGCACGGCGGGATGGATCTCCCGCCCGAGGCCGATACTGTCCATGATTACCAGGGCCCTGACCAGCTCCGGCTTGTCAAGTGCGAGACGGATCGCGGCTATGCCCCCTGCACAGTGGCCGACCACCACCGCACGTGCGATCCGGACAGTTCGCAAGAAAGACAGAACGAACAGGGTGAGAGACTCGGGGGTGAAGCCGTCGGGCGCACCATCCACACCAGTGGTGAACGGCATGTCCGGGGCGAATATGCGCCAGCCGCCGGAGAGCTTCCTCATAACCCATTGCCAGTCCGAGGCGCTGTCTCCGATGCCGTGCAGGAGAATAAGCGCCGGCCCCGAGCCTACGCTCAGATAACGGGTCGGCACGCCGTCGACATCTGCGATATGTTCTTCGATCTCCATATTCGTATTAATAATCAGCCCGAAGACATATCTCTACACCCACCCCATTGCACCCCTGAGACGCCATATGAAAAAGGGCCGGGAACCGCTGTCCGTCCATTGACGGAAAATCACGGTCCGGCCCCGGTGCCTCAGATGTTGTCGTTAATCTTCTAACTTTATCGTTTCTCCAGGCCCTGAGGAGCCTTCCGCCCTGGGGCTCTCCTCTCTTTGCACCTCGATTTCCTCTACTCTGACCTCGCCGCTCAGCTCTCTCTGCTCGGTGTGGGCAACCTTCCTGGCGTGTACAGTGTCTTTGATCCGCTGGCGCTTGACCAGCTCCACATCTTCTTCCATGAGGGGTATGGACATCTCCTCTTCCCGGAACGCCGTCTCGCCTGCCTCCAGCCCGGCGCTCTCGCTCACGGGCATATGCTCGATCACGACGTCTTCCGTAGTCACCGGTATGGTGATCGTCCTCTGCTCGGTATGGACCACTTTCCTCAGATGCACTTCACCTTTCTGCCGTGAGGTCTTCTGTGCCTGGAGCTCCTCCTCCCTGAGCGGGATCTCGATTTCCTCTCCCCTGCTCAGTTCGCCTGTATGCAGCCCGCTGCGCCGGCCTCTTTCTTCATAGCCCGCTTCATACCCTTCTTTCTGCCAGCTGCTCAGCGCCTCACGCCGCTGGTCGATGATCATCTCATTGCCGTGGACATCCACGATGTTGTCGTACGGGACCGCGAAATCACGGGGGAAGAAGAAGCCCTTCTCGATGTTGATGGTGTCCTGGTTGAGCGAGGTAATCCTCCCGAGCTTCTCGCCGTCGCTGCTGTACGCAATCATGTCTCCCTTGATATCCGGATGCATTTTCAGGAACTCTTCTCTTCGCATCATGGTGTAATCTCCTTTCTTTTCTGATTGTTCTCGCTCGTTCTCAAAAGCGTGCCGCCGCCGGCATTCCTCTGCCGGATCCTTCATTGCATTCCAGGAAGAACGAGGGTAAAAAAGCGAGATTACCTTAAGAGTTACGTCCTTTCATATCGGCAGGGGCTCGTTGTGTGCGACTGCGGCACCCGTTGCCTTCCCGATGCCCGGAAACTCACCCCGGGCGGGTTGCCGCCGGATATGGACGGTCTGTTATATGGGTGTTTTGTAGTGATGCGTTCAGCAAAGTCAATGGGGCGACAGGCAGGAAAGTTCCTGAAAAATACGGTCCCCTTTCAGGGCTCGCGTATTCCGGCATCCTGCAAAGGCCTGCCGGGAAAAATATTCATGCCAGATCGCGGTCGGGAAGAGATCTACTTCGCATAGCGCTCCTTCAGCTCGCGCTTGAGTATTTTTCCCGACGGATTTTTCGGAAGCTTGTCGAGAATGATGATCTTCTTCGGACACTTGAACCCCGCCAGGCGCTCCTTGCAGTAAGAGACGAGCTCTTTTTCGTTGATGGACGCATGCTTTCTCGGCACGACCGCGGCGGCCACGATCTCTATCCACTTGGGATCGGGAAGGCCGATGACCGCCACCTCCTCGACGCCCGGGTGCTGGTACAGCACCTCTTCGACTTCGCGGGATGCCACGTTCTCCCCTCCGGTCTTGATCATGTCCTTCTTTCGGTCTACTACGTAGAGATATCCATCCTTGTCGAACTTGCCGAGATCCCCGCTGTGGAACCAGCCGAACTCAAAAGCGGATTCGGTTTTTTCAGGATCGTTGAGATAACCGGTCATGACATGGCCCGAGCGGTGAACGATCTCTCCCACCTCTCCGTTTGGAACGAATTTGCCTTCATCGTCCATGAGCCTGGTTTCGACATTGAGCACCGGTTTCCCTGCGGAGCCCGGTTTCAGGAGTTGATCCTCCGGCTTGAGGATGGTGGCCACCGGTCCCATCTCGGTCTGTCCGTAGTAGTTCCAGAGTTTGAGCCCGCGAAAGGCAACGGACAGCTGTTTGATGATCTCCACGGGCATGATGCTCGCGCCGTAGGCCGCCTTCTTCAGGCTGCTGTGGTTGTAATTCTTGAACTCGGGATGATTCAGAATCCCTATCCACACCGTAGGCGGAGCGAACATGTGGGTGATTTGGTATTTTTCGATATTTCTGATCATCTCCAAGGCATCCGCCTTGTGCATGATGACGTTCGTCGCTCCGACGTACAGATACGGCATGAGGAAGCAGTGAAGCTGGGCGCAGTGGAACAGGGGAAGAGCGTGCAGGCTCACGTCATAGGTGTCATACTGCCCGTCGAAAATGCAGCTGTGATACTGCGACATCAGCGCCCGGTGCGAAAGCATGGCCCCTTTGGGCTTGGACTCCGTGCCGCTGGTATATGGGATCTGGACAATGTCCTCGGCGCTGACATCCACCTGGAGCTCGTCGTATGGCATGTCCTTCATCTCCGCCGCCAGGTCGAAATAACCGTCTGGCACCATAGACTCTCCCAGGGAGATGAATCCCCACTTTTTCACGGACGTGAAAACGGATTGTGACTGGGCGATGATGGGGTACAGGGTATCTTCCACGATGAAAATCTTCGATCCCGAATGGTTGACGATATAGGCGATCTCTTCGGCGTTGAGCATGTAGTTGATGGGAACCTGGATAGCACCGATCTTGGCGAGGCCGATCATGCTGATCGGGTAGTAATGGGAGTTGTATGCGTATACCGCCACACGGTCGCCTTTCGTGACGCCGTATTTCTTCATGAGATGGGCGAAGCGCCTGGCCTCTCTCTCCAGATCGAAGAAGGAGAGCTTGACGTCGCGGAAGATGATGGCAGTTTTATCGCCGTATTTGGTTGCCGCCCTCCTTGCCATATCGCCTATGGTGTCGCGGTTGATGATATTGCTCATGGCGCCTCTCCTTCTTTCAAGGGCTCGTGGATGCCCGTCATTTTTCAGATTCCGGAGTATAGATTCCACTGATCCTTCTGTCAATATTTTCCGTAAAAAAATCCTGGTTGAGCATCACTCTGGAAGCATCAAGGCATTCCGATATCAGGCCGGCATGTGTCCGCCCGAGAGAAGGAGGGATTCACAATCTCACATATGTTCAGCCGGCATCATTCACCCCTGCTTTTTCCTCGGCTGGCACTTCCTTCAAACAATGAGTAAATCCTTGATCTTATCCATATCTTCGAGTTATCATTGATATTATCGCTGCAGGAAGGTATAATCGGTTTATTTTACTGATACTTGCCGTTTTTCATGAGATTTTATTACTTGGTGCTGTATAAATCATCAACACTGTGTTATATAATTTTTTCTATACATTGAGGAGGAGTTTATGGCGGATCAAATCAACGACGTATGGGGCCCTCTCGACATCCAGAACTGGAGCCAGACTCCTTGTATCAAGGACAGGCTCGCGACCAAGAAAGATGTCGAAGCGGGCATGGCCGTTTTTTACATCAACAACCCCATCGAAATGTCGCCGCTGAGGGTGAAGCTGCCTGCCTGCGCCATTCACACGGATCAGGACACGAGGAAAGAGACGCCGGTAGTCATGATCCAGGCAGAGAAGTTTCAGGGGCAGAAACTGATCGGTTATCGCTTCCTCCACGGCGGCAACGGTATCGGGCTCCTCTCCGAATTCACCGTCCTGAGCGGGCCGGATAAGCGGTTCAGGTAAAAAACGGGCGATGTCCTCCCCGAGCCGCCCGTACCGGGCGGCTCCGCGCCTGCAGAGCTCATGTGCAGTGCCTTGAATGGGCGCCGTGAGGGATGTATGTTCTCTTGATCGGGCACGAGCTCGACCCCTGCAAACACAGATATTCTAAGCCATTCACGCCCGGGAGCAGCCGTTCATGTTCCGCTTCCACGGGCATACCAGGAACGCCGGATTCGAGAGGACCGCCCCGAGGAAGAATCCCGGTTCCGCCTTCCCCGACGACTGCCTGCAGCCTGGAGCAGCCCGCACGAGACATCTCCTCCATCAACCCTTCCAGGCGCTCGGGACGAAACCGTATCTCTTCTGCAAAACCCCTTTCAATCAGGGTGCCGGCTGCTATTCATAGATTATATACCCCTCTACGAACACTTGTCTGAAAAATCAGGAGGTCGTATGGAACACAGAACCGTAACGGAACTTTTCGATAATATGGAAGACCGCCTTGGCATAGAAGACTATAACTATTACCATTTCTCCAGAAAGTACGCCATGATGGATGTCAGAGCGACCAAGGCCGGCAGAGGGATCGGCCCGGGATGCAGGGCGCCCGATTTCGAACTGGAGGACACGGCCGGAAACCTGGTGAAGCTCAGCAGCCTGCAGGGAAAACCCGCGGTCATCCGTTTCAGCTCCATAACCTGACCGGCCTCGATCGGCTCGGTCGAGCCGTTCAGGAAGCTCTATGACATCTGGTTCGAGCACGTCAATTTTCTGGACATCTTTATCCGCCAGGCGCATCCCGGGCCCTGTGTACAGGCCTACAGATCGTACGAGCAGAAGGTGGAAGACGCGAGGATCTACAAGGAGTGCGACTGCATCCCCTGGCAGGTACTGGTGGACGATCTGGCGGGAAGCGTTCATCAGGCCTACGGCGGACTGGCGAACCCCGCCTATGTGGTAAATGCCGAGGGGAGGATCGCGTTTTACAATATGTGGACCCATGCTCCGTCGATTCACCGCGCCCTTGAGGAGATCACCCGCCGCGACTCAGCCTGTGTCGTCAGAGGAGGCATCGACAGGACCCTGCATGTTCTGGCCATGATGGTGAACGGATGGCCTGCAATCGAGCGCGGACTGCCTCAGAGTTTTTCCGATCTAGAGGGGACTCTGCCCGGTTCCGCCTATGGACTCAAAGCCGGATACCGATTCAAACCTGTACTCGCACCAATAGCGCTGAGGCCGAAGCCTCTCTCTTCATCGGCCCGGGCGGCCATCGGAGGAGCGGGGGTCTACATCGGAACAAGGCTACTTCGGTAGATGAAGGGAAAAGGCTCTCCCGCCGCTCTTTCTTCATAGGTGAGGCGATCGGATCCCCCCATGGGCATCAGCTACAGGCCGGGGCGCAGAGAAGACAGCCCGCAGCTTGCGGAGCTCATCGAAATATCGTCGGGCGGGGTGGTCGAGTATCTGTATCGGAATGCAGTCCCCGGTGATTCTCCCGTTCAAATCCTCACCCGTAGCCTCGAGCGAGACCGTTATCCACTCACGTACAGAAACGCCATCGTCGCAGAGCACTGCGGTGAAATCGCCGGCATGGTGCTTTCTTTTCCGTCCCGTTTCCACGGCATGATTACCGGTATGAATGCCGTCCTTCCGCATGAACGAATCGAACACATGCGCTCCTTTTATGAGGCGCGGGTGGAAGGCAGCTGGTACATCGACTCGCTGGGGGTATACGAGCTCTTCAGGAGAAAGCGCATTGCGACAGGGCTCATCGAGCGGGCGGCCGGGAGGGCAAGAGAGGAAGGATACCGGATCATGAGCCTGATCGTATTCGCCGACAATATCCCGGCGCTCAACCTGTACCGGTCGCTCGGATTTCAGGTTCAGCGCCGCGTGGAGCTTGGAGAAAACGAGCTCATCCCCCATACCGGAGGCTGCCTGCTGCTCCGGCTCGACCTTCTGTCAGGCACTCTCGGGCGCTTGGGCGGCTGTACCGGATCATGTTGATATCCGGCGGGCTGCCTTGACATTGTCCCGGCAGGATACGCTGTTTGAGAAAAAACGAAAAATCGTCTGATTGACGAGCCCTTTCCCATGCTTTACGATGCAGGAGTCGCTCGACTGAGGGGATGAAGAATATGGGTGAAAGAAAAAAGGTGACGGCTGTCATCGGCACCTACCGCAAAGGAGGCATCATCGACACCGCGGTGGATGAAATACTCTCCGCTGCGGCGGAAGAAGGCGCGGAGGTATCCAAGATCTATCTCGCGGATGTCCGCATCGAATTTTGCACCAACTGCCGCATCTGCGCCGGGCAGGCGGGCCTTGAGCGCGGAAGGTGCCCCATTCCCGACGAGATGGGGAAAGTGCTGGACATCATCGAGCACTCCGACGCCGTGGTGCTCGCCTCGCCCATGAATTTCTGGACAGTGACCGCGGTCACGAAGCGGTTCGTCGAGCGTCTGATATGCTACGCTTACTGGCCCTGGGGTATGGCGGCTCCCAGGACGCGGAACAGGGAAATGCCCAGGCGGGCGGTCGTGGTCTCTTCTTCCGCCGCGCCCGCCGTCCTAGCCCGCCCCGCCACCAGGATCGTCGGCCTGCTGAAGAGCGCGGCATCACTTCTCGGCGCCAGAACGGTGGGGGTGCTTTTCATCGGCATGGCGGCCCGGAGAGAACGCCAGGACATCGGCTGGTGGGCCCGGAGAAAGGCCAGGCGCCTGGGCAGAAGACTGGCCGCCGGATCCCGGTGAGCGCGCACGGGATTTGCACAGATCGAAAGGGAACACCGCGGCGCTTCGGCATGCATTTTGTGACTGCTGCGCCGCTGTTCATATGGACAAGGGGAAGGCATTCATGAATGAGTCGCTTCGCGAACGGGTTCAGAGGGCGGTCCGCGAGAAAGTGGAGATCCTTGCATACGACCCCCGGTGGCCGGAGATGTTTCTCCGGGAAAAATCCCACCTGATTTCCTGTCTTCCGCGGGAGCTCGTCGGCAGGATCGAGCACTTCGGAAGCACCGCGGTGCCGGGGCTGACGGCAAAGCCCATTATCGACATGCTCGTCGAAGTGACATGCCTCGAAGAGACGAAACGCAGGATCGTCCCCGTCCTTCAGTCTCAGGGGTACGACTACTTCTGGAGGCCCAGCTCCGGCGACGATGTCCCTCCTTTCTACGCATGGTTCATCAAACGCGACTCCTCCGGCAGGCGCACACACCACATCCACATGGTGGAGCGCCATTTCGAGCACTGGGACGGCCTGATTTTCCGGGACTACCTCATCCTGCACCCCGAAACCGCCGAAGAATACCGGCGGCTCAAGATCGGTCTTGCCGCCAGACACGCCTGCGACCGCATCGCCTACACCAGAGGCAAAGCCGGCTTCATCGCCGAAGTCTTGGCGCATGCAAAACGAGCCGCCGCTCCCGGCTAGGTATATTTCCCTTTACATTCAGGCACTTCTCGATTAGTAAAAATTTATCATCATGTTGTAATACACCACGAATCGATACCTTCTGATCGAATGCACTGTACGATTCATGAGCTGTCTCTGAACGACTCACCCCGCACGGACGGAGTCTGTCTTTTTCCGGCGCGGCGCCCGACCCCGTTGCGAGTGGATCGGAAACGGGCATTGCCCCAAAGAGCCGGAAAATGCTGCCCCATCGGGCGGGAAGACCCTTTCACCGGCCGTACGCCCGAACGGGTAACTCCATGCAATCCATCTTCCGGCGGCATCGGCGGCATGCATGATGCAGAGCACTTCGGAAGGCGGAATATCGAGAGGAGCGATATGATTGCACAGGGAACAGGACCGATACCTGCGGCGGGCGTCCCGTCCGCCTCCCCTGCCCCGGAAGGCGGATGCAAACGGTCGGATTCGGGAGCGAAGGGAGGCGGAGACACGGCTTCCATTTCACACACTGCTGCAGCGCTCACACACTCAGGTCTTCTGGACGACCTGTTCGGCTTCGAGCCGGCAGATACACATTCAGAGAGATCGAACTCCATACCCGGCGCTTTCTCTCGAAATTCAACAGCGATTTCCGATCCCTTCTCCGGGAAAAGGGCGTCGGCCTCGACACGCCGATCGAGCTGGGACACGCATCCGACGGCAGCGTCATGGTAACGAACGATCACTCCCACCGAAATGCAATCGAAGCGATATTCGCCGAGCGTCCTGAGCTCCGCAACGAGTACACGAAAATCACCTCCATGCTCACACTCGTCGAGCATGCGAGGAAAGCCGGTGCTTTTCACCAGGCGTACCGGGAAGACCCCCGGGCCGCAGCGGCCAGGTATGCATCTCTCTTCACCTCGAGTGCTTCCGTCGGCATTAGAATATCAGAGCACGGCACAGACATTGTGCTCCACCGGCGGACAAGGCGGAGCGGATAGCGCAGCCCCTGTTCTCCCTCGCACGGCATGGCTCCGTATTCACTGCAGCTCCATGGTTTTACGTTGAGGATAGTAGGGATGCCCCCTGTCGGGAATCTTCATCCCCGACAGGGGGCATCCCTTTTCCGTTGTTTTACCGCATCACCCATCATTTCCATCAAAGGAGGATTCTTGTATGAAAAGAGGTGTTCTGTTCCTTGTGTGCTCGGTCATCATGCTCGCGTGCGCATCACCCTGCTTGGCTCAGGATAAGATATACCGGGTCGAGGTTCTCCAGGTCACGGATATCGAGCCTTATAAGCTCTGCTATACGAAATTCGTTGAGGAACTCGCACACAACGGCATCGTCGAGGGGAGCAACCTCGCCATCAGACGCACGGTCATCGATTTCGATGTCGAGAAGGCCGGGCTGTGGAAAAAGATCGGCGTGCTCATGAGGATCAGAAGCGAGGCCTCCCGGATCGCGGGTGAAAAGCCCGACCTCGTTCTCACCATCGGCACCCCGGCTACGAGACATGCAAAGGACAAGATCATCGGCGCGGGTGTTCCGGTCGTTTTTGCCGCGGTGGCCATACCCGAGGCGGCCGGGTGCAAATCACTGACCGAGTCGGGCCCAGGGTTTACGGGATCGACTCTGTACATGGACATGGGTAATGCGTTCAAGATCGTGAAGCTGGCATTTCCGACGCTCAAGACCCTGGCGGTCGTATACAGCGATGACGAGAATGCCGTGGCCCATGTGGAAGAGGCCAAAAAGCATGCTCCCTCCGCGGGGTACAGGATCATCAGCAGGCAGGTGGGAAGCAAGAGCGACAAGATCACTCCATACGCCATGGAGCTTCTGGACGAGGGGGCCGACAGCTTCTTCATTCCGCTGGACACCTATTATGGGCTGAGGGATTACGAGGCATGCAAGGATCTCCTGAAAATCGGAGACGCCACCGACCAGCCCGGGATCAGCTTCGTGCTGATGAAGTTCCCCGGGGCGTGCCTGTACGTGGGCTCCGACTTCGGGATAAGCGGGGCAATGTCCGCCCGGCAGGCCGTGAAGATTATGAAGGAGGGCGTGAAGCCGGAAACACTGCCGATCGCTCACCAGAAGGACCTCAATGTCATGGTGGACACGAAGATGATGCAGAAACGGGGAGTGGAGCTGCCCATGGAACTCCTGCAGATCGCAAAGCCGGTCGAATGACCGCATCGTACGTGCGGAGGGCCGCGGGCCGTCTATCCGGAACGCCGTCCCCGGAGCAGCGAGTACAGAATCGGCATCGTATTCCAGGGGATCTCAGAGAGCACCAGGACGAGCGCGACCTGCGGGGTGAAATAACTGAGCGCGATCACGATTCCGAGCACGTTGTTCATGGCCATCTTGGATACGGAAACAGCGATGCGCTCCTCTCTCTTCAGCCAGAATGCCTGAAAATATCCGATGACCTGAAAAGCGAAAAAAACCAGATACAGGATGACGAGGATGTGAATGATGCTCCCGATATGGGAGCGTATGTAGTTAGCTTCTCTTCCGATCACCACCATGATGATGACCACCATGATGAGCATGCTGACGGCATTGAGGTACCTCTTGCACCGCGCGATGCCGCCTTCGAAAAGGCGCTTCGACCCCTGCGCCAGAAGCAGCGGGACCAGGGTGAACGCGACGAGCCCCAGAAACAGCCGGCCATAGTCCAGAGGTATTGCAGTGCGATAGAACGCATAGAACAGCGCGGTGATCGTCAAAGGGGCGAGTATCGAGCTCAATATCGTCAGCACGAGCGTCAGCGATGTCTTTCCCCTCACGATCTCGGTCAGGGCGGGGGCCGCAGTCCCGGATGGCAGGCATGCCAGGAGGACTATCCCGATCCTGATCTCCGGGTCCAGGGACGCAGTGAAAAAATAAACGAAGGCCGGTATGACGAGGAGATTGCACACAAGCAGATAGATGAGCAGCAGGGGCTTCCTGATGTGTCCTATTACACTGTCCATATCGATTTTCAGGAACACCACATACAAGAGCATCATCACGAAAACGATGACATACCGGTCCAGAACAAGCGCCTGATCGGGGAAGACGAATCCCAAGACCATGCCCAGAATCAGGAAAACCCAGAAGTAATCGTCGATATACTGCTCTATGCTCACGTGTTCTCTCGATCGGTTTTTCAGCGGGGCGCGGCTTTACGGGTGATCGCCCGTGACGTATACCCGTCCGGTGCGTGACGCACTGTCGCTACAGCCGTACCGCCGGTGAATCTCATTCAGCATTTCGTGTGAAGCATCAATCCGGCGGTGCCGCGTGCGGCCGGCCCTTACCGGATGAGGCCTTCTGGCGGCTGGCCTTCCAGAATGTCTCTGACCTGTCGAAGAATCGAATCGCAGAGACGGTCGCCGGCTTCGTGGGTCAGTGCGCCCAGATGCGGGGAAAGGAGCACGTTCTCCATGCCGGCCAGGGGGTTCGAAGGCGACAGGGGCTCGGATGCAAACACATCCAAGGCCGCGGCCCCGATGCGGCCGGACTGGAGCGCTTCGATCATTGCGCTCTCGTCAATCACCCTGCCCCGGGATGTGTTCACCAGGATCATGCCGGGCTTCACGCCCTTAAGCGCTGCGGCGTCGATCATACCTTCAGTGTCTGGAGTGAGCGGAACATGGAGGGTGACGATATCCGATCTTGACAGGAGGTCGGGCAGAGTTGCCGGCTCCACGCCCAGACGGATCAACTGCTCGTCATTCTTGACCGGATCGTAGCCGATGATCTTCATGTCGAATCCTCCGGCGATCCTTGCGACCCTCGCCCCGATGTTCCCCAGCCCGATAACCCCGAGCGTCTTCCTCCACAATTCCCTTCCCGAAGCCCACCGGGGCAGCACCAGCCCCTCCCTGGACCATTCTCCGGACCTCACCCACTGATCGGCCCTGTGGATTCTCCTCAACAGGCACAGCATCAGGCCGAAGGCGAGCTCGGCAACCGCCTGCGAGTTTTCTCCGGGGCAGTTGCAGGTCAGCACGCCCCTTCTCTTGAGCGCCTGCACATCGATATGGTCATATCCGGCGCCGTACGCAATCACGGCCTTCAGGGCCGGGGCCCGATCCAGCACCGTATCATCGACCGGGACATACTCGGTGACGATGACCTTCACATCGGGTGATCCGCCAATCTTTCCGGCCAGGTCGAAAGCGTCACCGGCATCGGCCCACGCATATCCGCCCATGCGGGAGAGCTCGGCTCCCGCCTTTTCCGACAGATACACGCGATCGGCGAACACCACGGGCGCTGCCGATACATTCTGATCGCTCATCGGACGATGCTCCCTTTTTTCATATGCCGTTCATCTCGGCATCACCAGCATCAGCTTGATGTCATTTACGTTGGTCCCGGTCGCGCCGGTCAGGATGGCGTCTTCGAGCTTGAGCAGGACCGGGGTCACATCGTGTCTGCTCAGAGCCCCGTAGATGTCGATTCCGATACTCCGCGCCCTGGACACCGTGAGGTTGTCCACAATGCCCCCTGCGATATCGGTCGGACCGTCGGTTCCGTCCGAATCCTGCCCCACGATCACGACATCCCCGATCTGGTCGATCCACAGTGAGGCCCCCAGGGCGAATTCCTGGTTCGGTCCCCCCTGCCCCGCCTCAGACATGATCTTCACCGTTGTTTCACCGCCTCCGATCAGGGCGCACGGGGGCTTCAGGGGCCTCCCGCTCATGAGGATTTCCTTTGCGATGGCCGCAAAGGTGCCTCCGAGCTCCCGACTCTCCCCTTCGAACATGGTTGAGAGGATCATGGTCTCGAAGTTCAGCTCCCGCGCCCGCTCGGCCGCTCCGTCGCATGCCGCGGTCCCGGGGACGATGATGAAGTTGTCGATATGGTGGTCCGAGAGGTCTTTGGGTGTTTCCCGTGACGGGCCCCCCTCTTTCAAATACCGGCTCACGGACGCCGGCACCTTGTCCCAGAGCTCGTACTTGGTGAGCGTCCTGCGGGCATCGTCGAAGCTCGACGTGTCGGGCACCGTGGGACAGGTGATATAATCGAGCGGATCGCCGATCACATCGGAGACGGTCAGGTTGATCAGATGCGCCTGCGGGTGGACGGCCTTGGCGAGCCATCCGCCCTTGATGCGGCTCAGGTGTTTCCGGACGGCGTTGATCTCGATGATGTTGGCCCCGCAGGTAAGCAGCAGCCTGTTGACCATCTTCTTCTCCTCCAGGGTGATCCCATCCACCGGGTAAGGCATGAGGGCGGAGCTGCCGCCTGTAATGCATGCGAACACGAGGTCTCCTGGCTGCGTCCTTTGGGCCAGCGCAAGTGCCTCTCGGGCCGCCTCATACCCTGCCTCATCCGGGATGGGATGGCTGGAAAAGTAGAGCCTCGCGTGAGAGAGGGCGCCTTCCTGACCGCGCTTACAGATAATGACGCCGTCGTCGATCCTGTCTCCCAGGATCTCTTCGAGCGCCCTGGTAATGGGGAAGGTCGCCTTGCCGGTTCCCAGAAGGAAGATCCTCCCGGTTTTTTTCAGGTCGATGCGAATCCCGCCTACATGCAGAATGTCACCTTCGAGGCTGACCAGTTTCATGACCGCGAAATACGGATCCGCTTTGGCCAGTGCATAATCCACGATATCCAGCGCGGCCCTGCGCAGCCCGATATTGCCGTGAGAGAGCAGGGTGTTTTTATTCTTGATATAACTCATCGAGAACACCTCTTTTTTGTTTCACGCGCCCGTCAGGGCTGCGGCTGCGCGTATCGTGCAGCCGCAGCTCTGAAACCGGCTGCGGGAAAAATGTCTTGAGAAACTCAAAACGCGCAGCGGAAATTCCTCCCTGCATATCTGGCCTGTGAACCCAGCTCCTCCTCGATCTGGAACAGGCGGTTGTATTTCGAGGTCCTCTCCCCGCGGACACCGGCGCCGGTTTTGATCTGGCCGGCGTTGATGCCGACCACGAAATCGGCGATGATGGGGTCCTCGGTCTCGCCCGATCGCTCGGAGACCATGATTCCGAACCCCTGCCGGTAGGAGAGCTCGGCCGCATCGAGCGCTTCGGAGAGCGTCCCGATCTGGTTGAACTTCCATAAAAGCGCGTTTGCCGCCCCCATTGGAGCCCTCTCGCGTATGCGGTCCGGATTCGTGCAGAAGAAATCGTCGCCGATGATCTGGATGCCAAGCTCCCTGGTGGCCCTGACAAACCCCTCGATATCGTCCTCTGCGAACGGATCCTCGATGGTCATGATGGGGTAGGATTTGATGAGGTCCTTGTAGTAATCGAGCAACTCGCTTGTCGTGAGCTCCACACCCTCGAGGGTATACTTCTTCGTCTTTTCGTTGTAGAAGTGCGTGGCCGCGCAGTCGAAGCCGTAGACGATCTTGTCGGCGTGCCCGGAGCGCTCAACCGCCAGCACGAGGCAGTCCATGGCCTCGCGGACCTTCTTGATCGGCGTCGCGAACCCGCCCTCGTCGCCCACGTTGGCCGCTATCTTTCCGTAATTCTTAATGACGATCTCGCGAAGCTTGTTGTTGACTGCATTGCCGATGGTCATGGCCTCCGAGAAGGTTTCGGCGCCGATGGGGAAGATGCAGAACTCCTGGAAGTCGAGATAATTCGAGGTCAGCTTGCCTCCGTTGAGCAGGTTCAGAAGCGGAACGGGCAGAACATGGGCATTGGTGTTTATGTAGCGGTACAGAGGTACTCCGACCGCATTGGACGCGGCGCGGGCGACCGCCAGCGAGACCCCTGCCAGGGCGTTGGCGCCGAGATTCGACTTATCTGTGCTCCCGTCGAGGGCGCGCAGCTTTTCGTCGATCTTACGCTGGTCTGTCACATCCATGTCGACAACCTCGGGTCCGAGGATCTCGTTGACGTTCCTGACCGCCCTCCGCACGCCCATTCCATCGTATCGTTCTTCCCCGTCACGGAGCTCTTTGGCCTCATTGGCGCCCGTCGACCTTCCTGAGGGAACATCGGCGCGGCCGAGGATCTCGTTATTCACCCAGACGTCCACCTGCACTGTTGGATTCCACCGGCAGTCGAGAATCTCTCTGGCTGCAACGCCCGTAATCCTGAACTTTTTCATGGTATTTCCACTCCTTTAACCCTATGTATTTGTTATATTGCCGTATGCGAGAGAACCGTCAGCGCCCGCTGCGCTTGAGGGAAAAAGAGCACCTTGGGCTTCGGGCTCGTGACCATGCTCACGGCCTTTTCCAGCGCTTTCTGCGGCGATTCCGCCGTGTCGAGAAACATCTTGTGCAGTACGTCGGCATCTATGCTCGGCGTCGCTGTCACGATACGGACGCCCTTGAGCAGGATCTTGCCCAGCAGAAGGGCATGGTCCATCTGGATGCGGTAATCGGCGCTCAGTCGGCGGATCACCTCCTCGATATCCTGCGCCCCCTCGTAGGGGATCAGCATGTCCTGTGTGCCGAGTCCGTCGCGGCAGGAGCTGTAGAGTACGAGAACTCCTCCCGGCGCCATTACCGGAGCGAGAGCGATGAGCGGTTTGATCGACTGGTAGAAATTGATGTTCAACGGACTGCCCGGCGTGGTCACGATGATATCGGGCCGGTGCTTCAGGGAGATCTGGCAGAACGATCTCATGAAACGGACCGCCGCCAGGTGAGAGGCGATGAGATCGCCGGCGAACACACCCACTGTCTCGCCCGCCTGGTTCAGGACCAGGTTGACGGCGAAATGGACCTTGAGCATCATGGCCGCCTCGATCATGTCCAGGTGGATCGGGTTCTTCAGGAGCTGCCCAGGACGGGCCTCCGGCGACATGAGCATCTCCGGGCGATGATTGATCTCGATGGTCTTTTCACTGGCGACACCCGGCAGAACAGACTTCCTGCCCCCCGAAAACCCGGCGAACTCGTGCGGTTCCACCTTCCCTATGGTGATTCTGAAGTCTGCCTCGTAAACGGTCCGGGAGACTTCGACAGGCGTACCGTATGACGTCGTCCCGATATAGACGAGCTTCCCTGGGTCATAAGGATCGTGGCTTATGACGCAGGGAAGCCCGCCAAGGTGCTCTTTTCCCATGATGCCGCGGATCTCGTCTTCCGTGGCCGGCCGGTGGACGCCGGTGGCTACGAACACTGTGATATCGCCCGGGCCGATACCGGCTGCGGAGAGCTCTTCAAGGATCATGGGCATGACCTTGGCTGTCGGAACACCGCGTGTGGAGTCGGAAACGAGGATGGCCACCCGGCCGGCGCCCTGCGCAAGATCCCGCAGGGGAAGCGTCCTTAAGGGGTGCTGGAACGCGGACATGAAATCCCCGGGCCAGGAGATTGCAGGGGGCTCTTCGAAGCCGGCCAGGCCGAGGCACTGGCCGCGGTCCATTGAGATCGACACGTCCTCGAGACGGTCGCGGTAGACGATCTTTGAGCCCTGTTCGTCGGTAGAATACATACACGCACCTATTCCTTTTCCTTTGCATCAGCCTGGGCTGCGCTCAGGGGCGGCAGGCCCTTGATGTCACGGATGATATGCATGACACCGTAAAGCGTCATCAGTGAGAAGCTGACCGGGATCGCCGCATAGGGGATTCCCATCGAGATCCCCAGAGCAGGCGTGATCTGTGCCCATGTGTTCATGACCAAGATGGCCCCGCTGACCGCCACCACCCCCACGGTGAGCGTAGCCAGATAGATTACGATCCGCCGGAGGAAATTCTTGAGCTTCTCGGGCAGCATCTCCCTGAAGATGGTGATCCCCAGGTGCCCGTTCCTCTTGTGCAGAATGCTCGCGCTGAGCAGCGCATACCAGACGATGGAGAAGCGAAGGAACTCCTCCGACCACGTGAGCGCGTTGTTGAAGGCATACCGCATGATCACGTGCATCCAGGCGACCACGACCATGACCGCGCACAGCACCATGGTGATGTCGAGCGTTGCCTTTTCGATAAGATCACAGAACCGTTCCAGGCTCGATTTTTCCATCTCTGCCACTCCTTTGGATCATCCTTCGAAGGTCCTCTTCCCGTACATTCCCGCCTCCGGCCTCAAATGCCCACCCTCCAGAGTCTGAAAGGCCCAGGGAGGAAGAGGCGG
>DCDF01000083.1:0-28269 GCA_002316295.1 Syntrophaceae bacterium UBA1062 | reverse complement strand
CCCGCCATACCGGCGGACCCGTCTGGATGGTCGGCTTCATTTCGGCTAGAAACCGGCGTCCACGTCCTTTTTCACCTGCTCGATGGCTGCAAGCCACTCATCGACAAACGTTTTGTCCGTGCTCGACTTGATCTTTGCGACGACAGACGCCTGCGAGGTGGCGCGCATCTTTTCTTTCGCAGCCGCCGTAAGGGTGTTCACCTTCATGCCTTTCTCGGCCAGCTTCTCAATGATCGCGTCCTCACGGGCCTTGTTGATGAACCGGCTGTAATTCTGAGCCAGTATAGCACCTTCCTTGATGATGCTCTGATACTCCTTGGGGAGCTTGTTGAACCAGGCAAGGTTTGTCACCAGCGGCATCGGGTCGTAGATGTGACCGGTCAGCGATGTAAACTTCTGCACCTCATACATCTTCACTTCCCAGATGTTGGCAAGCGGGTTTTCCTGGCCGTCGACGATCTTCTGCTGCATGCTCAGATAGAGCTCGGTCCAAGGGACCGGGGTCGGATTGGCGCCGAGCGCTCTGAAATTTTCCATGTGCATGGGCGCTTCCATGGTCCGGATCTTGATTCCCTTCAGATCCTCAGGACCGTTGATGGGCCTGACGGTGTTCGTCACGTGACGATAGCCGTTCTCCAGGTAGGCAAGGCCTTTGAGCCCGATGTTTTCCCCGGAATTGAGCAGCTTCTGGCCCATCGGCCCGTCGAGAACGCCCCAGGCGATCTCGTAGCTGTCGAATGCAAAGGGGATATCCAGGACCATGAACTTGCTGTTGAAGGTCGTCAGTGGGCCTGCGGAGGCTGTGGCCATCTCGAGAGAACCACTTTTCACCTGCTCCACCGATTCCCTCTCTCCACCTAGCTGTGAGTTGTAGTACAGGGCGACCTGAACATTGCCCTTGGTGTTCTCCTCGACATACTTCTTGAAGGCCTGCATGCCGATGGACTGCGGGTGAGTCGGAGAATTGCAGAGCGAAACTCTGACCTTGATGGGTGAAGCCCCGAAGGCCATGCCTGAGAAAAGGAATATGCATGCGACAACCATGGCCAACGAGCTGAACCAAAGACTCTTCTTCATAATCTTACCTCCGTGATAATTTTTGCTGTGATGATTACCGTCCCAGTTTCCACCATATTGTTCCTCCTCCGGCCCGCCGCTAATATCCGAACATCCTAGGCAGCCACAGGGTAAGAGGCGGGTAATATGTGACTATCAGAAGGACCACGATGCTTGTTACCAGCATGGGCCATCCTCCTTTGAACGTATCTTCCACCGTAACCCCGGCTATGGGGCTCGTTACGAACAGAACGATGCCGAAAGGAGGTGTAGCGAGGCCGATGACCATGTTGACGCAGATGATGACGCCGATCTGTATCGGGTCCACCCCCAGAGCCCAGGCGATGGGCGCAAGGATCGGGCCCAGCACGATCACCGATGCATAATCGTCCATGAACATCCCGTTGATGAGCAGCAGGATGTTGAGCATGAGGAGAAAAGACCAGAGCGGGATGCCGGCCAGCGGGCCGCTGATCGCCTGGATGACCTGCTCGTTCGCGATGGCCCAGGCGGTAACGGTGGCACTGCCCGCCAGAAGAATGACCAGGCCCGAGGTCACCGCCGTTTCCATGAAGATGCCGGGAAAATCACGCCAGGAAACCTCCTTGGTCCAGAAAACGACGAGCACGAAGGCATAGGCTGCCGCGGCGGCAGACGCCTCAGTCACGGTAAATATGCCTCCGAAGATGCCGCCCAGGATGATGACGGGGAGGAAAAGCGCGGGCAGAGCCTTCTTGAACTGCACCCATTTCTCGGGCCAGGAAACCCTCTCGTGACTCGGCAGCTTGTTTTTCCTTGCAATGAAGTAGATCACGATCATCTGAGCAATTGCGATCAGTATGGCCGGGACGATGGAGCCCAGAAAGATCCCGGCGATGGAGGTCCGGCCCACAGAGATGCAGTAGAGAATCATCAGTACGCTCGGCGGCATGATCGGCCCCAGCAGTGAGGCGCTCGCCATGACGCCCGATGCGAATGAGGCTTTGTAGCCCTCCTGCTTCATCATGGGTATGAGGAAGGAGCCCAGCGAGGCGGTCGCGGCCACGGCCAGCCCCACGATGGCGCCCATGAACAGGCATGTGCCAACAGTCACGAGGGCGAGGGCCCCCCGGACATGGCCGAAGAAGGCGTTCACAAAATCCGTGAGATCCTTCAGGATGCTTCCCTTGACCATGAGCTGGCCTGTCAGAATGAAAAAGGGAACGGCGAGAAGGGCGAACCCGTTCATTCCCTGGAACATCCGCTGCGAGACGAGCGTCAGGGGATAATCTCCCATGATGAGGTAGACTGCGGAGCTGAGTATGAGATTGAATGCAATGGGAAAACCGATAATCAAAAGGAAAACAAAGCAGACTATCAAGGATAATAAGGCTATGGACATGTATCATTCCTCCTTTCGTGCCGGGTTGTCCATGGCCTTAAGAAGATCATCGTTGTTGTTCGGGCGGGAATCGCGCCGCAGTCCCCCTATCCGCTCCAGAGCAGAGGCCGTCCTGTAAGCATTCTCCTGTCAGCCTCGCAGGCGGCTTCTCTTTCAGATCGAGCGGAGGAAATTACGACCATTGCTGAGCTCCCTCAACCCTCTCAGACCTTCCCAATGCCAGGGAAATCTCTCTAGCAGCATCCAATGCGGCTGCCTTGTTCTTCTCAAGCTGTTCGTCCGAAAGACGGAAAAGCGGCCCGCAGATCGAAAGGCTTGCGAGTATCTTTCCGCTGTTTCCCAGTATGGGGGCCACCACCGAATAGTTGCCCGCCTCCCGCTCCTCAAAGCTCACGGCGTATCCCTGTCTTCTGATTTGTTCGAGGTCTGCCTCGAGCTCGTCGGGGTCGGTGATAGTTTTCGGGGTGAATTTTTCCAGAGGCTTCCTGTAGATAATCTCCCTTCGTTCCTTCTCGGGCATGAAGGCGAGAAGTACCTTACCCGAAGCTCCGCAGTGCAGCGGCAGGATCTTTCCCACCTGCGTGACCCTGGCGATACCGTGCCGGCTCTTCACCGCCTCGACACAGATCCTTCTCCCCTCGTTCGGCACATACAGGGAAACCTCTTCCCCGCAGAAGTCTCTCAATTTTTCCATTGCCGGGCGCGCCAGGTCGGCGATGCCAACCTCCTGCGACATGATGCTCTTCCACTGGTGAAACTTCACCCCGAGCCGGTACTTACCTCTGCCGAGGTCGCGTTCCATGCATCGCTTCTTTTCGAGTGTGGCCAGGATACGAGACACGGAACTCTGGGTAAAACCGGTCATTGCACTGATTTCGGAGACGCTCAAGGAGGGGGATTCGATCGTGAAGCAGGACAGGATATCAACGGCCTTCTCTACGGACTTGATAATCTTCACCAGTCCCCCTTATGCACTTTGTGCATATATCATGCACTTTGTGCCTATAATAACTCTTTTTTTTTCGCTGTCAAGTGTATTTTCCAGAATTTGTCACGGCACACCCTTGAATCTCTCCTGAAGAGGCTTGATGGGCCTCTTCAGGCAGTATGGTCCGGAGAGCAGAGCTCTTGGTTGATGATTTCTCATACCTCTTAAGGGGCGGCATTCTCCGATGTTATCAATGATGCTTTTCGCCCAGGCTTCACGATCCATACTTTCCCGTGATATCATTCAGAGATTGTGGTCCATTGACAGAAGGACCTGATAAGGGTGTGAAATTGATGGAGGAAAGGCCTGCCGCACGGACGCCGCCGGAGTGCTCGTGCAGCAAAAGAATGGACGCGCACATGACAACCTTGGTAAAGAGAAGATGATTATGAAGAGAGCCGAACGTCAGCAATTCTCCCCGGAGACGAGCCCGGCGCTCCGCCTGCTCGCGGAGCAGGCCTTTTCCCGGGCGGCAGGGGCGCCGCATGTACCGGGAAACAGCGTGCGCCTTCTCAGAGACGCCAGGGAGAACTATCCTGCCTGGCTCGACACCATGCACTCCGCCCGGAAGAGCATCCACTTCGAGAACTATATCGTCTACGACGACGAGGTCGGGCGGCGCTTTGCCGACGTCATGGCCGCCAAGGCGCGGGAAGGGGTCAGGGTGCGCATCGTGTACGACTGGCTGGGGAACCTGGGCAAGGCGTCACGGCGCTTCTGGCGAAACCTGAGAGAAGCCGGAGTCGAGGTGCGCTGTTTCAACCCTCCGCGGCTGGACCGTCCTTTCGGGTGGATGAATCGGGACCACCGCAAGATGATCGCGGTCGACGGCCATACCGGATTCGTGACCGGGCTGTGCGTGGGCAGCATGTGGGCGGGATATCCCGAGCGCTCGATCGAGCCGTGGCGGGATACGGGCATCATGATCACCGGGCCCGCGGTGGCGGACATCGAGCATGCTTTCGCAGATATCTGGGCGACCATGGGCGATCCCCTGCCCGAGGACGAGCTGCCTGACAGGAGCGCCATCCATCCCGTGGGGAACGTGACCCTGCGGGTCGTGGCAAGCGCACCCTACACTACCGGCTTGTTCCGGCTGGATCAACTCATTTCCTCAGTGGCAAGGGAGACCCTCTGGCTCACGGACGCCTACTTCGTGGGCGTGTCCCCGTATGTGCAGGCACTGGCCGCAGCCGCGCGCGACGGGGTGGACGTGAGGCTCCTGGTGCCGGGCACCACCGACATTCCGTTTCTACGCGCGATATCCAGGGCGGGATATCCCCCGCTGCTGGAGGCGGGCGTCAGGATCTTCGAGTGGAATGGACAGATGCTGCATGCAAAGACCGCGGTGGCGGACGGAAGGTGGGCCAGGATCGGCTCCACCAATCTCAATATCTCGAGCTGGCTCGGCAATTACGAGCTCGATGTGGCTGTCGAGGATGAGTCGTTCGCCCGTGACATGGAAGAGATGTATATGGAGGACCTTTCCCGGTCGACCGAGATCGTGCTCGGCAGGCACAGAACGGCGTGCCCGGTGAGCAAGCGGAGCAGGCCCAGGCGTCCCGTGATGGGAGGTTCCAAAGGAAGCATGAGCCGCGCCGGCGTCGGGGTCATGAGGGTCGGCAACGTAGTGGGGGCTGCCATCACCAACCGCCGCACCCTGGAGCCGGCCGAGACGAAGCTCATGTTCGGCGCGGGCGCGGTCCTTCTCGCCCTCGCAGTCACGGCAGTGCTCTGGCCGCAGTGGCTGGCGGCGCCGTTCGTTCTCATAAGCACCTGGCTCGCTTTGACACTGTTTCTGCGAGCCTTCAGGATCCTCATGGAACACCGCAGGAGCCGCAGAGGCGATGGCCGGACATCGGGCGCGCCCGCAGACGGCGGGGAAAACTGCAGAGAACCGGGGCATCGGTAAAGAGGCCCTATATGTCGTCATTCCTTCTCGTCATATTCGGTGCGTACAGTGCGATACATGCCTACGCCTTCCTGAAGGCGCGGTCAGCGTTTCCCTTCAGCGCCGTCACGGGTGCCCTGATCGGGCTGTTCATGGCATGTATGGTTTTCTCGCCCGTCATGGTCAGAATCATGGAACGCCAGGAATACGACATCCTCGCCCGCTTTGTCTCGTATGTCGGCTACAGCTGGATGGGCATGATCTTTCTCTTCTTCTCTCTCTCACTGCTGACAGACATCTTCCGCATCGTTGTCTCCGGGGTCGGGATCCTGCTCCATCGCGACATGTCCCTGCTCGCGCCCGGGGCACGAGCGGCCTTTCTCGCCCCTGTCTTCCTCGCCCTGGGCTTATCGCTGTATGGATACTTCTCGGCCCTTGCCGTCCGGCCGGAAAAGATCGTGATCGCAACTCCGAAAATACCGGCAGAGATCGGGAGGCTCAGGATCGTACAGATCTCGGACGTTCATGTGGGCCTCATTGTCCGCAAAAGCCGGCTCGAAAGAATCAGCCGCGTGATCCGCGAAGCCGACCCGGACATCCTCGTGTCGACCGGAGACCTCGTGGACGGGCAGCTTGACAGCATCGCAGGCCTGGCGGACATCCTGCGGGAGGTCAAGCCGAGGTACGGCAAGTATGCCGTCACCGGCAACCACGAGTTCTATGCCGGCCTGTCCCATGCGCTCGACTTCACGTACCGGGCGGGGTTCACCGTGCTCAGAGGCGAGTCGGCGGACATACCGGGCGTTCTCACCATCGCAGGCTTCGACGACCCGACCGGAGCCCGCATGGGCATCCATGAAGGAAAGGCTGAAGACGGGATGCTTTCCGGCCTTTCCCGGGGCGGCTTCATCCTCGTCCTGAAGCATCAGCCGCTGGTAGACGAAAACAGCCGCGGCCGCTTCGATCTCCAGCTCTCCGGCCATACCCATCACGGTCAGATCTTCCCGTTTCGCTTCCTGGTGCAGATCTTCTACCCGCGGACCTCGGGACTCTACGACCTGGGTCTTGGGTCCAGCCTGTACGTCAGCCGGGGTACAGGCACATGGGGACCGCCGTTGCGCCTCCTCTCTCCGCCCGAGGTCACCGTGATCGACCTCGTCACGGCGGACGACGCTGCAGGACCTACTCCCCCATGATGTTGTATCCGGAGTCCAGGTAGATGAGACTGCCCGTCATGCCTTTAGCCCGGTCGCTCACCAGGTAGGCTGCAAGAAAGCCTACATCTTCGGTGGAGACCATGTAGTTTTCCGGCGCCCGGGAATACTGCTCCTTGAGGAGCTCTTCGAAGTCGGCCAGACCGGATGCCGCCCGGGTCATGATGGGCCCCGGCGATATGGTATGCACGCGGATGCCTTTATCGCCCAGCTCGGCCGCCAGATATTGGGTCGTCTGCTGCAGGGCCGCCTTCACCGGACCCATCATCCGGTAGCTTCTGATAACCCGCTCTCCTCCCAGGTAGCTCAAGGTCAGGAGACATCCCCCATGCGGCATCAGCGGCTCTGCGAGCCTTGCCATGCGGATGAACGAATGAACCGACACATCCATGGCGATCGTCCACCCCGCCAGGGAGACATCGACCAGACGGCTGCGCAGATCCGACAGGGGGGCATAGGCGATCGCGTGAAGCAGAAAATCCAGCCTTCCCCACTCCTGCCTCACCCTGTCGAACACCGTTTCCAGATCACCCGGCTGCTGGACATTGCAGGGCATGATGATGGTGCTTTCGAGCTCTTCCGCGAGTGGCCGTACGTGCGGCTCCGCCTTTTCATTGAGATAGGTGACCCCGATCTCGGCGCCCGCGGCCCGGCATACCTTCGCCACGCCGTAGGCGATGCTGTGCTCGTTGGCCATACCGAATATCATGCCCTTCTTGTTCTCGAGACTCACTACGCACTCGGAATTCCTTACGGTTTGCATATGTCTCACCTTCTTGCCGTTCTTCGGCGACTTTCCTGAGAATGCATCGATGTCCCGTCTTTTCCCGCCGCCGGCGCTCCATAGAACCCCGGGCCCGCTCGTCGCCTGCTGTCATGAACGCCTCACCCTGTGACGACGAGTTCATTGTTCACACTCACGACCCCGCCTGTGTAGTTTGCGATATCCTGGGCCGTGCGAAATGCGTGATGGTTGTCCACAGTTCCCTTCAGGGTGACGACGCCGTCTTTCACAATGATGACCACCCGGGATGCATCGACGAATATGTTCCTGTCCAGCGATTCCCTGAGTTCCCTCTCGATCTGGCGGTCCTGGACGGATGCCCCGGGCTCGACCTTCAGCAGATTATCGACCCTCATCACACCGGTAACGTTTTCAGCCAGCTGCCCCGCCCCGGCCTTCTCCCAGGATGAACATGCGGACCCTGTCAGTGTCACAATACCGTCGGCGACTGAGACCCTTATCCGCGACGCGTCGATCGCCGGGTTCCACTTCAGCATTTTCGTGAGCCTGGCGGCAATGTCCTTATCCCGAGGAATCCTGATCATGGAGGGGGGACTGACTGTCAGACGGTTGTCAACGAAGATGACCCCGGAAATCGCATATGCGTCCTCCTCCGCACTCTGTTTGTCGGAGTAGGTGGGCACTGTGCCGGAGAGAACCACGGTGCCGTCCGATACCTCGACCCGGATATCCGCCCTGCCCAACCGGTTGTCCGAGGAGAGCTGCAGGCGCACATCCCTTTTGATGTCTTCCGGGTTTCTCGTGCCTCTGTGCGTCATGTTTCCGGCCTCTCCTTCTCAAGGGAGGATCAATCATCATACATCATTCTAACTCAAAGGGTGTCATTCTCAAGGAGGGGAACGTCGTATCCAGAGGGGGAAGCCGTTGCTCCTCAGTGTCGTAATTATTCAATTTCCTTTACAGAAGATCATGAATGTCTGCGGCCGGTCCGTTTTTCTCAACAGGGGATCCCCCGTCATCCGGGCGCTCTCGGGTTCAGGCAGGGCCCGCACGCAGCGTGATTCACACCACGGACATTCTGTCTGTACGCGGCAAGAGAACGGAATCAATATCATTTTATTGCAGAATAGCTTATAAGGGGACTGAAACGCTCTCTCAACACCCTTTTCAAAAAGGAGGACATCCATGGAGAAAACCGTTCTGTTCACCGTAGAAGACTCGACGGCACTGATCACCCTGAACCGCCCCGAGAGGCACAACGCCATCTGCCGGGATTTGCTCGTACGACTCTATGACGCTATCGATGAGGTCGCGCACAACGACGCCATCAAGGCGGCCATCATCACAGGAAACGGCAAGTCGTTCTGCTCCGGGTTGGACCTGGAAGTCGTGGGAAAAGAAAATCTCCTGGATCCGCGCGGTGACGGCAGAGACATGCCGGATGTCTTCAGTGCGTGCAAAAAGCCCATCATCGGCGCCGTAAACGGCAATGCCATCACCGGCGGCTTCGAGCTCGCCCTGAACTGCGATTTCCTCATCGCATCGGAAAACGCCAGGTTCATCGACTCCCACGCCAAGGTGGGGATCCACCCGGGCTGGGGGATGACCCAGCTGCTCCAGCAGGCGGTGGGGCAGCGGATGGCCAAGCAGATGTCCTTCACCTGCAGGCCGCTTTCCGCCCGGGACGCCCTGCTGCACGGGCTCGTGAACGAGGTGGTCGCAGCAGAGGAGCTGATCCCCAGGGCAAAGCAGATCGCCCGGGACATCTCCGAGGTCAACTTCGAGATCATGCTCGAGATCAAGGCGCTCATCGAGAAGCAGAACGAGGTTTCCCTGGAGCAATCCCTCAAGATCGAAAGGCAGAGGTTCCAGGGATTCCTCAAGCGAGCGAAGCTGCTCTTCTGAAGGAAGCAGCCTGTCGGCTCAATCCATCGGAGCGGCCTCTCGGTTTATGCCTGAGGGAGTGGGTCAGCATCATATTTCGCTATTTCTGAATATTCGTGGCAGCACTGCGTTCACCGGTCTCATCGACTCCTGCCGCGTGGATCGTGCAAAGGCGGTCCTGGCCCGCAAGCCTCACGAAACAGTGCTCCGCATCGCATTCGCTTCAGGGTTCAGCACGAAAGCGAGCTTCACCCGGGTGTTCAAAAAGGCGACAGGCATGACACAGTCCGGATACCGGCTGAAGGCGAAGGGATCCCCAAACCCGGCTCCCTCTTGAGACAGAGCCCTTCAGGATCTGTTCTCCCGGGCCGCCTCGCCTGATTTCTTCGTCCCTCCGGCCGCAGGCTCGAACCCTTCCAGGAGGACCAGGAAGTGCCCTATGGCGCGGGGTGCGTCGATCTTCAGCACGTCTCTGGCCTCGTCGGCGGAGAGGTAGATCTTCAGATCCCGTTCTCTCTTCTCCTCATCCGTTTCCTGTTCTTCCTTGTCCAGCCTTCTCGACTGCTGAACGATCTCCCAGGCCCTGCGCTTTACCCCGCCGACCTCGACGACTTCTTCGCCCGAACAGGTGAACCGGGACTCGTAACTGCGTTTGCCCGTGAACACGTGGACCCGCTGCTCCATACCGGGCTTCCAGTCGATGCCCCGGATCAGGTGAACCACAGAAAGGGGGTCCATGGTGAATTCGTCCGTCCGGATTTCCCGGACCTCGTTTTCCAGGGGCTCCCCTTTCTTCGACTCGGTCCGGACCGACTTTATCGTGCCGTCATCCCGGAAGCGTATGGCTGTATCCTTGATGGTGGAACGCACCCGGGAGAGGATCCTGGTGCCTATCGGCGTCCATTCCTCTGCTTCCGTGACGTTCTCACCGCTGAAGCGCACCTTGTATATGCGATCGATGGTGCTGTTCGTTTTCGCACTGAACCGGATCGTGTAGAGTCCGCCTTCGCGATCGAGCTCCACCCATGCCGTCCCGATGTTCAGGCCGTTGAACTCAAAGACGTAATGATACGTGCCCAGCTGTGGCCGATAGTGTGAATTCATGAACTCGGGCGGCTCTCTCTTTTCCGGCGCCACCGCACCATGGGGCTGACTCACGACCCCGGAAAGGATCAGAAACAGGGCAGCTGCCAGAGAAATCAGATATGTTCTTTTTTCCCGTCTCATCATTGTGTTTTCATCCTCCGATGCTTTTCAGAAATTCATGCTCCTGCCTCCCCCGGACACATGTCTTTCACGGCGCACATCCCTGAAAGGGGCCGGGCACCCGAAAAATTCTGAAAGGCTCCATAAGACCCGGGGGCCTGCCCTTCTCTGCCCTGTGTGGATTGAATCGGAGTGCGTCTTCTCATCAACCCCGGCAGTTCCCGGTGGGAACAGTCACGGCCTTGAAGAGGACGCCATGCAAGATACATCGAGAAACGTACTCCCCGGTTTCCCGGGATCGGGGAGACATAGGGCCATATCCGAGGGTGAAAGTCAAGTGTCTATGATCCGGGTCTCCATCCCCGGAAACCGAGATGTCTGTCTTCCGGATATCTCTCCGGAAGACGGACTGCATGCCTAGTATGATTTTATTCTGTTGATATTGCTCCCCCTTCCGATGACCACGAGGATGTCGCTGTCCTTGACAATGAAGTCTCCCGTCGGCACGATGGTGAACCGCTCGGGGATGAGCTCCCGGATGCCGATGACCTGAACGTTGTACCTCTGCGGAAGTGCGAGCTGGGCCAGGGACTTTCCCACAAAGTCATTGGGCGGCGCGATCTCCGCGATCTGAAAGTCCTCCGACATATCGATGAACTCAAGTATGTTCGGCATCACCAGGCTCTTGGCCACCTTGACGCCCATGTCCTTCTCAGGAAATATTATATCGGTCGCGCCCACTTTTTTCAGGATCTTGCCGTGGTCTTCGTCGACCGCCTTGACGATGATCTGGCTCACTCCCATCTCCTGCAGATACAGAGTGATCAGGGTGGCTGCGCTGGTGTTGTCTCCCAGGCTGACCACCGCCGCTTTCATCTCGTTGATCCCGAGGCTGATTAGGTTTTCTTTTCTGGTGGCATCCGCGAGCACCGGGGTCGAGGTATAGTCCCGGATCTTCTGCACCCGATCCTTGTCAATATCGATTGCGATCGTATCCTGCCTCAGTTCGTTTAGTGTTCTCACCACCCAGGAGCCGAAATTCCCAAGGCCGATAACCGCATACCTTATTGCCATGCTGCCTCCCGTATCATCCGATCAGGATATTCTCCTCCGCGTAACGGTAGCTCGGAGCGTGCTTGCGTGCGGCGACGAGATACACGAGCGTCAGAATGCCCACCCGGCCCACGAACATGGTGACGATGATGAGGAGCTTGCCCTGGACATCCATCCGGGGAGTGATCCCCGTGGACAGTCCTACGGTGCCGAAGGCGGAGACCACCTCGAAGAGATACTCTATGAACATGCCTCTGCTCTGATTCAAAGGGGCGTCGCCCTGCTGGCCCACCATGTGAAGGAAGATCATGAGAAGGATAAAGATGACGGCTGCGATGAATACGGTGATGGTTCGTGTCACGGCTTCGTCGGAGAGCGTCGCCCTGAAGACATTGTTCGCCTCGCTGCCCCGGATCCTGTTGCCCGCCACCACGGCAAGAACACCGATGCTCGTAGTCTTGATGCCCCCGCCGGTGGAGCCTGGAGATGTGCCGATAAACATGAGAACCATGAAGAGCAGGAGGGTGGCGTTGTCCACCACGCGGAAGTCCATGGAGTAAAATCCGGCCGTGCGCGCCGACACCGACTGGAAGTAGGAAACCAGGAACTGGTCCTGCCACGGCATGCCGGCCATGGAATACCGGCTCTCCAGAGCCCAGAAGAGCGCCGTGCCCAGGATAATCAGCACGACGGTCACCACAAGGGAGATCCTGGTGTTCAAAGTCAGCCTCCGGGGCCTGGTTCTTCCCAGGTAGTGAATCACGTCTCTCATCACCGGGAATCCGATCCCGCCCAGGATGGTCAGTGAGGTGACAGTGAAAATGAAAAGGACATTGCCGCGGTATCTGACAAAGCTGTCGGGAAAGAGAGAAAACCCGGCATTGCAGAACGAGCACACAGAGTGGAAAACGGAGTAGAAGACGTTTTCCCTGAAGCTCGGACCCATCCCCCAGCAGGGCATCAGGAGCACCGCCCCCAGGAACTCGGCAATGAAGGTGAAGGCGAAGATAAAGACTATCAGCTGTTTGATGTCGTGGGTGAAATCGGATGCATAGGTTCCCTGGATGAATGATCGCTGCCTCATGCTGACCGTCCACCCGATCGAAAGAAAGAGCAGGGCGGCGAAGGTCATGATGCCCAGGCCTCCCACCTGCACCATGATCATGATGAGAAACTGCCCGGCAAAGGTGAAATATGAACCCGTGTCAACCACAGAGAGCCCGGTGACACAGAAGGCCGACGTGGAGGTGAACAGCGCATCGATCCAATCGATGCTCCCCGACTTTGTGGCCCATGGCCTCTTGAGCAGCCATGTCCCGATGGAGATGGCGATCAGGTAGCTCACCACGAAGAACAGCCCCGGGCTGAACAGGAGAAACCGCCTCAGCAGAGAGGGGAATGGGTTCCAGTCCGCCACGCCGAGAAGGATCCGCCTGACGCCGGGGGTTGAAGAAGACAGCGTTGCCATAGAACTTATTATATATCGACCATGCATTCAAACATACATCCGGGCCACGGGCGCACGTGTTGCTCAGGGAGCGGATTGGCGATGTCCGTGACGGGACAAAATGACGCAGCGCAGGAGAATGACAGGAAAAACCTCCTGTTTGCCGAGTATGAAAAAATTTCATGCACACCTCGCCTGAGCGGAAAAGGCGCACGCCATGAAGTATAAGGCATCCCCGGCCGTGAGGATCCTCTGCTGTGCAGCTGTCGCTGCCCTGGCGTCGGCCTCCGCAGATATTCTCCTGTGCTTCGTATGCCCGGATGTCTCGCTGCTCGAAAAGAATCACCCTGAAAAGAGCACCTTCATGGAGTACCGCGAGAGGCAGTCGGCAGGGCGTGGAAATACGAAGAAGATCAGGCACTCATGGGTACCGTTGACGAAAATTTCTCCTTACCTGGTGAAGGCGGTCATCATCGCCGAAGACGATAAGTTCTGGGACCACGGCGGGTTCGATTTCGAGGCCATGCAGATCGCCCTGCAGGAGAATATCAGGCGATGGAGGTTCAAAGCCGGAGGTTCCACCATAAGCCAGCAGCTCGCCAAGAACCTCTATCTCTCGCCGTCCAAGAACCCCATCCGCAAGGCAAAAGAAGCCATTCTTGCCTGGAGGCTGGAAAAAACCCTTTCCAAAAAGAGAATCCTGGAGCTCTACCTCAACTATGCCGAGTGGGGTGACGGCATATTCGGCATTGGGGCCGCGGCGCAGCATTATTACGGAAAGCCGGCCTCGGGCCTGAACGCCCGGGAGGCGTCCCGCCTCGCATCCGTGCTTCCCAGCCCGAGAAGGCACACGCCGACCGGCGATTCGAGATTTGTGCAATACCGCTCCGGCAGGATCTACCGGATCATGGTGCACAGGGGGGTCATGACACCCGAATACCGGGAGATCATGAACTCTCAGGAAGATGAGACCGAAGAAGTATTGCCCGGAGCTCTGGCTGCAGACTCAAACACCGCCTGTCCATTTCCGGCGGCGCCAGCTGATACGCCGGGCCTTGGAGCCCCCCTTCCCGTGATCCCTGCCTGCGAATCCGACACCACCGGAGCACAGGCGCCTCCAGAAAAGGAAGCGCCCCGCGATCAGGAGGCCGATTCCCGTCTTCAGAACCATCCCATTGGGCAGGAAGAAGCCGGTCTACCTACTCCTGCGCATCCCGGAGGTCTTCGCGGGGACGAGCCCGCTCCCTTACGGATTCCCCACAGCGACGCCCGGGACCGGACTTGCGGCCCGGCAGGCCTTCCGATCGAAAGGAACCGTGATCTCTCGTCACTCCGCAGGCATGGTATCCGTGCCCGGCTCGAAGATGCCGGGGCCCGTCAAACCCGGATTCAACATCGGGCAGGATCCCATCATGCCTCCGCCCGGGAACATTCCCATGCCCATGCCGCGGCCCATCATGCCCCGGCCTCTGATCACGGGATACATGAGGTCTGCTTTCGCGAGCTTCAGGTACATGTTCACCTGCTCCCGGTAGAGATTCGACCGCAGGGTGTTGATGGTTCCGACAAGAGCGTTCACCCTGTTCTCATCAATCTTGTCGGAAGCCAGGGCTGCCGTGAGTTGGAGCTCCTGCGCCCACAATCTCTTCACGGTCTCGGCAGTGGCTTTCTGATATTCCTGCTGGATACTCATGACCTCGCGCTGCTGATCCGGGGTCAGCCAGCTCTGAATCATAGAGTGAGGGCCTGGGCCGGGCGGGTCGATCGGCATCCCTCCGTGGGCCCCATGCTGAGAGAATGCAGGTGCGGAAGCCATGAGCATGATGACGGCAGCCGCACCGAAACCGACGATCATTTTCCGGACATTCATAGATCACCTCCACTTTATGTTCTGTCTATGCCTGCAGATCGATATGGTGTTACCCATTTTTTCCATAACGTGAGACCATCACGGGACAGCGTCGTTCGAGCGGGTCTGGCGGGCGACCATTGACAGAAACAGGGAGGAGGGTGACGGCCCTCTCCTCCCCTCATCGTCATGCCCCGGTTCAGTGGTGTGAAGACCTGCTCGGCTCCGACACCCTGGTGAGCACCTCGCCCCCCATCTCGACCTTCCGCTCCTTCCCGCTCTTGGTAGCGATATCGCCCAGAGAAACGATTCCTACCGCCTTCCCTGATGGGTCGGTGACGATGAGCCTGCGGACCTTTTTTTCCTCCATCCGTTTGGCGGCATCATCCAGCTCTGTGTTTTCAGGGCATGTGAGCACCTCTTCGCTCATGATGTCTTTCACCTTTGTCCGGCTGGGGTCGCGTTTCTCCGCTACAGCCCGGAGCACGATGTCGCGGTCGGTCACCACCCCCACGACACTGTTTTCCCGTGCTACAGGCATGATTCCCACATCGAGATCTTTCATTTTCATCGCAGCGTCAATGAGGAGTGCATCCATTGGTATCATCTCAGGATTTGGCGTCATTATCTCTCTGATTTGCATGATCTGTCTCCTTTTACGTGGTATTTTTTTCTTCACGTTCTGCCGCAAGGCGCCGGACGCACCGGGCATATCTCGTCTCGTGCGTGCCTTCTTGGGCGCAATACAGAATCGGCAAACGCCCGGGCAAGACGGCTCGATCCGGGAACACGCATACCTCATCCCCGAAAGGGGCGCATGAGCCTCGCCGCTATGGCTGTACCGCTCACGAGATCGGACACGCCCAGGCAGAGCATGGCGGTCAGACTCAAGGTTATGGGACTCACTCCGCTCAGCGCGGCAATACCCAGAACAAGTGCGCCGATTGCGATGAGAAACTGCGCACCCGCTGCAGCCGCCACATACTGCCTGCCGACTTCCCGGAGATAATCGCTCTCTTGAGATCGATGGATCACCAGCGAGTTCATGCGTGCACTGATGCCGGTCGAAAAAAGCAGGGTGATGCCCAGCACGATCACGGCTGACGGCAGCAGCACCACTGGAGCGACACCCAGAAGAGAAAGGACACCCAGGACAACCCCTGTGCTCCCGCCGAGAAATTCGGCCACCATCCCTCCGCCGAGCTCGGAGCTCTCCATTCGGTTTTCCTCGGCATCTTCCAGGAGTGCAGTCAGTCTGCCCGCAACGGATCCTCCCTGCAGCAGCAGCGCAGCGCCTGCTCCTATCGCAGAAGCGGAGAGCATCACCACAGGGTAGAAGCCGAAAAGCCCGGCAATGGCGATCGTCCCCGATGCCGCACCCACAATTCCCTCGGCGAGCGATCCTGCCGAGATCATCCTTATGGTGTGCCATTCACGGGTACGGGAGGTATCGGGTCTGTGCGGCATGACGGTATCTCTCCGAATAGGTCGTCCGGCTTTTTTTAGCCGCCCGTTTCCTTCTTTCTCCGGTGATATCAGGCCTGCAGCCGAATGATTGTCGACCTCATCCCATGAGAGAAAAGGATACCCTCCCCTCCCTCAATATCAACCTGCCTGGAGCGTTCCGGGAAAAGGGTGCTGAGCCGTGCCGGGTTATATTTTTCCTCCCATCGTGCGATAAGAGAAAAAAAGGCGGTTGAGCCGCCAAAGCGAAAGAGGAGCGTATGGCATCGCAACTCCTGAGATCGGCAACCGTAATGATCCTCCTTTCCGTGCTTATCGCTGGATGTGCCCGCAGGGCAGCCGTCCCTTCAGTGAAAAGTACCTCTCACCAAGCCCAAACCATGGGATATTCCATCCAGGCGGGTGCATTCAGGGATGTGAACAATGCGGTCCGCCTCACCCGTTCCCTGGAAGACCGAGGGCTGCAGGCCTTTTATTTCGCCCACAGCTCCGGATTCTACAAGGTCAGGTTCGGCAACTATCCATCGAGAGACACGGCCTATGCTGCCGCACGTACGCTGCGCGACTCGGGAATCATCGACGCCTTCATGATCGTGAGCCCCGGCGAATATGAATTGGCCCGCGGCAGCGGGAAAACCTCCGGGTCCATCAGGGACGACCTTGCCCGGACCGCGCAGAGCTTTATCGGCATCCCTTACCAGTGGGGATCCTCATCTCCCGGAGACGGCCTCGACTGCAGCGGGCTAGTACTGGCTGTCTATCAGCTGAACGGCCTGAACGTGCCGCGCACATCCCGGGAGCAGTATTCGGGCGGCACGCACGTGCACAGACGGCATCTGGAGAAGGGGGATCTCGTATTCTTCAGCACATCGGGCTCCGGCCGCGTCTCGCACGTAGGCATCTATATCGGAGAGAATCTCTTCATCCACGCGCCCGGTGCGGGCAAGACCATCCGCACCGAGTCGCTCTCCTCGGACTATTTCCGTCATCGATTCGTGGGGGGATGCACCTACCTGCGGTGACGCTGTTGATTATCGATTTACCCGGCTCCCTACCGCACAGCCGACCGCATGCCTGTATTTTCTCTCTTACCACTGAAAAACTGCATGATTTCATCATTTTGATCTCATCTTTCGAACAGGCAGGGCCGATAATGCTGTTATATGGAATAGCCCGGAGGGCGCTTCGGGATGAATTGTACGAGGCTTGAGCAGGGCAAGGGAAATGACCGTGCATTTGAGAATGCACGGATTTGATGCGATGTTGTGCGGCACTATAACACGGTGCCTCATGTATGGCATGGGCGTATGGAAGGAAAAAAGATTCACCAGGAAATCTATGAGGCGGGTATGAGAACAGGCGTCATCGCTGTTCTCGGGTTCGTGTTCATCTTTCTTATCATCATGACCGGCTACAACGAGCGCCCCTGGAGCAGTAGCTTTTTGGATCAGCCGCTGCCGGTCCGGAAATCCAACATCCCTCTCTCGTCCGTCGGGGTGAGAGCCGCCTATAGCGCCGCCGGAGACGAAACATCTTCGATCATCGGGCTGGATGAAGAAACCTACGGCGAATATCTGGTGCAGATTACCGACTATGAGAACGAGGGCTCTCTGGACATATACAAAAGCGGCCGATTGCTCTATTCCCTCCATAATCCTTCAAACTTCAGCTTTGTGAACATAACCGAGGGGAGGAATTACCTTATTCTCATGGGGCCTGACATCACCGGCGACTCGATCCCGGATCTCGTGATATCGGAGTGGAGCCTGGGGGCTCACTGCTGCTACACATTCCACATATTCGAAATCGGGGATACATTCCGCCATGTCCAGAGCATAGAAGCGGGGAGCAGCGAATCGGCCTATTTCGCCAACCTGGACGGCTTGCCCGGCTACGAGTTCGTCATGAACGACTGGACCTTCGCCTACTGGTATACCAGTTTCGCAGAATCCCCCGCTCCACAGGTCGTTCTCACGTTCAACGGCACCTCATATGTCCTCGCCCGCGAGTTCATGAGAAAAGACCCTGCGAGCGAAACCCAGCTCAGAGAAGCGGCGGAAAGCGTCAGGGAGATGGACGACTGGCGCATGGGGGTCCCTCCCAGGGAACTCTGGGTACAGATGATCGACCTGATCTATTCAGGCAACATGACCCAGGCATTCAAGCTCTTCGATCTTGCCTGGCCCGGGAATGTGGGCGGCAAAGACGATATGCTGCTGGATTTCAAGGCCAGACTGAAGGAAAGCCCCTTTTACCAGGAAATCCTGTCCATCGACAGGTAATCGCCCCCATGACAAAGCCGTGCTGGCTCACGGCTTGCGGTTGACCGGAACGCCCGGACATCGATCATCCGCCGCATATCCTGCAGGGTCTTCCCTCATCTGGCCCGCAGCACCTTCCGGACTGGGACTTTCCAAAGTATCTGCAGGTGCTGTTATGCCGCACCCCGGCTTTGATGGTGAGCCAGTTGTCGCAGATTTCACCTCGGCTTTCTCTCTGCTCCGCCTGAACCGATGTGCTCTCATCCTGAAGGATCCGCCCGGGCAGCGGCCATCCGCTGAAATCGAGTGATGATTCCAGCACCTCTTCAACGTCGTCGGGAAGCGCAGGATAAAAGTCGATGCCGGTGATCTCCTCCACCCTGTCAACGGGAACCGCGAACTCCCACAGAGCGGCCTCGGCCTTCCCGTTGGGCAGGATGAAGCCGATGGCCTTGATGCCGGGCTCACGGTAATCCAGGATGACCTTGTAATAGAAGTCGGGCACGGCCACCCGGTTCGGGCCGATCACCTCATAGTCTTGTGCCGCGAACACGGGGCCCGCGACCACATGGAGCTCCTTGTCCTCTCTGACCCACCGCCGGACCTGCTCCTCCAGCTCCTTCCAGATTCCCCGGTTGAACTCGGGCCGCTGGGGGCTCATGTTGGACATGAAGAAGGTTTCGCTCATGCATTCGCGGGAGTGCTTCATATCGGCCGCCGGAACCAGGTGCCCGCGGTCGTACCCGCTTCCCCGGTAATCTTCCGGCGATGCGGAGCCTGTCTTCACCAGAGGATCAGGCCGGAAGTCATCGGTTCTTTTCACCGGGCCTGATACCATATGCTCCTCAAGCGTGTAGGCGACCCATTCGGCCTGCTCGTGCTCCTCGCTGTACTTGAGAGTGAAGGCCCGGTGCCGCACGATCTGGTCCGATTCTTCGAAGGCCGGCAGCTCGAGCCCGGCGAGGAGCTGAAGCGGCGCCAGGAGCAGGAAGAACGCGATGATCCATGAGTCGAGCAGTCGTTCGTAGCTGTGCATATCGTAAGATGGTAAGTTTTTTCATGTTATATCCCTGATTTCCGGAAAAGAAAAGCCCCGAGCCAAGGCGCTCGAAGGGATAAAAGAGAGGACCGCAATCAGGCGAAAGAGAGCCGCCGTCACCATCGAAAAAGGCGGCATTCCACCGGCCTGCAGGCCCTTTATTCTCCAGATCCGGGGCCTCAGGACTTCTGTTCTCCCGATGCCGCGAGCTTTCTCCCGAGATCCCGGGCAGCCTCGAGCACGGCTTTTTCGGATGCGATTTCGCGGGCTCCCATGGCGCTGCCGTAGACCATGCCCACGATCCGAGCACCCACATACCCGAAGGCATCCTGAAAGGTCCTCAGGGCGTTGACGCACCCCGAATCGAAGGGGTCGTCTCCACCGTAACTCATGGCTATCGCGATTCTCTTTCCTCCAAAGGCGTCCTTTCCATAGGCGGGAAAGGCGAAGCAGCGGTCCATCCAGGTCTTGGTCTGGGCCGACATGGTGAACCAGTACACAGGACTTGCAATGACCCATGCGTCGCATAGTTTCATGGAGGCATAGATGCCCTGCATGTCATCGTCGATGGCGCATCCCGTACTGCCCGGCTGCCGGCAGTGGTAGCACGATCTGCAGGGGGCGATATTGAGGCCGTGGAGATAGATCATTTCCACCCCGGCCCCCGCCGAACGCGCACCCGCAGCGATCTCTCCGGCCAGAACGGCGCTGTTTCCCTCCCTTCTCGGGCTCCCGAGCAATACCAGAACTTTCGTTTCTTTTTTCATGATTCGCTCCTCATGCATATCCATGCTGTCTGAACCAGGTGATGGAATCCCGGATCGATTCTTCCACAGGTCTGAATTCCATGCCCAGCTCCCGCCTCACCTTTGAGCTGTCGAAATACAGATACTGCGATGCATACCGTATTTCAGGCGGAGAGGACAAGGGCGGCGTCTCTGTGATATGGTCCGAGATCCACTTGAGGCATGCCGCACCCGCCGTCACGGCGGGCACCGGGAATCTCAGCAGCCTCTTTCCGCCGAAACCCGCCTCCCTGCAGACGAGCCGCATGAAATCTCCCATGGAGATGTTGCGGTTGCCGAGGATATAGAGGTTTCCGCATGCTCCTTTTTTCGCCGCCAGCACATGCCCCCTCGCCACGTCCCGCACATCCACGATGTTGATTCCTCCCGCAAAGTACATTCTGTTCAGGCCTTTGAGGATGTTCACGATGATCTGCCCTGTGGGGGTGGGAGTGATGTCGCCGGGGCCGAACGGGAAGCAGGGGTTGACCACCACGAGATCGAGGCCGTTGGCGGCGAAGCTCAGAGCTTCCTGCTGGGACAGGTATTTGGTGAGCACATAGTGGTTGCCCAGCGTGTACTGGTTGAAGGGGGTCTCTTCTGTGCTGAGGGTCTTTCCCGGAGCGATGCCGATGGCTGCAATGGAGCTTGTATACACCACCCGCTTTACCCCTGCGCGAAGCGACGCCCATAAGATGTTGCGCGCCCCCTGCAGGTTGACCTCATATATTCCGCGCCAGTCTTTCATCCATACAGAAAACACGGCGGCGAGATGAAAGACCGTATCCACACCGTTCACTGCACTCCAGGCGGCTGCAATGTCCAGCACATCGCCCCGGATCATCTCCACGTCGAGCCCATGAAGGTTTTCCGTAGATTCCCCCGGCCTGATGAGACACCTCACCTCGACATCCTCTGCAAGAAGATCTTTCACGACATGGGAGCCGATAAAACCCGCGGCTCCAGTAACGAGGGCCTTCACTAAAAAACCTCCCCGCGTCGGAAAGCGTGCGGTTCTTCCATGAGAACAACCTTCATCGGCCGGAAAGGGCTTGCGCGAAAGAGAGAGGCCCTCAGCCGGGTATCCTGACGCTATCTGTCCCGCCCCTGCTCCTCCAGGTAGGCGTTGAATGTGTCTGCGTAGATCTCCCAGATGGTCACGAACAGGGCCGCTATAATGGGTCCGATGATGAACCCCACGATCCCGAACATGCTGAGCCCGCCCAGGGTGCTGAAAAAGATCAGCAGCTCATGCAGCCGGATGTCCCTCCCCACGAGCCAGGGGCGGAGGACATTGTCGATGCTGCTCACCAGCAGGCCGCAGAACGCGAGAAGCCCCAGCGCCCGGAAGATCTCCCCTGAAAAGGCGAGAATGATGACGGCGGGAAACCACACCAGCGCGGAGCCGACCGCGGGAATGATGGACAGGAACGTCATGACCGTGCCCCAGAACACGGCGCTGTCGATCCCCACGGCCCAGAAGGCTATGCCCGCAAGACTTCCCTGAATGATGCCGATTACGAGAGTGCCTTTGACGGCTGCCCGGGTGACGGAGGTGAACCGCTGCAGGAGACGCTGCTCGATGCTTCCTGGCAGGGGAAGGTAGGACAGGACCTTTTCCAGTATCCGACTTCCCTCCTGCAGAAAAAAGAACATGGTGTAGAGGAATATGAAGAAGAGGAAGATGGAGTATATCGTGGAGAAGGTGATGCTCGACAGGCTGTTGATCAGGATATTGCTCAACCCTCCCACCACTTCTCCCAGCCTCTGGAGAATGGTGCTCTGGTATTGGGAGACAGCGTCGTAGAAAGGCAGCGCCCTGAGCACCTCACCCAGGGCTGTGGGCTCGGCGATCCACCGCTCTATCCACGGCCGAACGGACTGGCTGATCCTGAACGCCTGCTGAACCACGATCCCGAGCACGCCCAGAAGCGGCAGAAAGACGATAAGGAAGACGATGAGCAAGGTGGCCAGCGAGGCGAGGGTCTTTCTGCCCCCGAACTCCTTCTCGAGCCGCCGGTAGATCGGCTGTGCCATTGAAGAGAAGATAGCCGCGAGCAAAATCACCAGGATAAACTGCCGGATCATGTACAGGAAGAGAAGGGTGATGAGCAGCAGCATGACGAGCAGGGGAACCCGGTTCATCAGGGGGCGGTCCACCATGATACCTCCTCTTCGTACGTAAAGCTTATAACTGTATGCATGCAACGAAAAATTCAACCTTCTCTCTATCACGGATGTTTTCAGTTCGCAAAGTCATTCCTGCACATGCCTTCGTGCATCATCCGCGGAAATGCTGCGATCGGGTCACCAGATCAGGGCCGATAAAAATTTGGCTTCAGCGCTTTTCTCGATACGCGTCAGGCCGTCCTGTGTATACTCCAGGAGCTTGGCTGAGGGCTGTCTCGGGTATGCTCTCGAATGCCGGGGGAAACGAGTGCAAGATTTGTCCTCACCACGAGTCAGCCGTCACGCTCTGTTACGATGCCCTGGAGAGCTCCCCCCGATTCGTTGAAAATACGGACTGTCTGACGACGTACAGCCAGCATGCGCTCGCGATCCACGATCGACCGGTTTCCGGCTGCATCGGATCGGTCTGCTCTGAGACAGCCTGCAGAAAGCACCGCCCCCGGCCAAAGCCTATTCGATCTCCTGATCGTCCGCTTCTTCTCCACAAGAGGCAAGAGGTCTGAAGCCAGACCCCGCTGCAAAGCGGCCGGATACCGCCTGCTTGAAACGTGCCACTTCGCCGGCGAGCGTGCCCGCGGAGCAGAGCATGCCCTCCGCACTGCCGGAGAGTCGGTGGATGGCAGCGGCGTTTCTTTGTGTGACGCTGTCCATGCGGGCGACCGATTTGTTCAGATCATCGACACGGTCCGCCTGCTCAGAGGAGATGGATGCAAACTCCTCGATAGTCTCTGAAAGCTCGCCGATCTCCCCGATGATTCCCGTCATCGATTTTTCGGCGTTCTTTGCCAGCTCATCGCCGGCACCGATCTTGCCCACGGTATCCTCGATAAGGGCCTTTATCTGGTTCGCCGCATCCGCCGATCGCTGCGCGAGCGCCCGGACCTCCTGCGCAACCACGGCGAAACCCTTGCCGTGCTCGCCCGCCCGGGCCGCCTCCACCGAGGCATTGAGCGCCAGCAGATTGGTCTGGAACGCCACCTCGTTGACCGTGGAAACGATATCACCGATCTTCCGCGAAGCCATCGATATCCTCTCCATGGCATCCACCAGCGCCCTCATGGAGGCTTCGCTGCGCCCCGCCATGTTCACCATGCCTCTGGTCTTTTCGCGGCCGCTCTCTGCAGACAACGCGTTCTGCTTGATGAACGACGTCATCTCTTCGATGGTCTGGGCCACCGCCTCCACGGACGCCGCCTGCTCGAGCAGCAGACTCATGAGGTCATCCGCGCAGCTGGACACGTCGCGGGATGAGTGCTCCACACCGGCGGCGGTCTCCTCCACGCCTCTAACGGCCTCATTGATCCTGTCCATGAGATCATTGATCCCCGCCGCCGCCTTCCCTACTTCATCTCCGCTGTCGACAGACAGCCTCGCCGTGCCGCTCCAGCCTCCCGCCGAGAGATATCCGATCATGTGCGCCGTTCTTTTGACCGGGGCGATAGACATCGTAAAATGAGCGGCCGCCGCAAGCCATACCATACACAAGAAACCCGCGACTCCGAGAAGGGTAAAGAGCCCCGCCTGCACGCCCTCCACCCGGCATGCCCCTTCAGAAAATCCGAATGCTCCCGCCCAGAGCAAAAGACCGGCATTCACGGCGAAAAAGAAACCGAGGGTCCTGGTCTCCACACGAAATCCCGCCGGGTCATGCATCAGGGAGCGCGACCGGCATTCCCGATACAGTCTGTCGTGAACGAGATGGGTTCCATGGTGGAGCAGACCGAACAGACAGGCCGGAAGAACAAGGCCGGCGCCCAACGTTGCAATCCACCAGGTGAATGGGGGCAGGACGATGTGTGTCCGGGAAATGAGGTGTACGGCCGCCCCGAACACAACGATCATGCCAGTCATGAGCAGGCAGAGATACAGAGGCAGAAGTCGGTTCCGCCTGTGAACGATGTGAAGCTCATGATCCGAAAGGGTGCTTTCCCCGAGCTTTTTCAGCCCCCTGCGGACCGGGGCGGAAAGACCGAAAACGACCGCCGCCCCTGCCAGGAGACATCCGAGCCAGACGAGTGCGGTCCGGAAGACAAATCCGCCGGCCTGCTCCGGGGAACAGGATATCAGGGAAGGCCCCACGATCGCCCATTGAAGGTTCACAATCGCAAAGATGCCGCCGTACACTATGAGGACTCTGCTCAGGTACCCTTTCATGCAACTCCTTCAAGCCCGACCGTCTCCGAATCTCATTCCATCGGGAAAAAACACACGCTTTATTGGATAACACCAGTCGAGGGATGGTTAAAAAGTCGGCAATCCGTGTGTGATTCTTGAATCGGAATTATCCGTTCATGCTGTGTGAGATCGTCTTCCAAATCGGCATTCAGAGCGTATCTGATATTATCCCGGGTATGCTCGAGGTTGTCTTGGGAGATTGATCATAAGGGCATCTATTGACACGGCGGATCTGTCCTGATGTGCGTATCCCGGCCCGGGACCGCTGCAGGCGGAGAAGCGGCAACTCGCTCACCTGAGGGAATTATCCTCTTTTTCTGGACCCTTGTATCCGGGAGAGGCTTCCAGGCACCGCAGGGATGCACTATCACCGAGGCCGGGTTCTATTTCCCTGTTGTCCATCCATGGCTCTTCCATGTATCCTGTGGATAGGATTTTTTTGTATCAGACCATGGGGAGGAGGAAACGAGAATGGCGGTTCAGCATAACGACAGCAGGCTCGACAGGATGTTCTTCCCGAAATCAGTGGCTGTGGTGGGGGCATCGGACGTACCGGCCAAGTGGGGCAACCTGATACTCACCTCCATCCTCGGCTGGAAGTTCGGCGGCAGGGTGTTCCCCGTGAACCCCAACAAAGATACCATACTCGGGCTCAAATCATATCCGAGCCTCAGGGACATACCCGAAGAGGTGGACCTCGCCGTTTTCACCATCCCGGCGAGGTTTGTTCCAGAAGGGCTGAGGGATTGCGCCGCCAAGGGGATCAAGGCGGCGGTCATCATATCTTCAGGGTTCAGGGAAACGGGGAGCGAGGGCGCCGGCCTGGAGCGGGAAATCGTGGCGGCCGCAAAGGAGGGCGGCATCCTCTTCATCGGACCCAATACCATGGGGATAGCGTCCGCCCACCATTTCTTCGAATGCCTGCCATCTCCCACAGCTCCGGGTCCGGGCGGTCTCGCCGTCGTTTCCCAGAGCGGCAACATTGGGCTGCAGATCATCAAGTGGATCGCACACAAGCAGATCGGGCTGGCCGTGTATGCGGGTACGGGAAACGAATCCATGCTCAAGGCGGGCGACATCATGCGCTATCTCGGCTCGCTCGATGAAGTGAAGGCCATCGCCATGTACATCGAGGGGATCGACGACGGCAGAACGTTCGGCGAGACAGCCAAGGAAGTAACCCTGAAGAAGCCGGTCATCGCCATCAAGACGGGCAGGTCTCAGGCAGGTTCGAAGGCGGCGCAGTCCCATACGGGGTCCATGGCCGGGTCCTTCGCCACCTACAGCGCCATGTTCAGGCAGTCCGGCGTAATCCAGGTCACGACTCCCACGGACCTCATCAACGTTTCCGCGGCAGCCACCCATCTGCCCATCCCCCGGTCGAACCGTGTAGGGATCATGACCATGGGCGGCGGATGGGGGATCATCGCAGCCGATGAGTGCGAAGATTCGGGGCTGGTGCTGCCCGCCCTTCCCGAGTCCATGATCAGGGATCTCGATCCCGTTCTGCCCGAATACTGGAACCGGAGAAATCCCATCGACGTCGTGGGTGAAAACGATGCCTCGCTCTACCTGCGCGTAATCGGTGCCCTCGCCCGGTGGAGCGAGGTGGACTCGGTGATCGCCCTGGGGATCGTGGGCCGCTCGCGCTATGTCGAAGACTTCATATCGGCTCAGGAGCGCCTCGACGGGAAGCTCTACAGCAGAGAGCTCAAGCTGGCCATCCTCAAGGACCAGGTGAGGACGGAAGAGCGCATCATCTCGGGCGTCGCCGCTCTGCAGAAGGAGACGGGCAAACCCATCATCGTCGTGGGGCTCACCGAAGGAGGGCTGCGCCTGGCCGACACCTCTGACGGGCGCGTGGTCTGTCTTTCCACACCGGAAGAGGCGGTATCCATTGTCGCCCACCTGGCGTGGTACGGGAAGTATCTGAAAGAGGCCAGGGTCCGATAGACGGCTTACCGATGTGCGGGCATGGCCCGGTTGACGGATACGCCGGGCGCTGCCCGTCCGCGGATCGCAGTCCGACACGCAAACCCTGCCCTGAACAAAAGGCTCTACCGCTGCGGCTCCTGAGGCTCTTTGATATCGATCCTGCCCACCCGCAGCTCTCCGACCTCGAGCGACTGGAGCCTGACCTTGCGCGCAGACAGCCTGCCGATGCCGAGACTTCCGATGGCCATCGCTCCGATGGCCAGTGCACCTACTGCAAGCGCCCCTAGGGCAAGCGCTCCCAAAGCAGCCGCTGGGATCGTCACCGGGTGAGAAAGCGGACTCATACCGAAAATTCGGCCCGGAACACCCCCCACGCCGCCGGCAATATCCTTGATGTCCTGCAACACCTTCATCATACACCTCCCAGGCTCTCTTGCTATCACTCATGAGAATGGGGCCTGTTGATCGCGTATCAAGTGCATGAGCAAAAAAATGCCTGGCGCACCGGGCGAAGGCCAATTCTTTGAAACCGTTGCTATTCCCCGGGGGATGCCTATTATAAGCCTCATGCATTTTACCGGCAGGGCTTTGTCCGGAGAAACGGGCCGCAGCCATCCCGAACGGCCGTTACACATGCCCCGCACGGAAAGAGAACAGTATGGATCAGGAAGACCGTGAGATACTCCCTGAAAGCGTGCCGGCTTTTCATCCGAGCAGAAAGGTACAGTTTTTCGAGGTGACGGTTTATCTCTTCCTGATCGTTCCTTCGATGATCCTGAGCCTTTTCGCAGTGAGGCAGGTAACCGTCGGCTTCGCTCTCACGGCATTTGACACCATATTCAGGGACTCGGCCATGGTGGCGCTGATCCTGTTTCTCCTCTGGAGAAACAGGGAGCGGGTGAGCAGCATAGGATGGAGGTTCGAAAACAGCGGACGGGAGATCCTTGCGGGTGTCGTGCTCTTTCCGGCGGTCTTCTACTTTACCGGCCTTCTGGGAAGCATTCTCCAGGAGATCGGGTTTTCCTCCCCGCCGGTGTCACAAGCCTCTTTCCTGACACCGGACGATCCTGTGCAGATGGGTCTGGCCTTTTTTCTGGTGGTGGTCGTAGCTATAGCGGAGGAAACCATCTTCCGGGGATATCTTCTGCTGCGGTTCATGAACCTGGGGTTGGGCAGAGTGGGCGCCGTCATTGCATCGTCCTTCGTATTCTCCCTCGGCCATGGGTATGAAGGGTCTGCGGGGGTCATTACGGTAGGCGCCACCGGTGCTGTCCTGGCCGCAGTCTATATCTGGCGGGGAAACCTGATCGCGCCGGTCGTGATCCACTTTCTCCAGAACCTGACCGCCATTCTTCTGCTGCCGCTGGTCTCTGCGCAATGATCAAGAGATGCGTGGCATAGCCCGGTGCTCCCAAAGGCTAATTTCTCCCGTAGATTCGAGGCCTCTCGAAACGGAAAAATCCGTCTTTTTCCTCGAGCTCGATGGTTCCTGCCTCATCCAGGAAATATCGCTCCCTGAGCGCTTTCAGCCGCTCCTCTTGCTCGTGCCCCTGGAACTCCCGCACGATGCGCCCGCGCTCTTCCATATATTCCAGGCCGATATCCCATCGCCTCTGATTGTCGGCATCGCGCCTGGCCATGGATTCGATCTGATTGCCGGTGAACCCCATTTCTCCACGGATCCGATCGATCTCCGCCTGACGCTG
>DCDF01000105.1:9305-9522 GCA_002316295.1 Syntrophaceae bacterium UBA1062 | reverse complement strand
TCGACAGGACGCGCGAGATGAGCAGGGAAGAGCTGTTGTGCGCGAAATTTCTCACCTATACCACCAGTGAGGAAGACTTGAAGGCGTGCAACACCTACATCGTCACTGTGCCCACCCCCATCGATGTCTTCAACCGGCCGGATATCACTCTCCTGATCAAGGCGAGCGAAACCGTGGGAAGAGTGATCTCCCGGGGCGACATCGTCATATACGAATC
>DCDF01000105.1:0-9155 GCA_002316295.1 Syntrophaceae bacterium UBA1062 | reverse complement strand
GAGGAGGACTGCGTGCCCGTCATCGAACGGACGTCCGGCCTCACCTACAACGTGGACTTCTTTTGCGGGTACAGCCCCGAGCGCATCAATCCCGGGGACAAGAACCACCGGCTCGCAACCATAACAAAGGTGACATCGGGCTCGACACCGGAAGCGGCGGACATCGTGGATGCACTCTATGCATCTATTGTCACCTCGGGCACTCACCGAGCGCCCTCCATCCGGGTGGCCGAGGCCGCCAAGGTCATCGAAAACGCCCAGAGGGACATCAATATCGCCTTTATCAACGAGCTTTCCATGATCTTCGCCCGCATGGGCATCCGGACCAGGGACGTGCTCGAGGCCGCACGCACCAAGTGGAACTTTCTGGGCTTCGAGCCGGGGCTCGTGGGCGGACACTGCATCGGGGTCGACCCCTATTATCTCACGCACAAAGCCGAGAGCTTGGGCTATATCCCGCAGATCATCCTCTCTGGGAGGAGGCTCAACGACGGGATGGGCAGGTACGTGGCGACCCAGCTCGTCAAGATGATGGTGAAAAAGGCCCACCGGATCACAGACGCAAACGTTCTGGTCCTGGGGATCACCTTCAAGGAAAACTGCCCGGATATCAGAAACTCCAAGGTCATCGACATCGTGCGCCAGCTTCAGGATTTCGCGTGCAACATCGATATCTTCGATCCCCTTGCCGATCCCCTGGAGGTAAAGCACGAGTACGGGATCGACCTCATCACGAAGGAATCCGATCTCAAGCCCGGGTACGAGGGAATCATGGCGGCCGTGGCCCATGACGAATTCAAGCGGCTCGACATCAGAAGATACAAGGCCCCGGGCTGTGTGGTGTACGATGTGAAGAATATCTATGCAGACTCGGATGAGTACCTCTAGCCGCTTTTCAGGAACATGCCGGCCGGAGACTCCTGATTTACATCCGCATGATCCGAAGGTATAATGCAGATGATGAAATTCAAAATGCAAGGAGAAATCATACCGTTATGAACACACTCTGGGCGCCCTGGCGCAGCGAATACATTACCCGTCCGAAAGACGTTTCCTGTGTGTTCTGCACTGCCCCTCAAGGCGAGGATCCGCTCATTCTCAAAAAGACGAAGAGCTGCTTCGCCATCATGAATCGCTTCCCCTATACGACGGGTCACTGTCTCGTGGCCCCCAACCGTCACGTAGGAGATATCGCCGAGGTGAGCCAGAAAGAGTTCTCCGAGATCATATCACTGGTGAAGGAAATCGTGTCGGCTGTACGCAAGGCCATGAATCCCGACGGCTTCAACGTAGGATGCAACATCGGAGCGGTCGCCGGCGCGGGCATCGCCGACCACTTTCACGTCCACATTGTCCCCCGCTGGTCGGGAGACACCAATTTCATGCCGGTGATCAGCGATTCGCACATTATCTCCGAGCACATTCTGGTTACCCGCGACAAAATCGCGGAGCAGCTCAGCGGAGCGCAGTGACGCATGAGCGATCCCACATCCGCCCAGGGATGCAGAGGAAGGATCCCTTCCTGGGCGAAGAAGCACAAGCGGCTGAAAGATCTCCATTGCGCGAAGGAAGGGCTTCGCGGCCTTCGTCTTGCGACAGTCTGTGAAGAGGCGCGCTGCCCCAATATCGCCGAATGCTTCTCCAGGCCGACGGCGACTTTCCTCATTCTGGGCAGCACCTGCAGCAGACGATGCCGGTTCTGCTCCATCCACAAGGGTGCCCCCGACTCTCCCGACCCCTGCGAGCCGGAGCGTGTCGCGAAGGCTGCCGCCGCCATGAGACTGAGACACGTCGTGATCACCTCGGTGAGCCGCGATGATCTTCCGGACCAGGGCGCCGGCGCGTTCGCCCGGACAGTCCGGGAGATCAGGATGCATCTCCCCTGCGCTTCGATCGAGCTGCTCACTCCGGACTTTTCCGGAAGGAAAGACCTGCTTGAGACGGTACTCCGGGAGAAACCCGATGTGTTCAATCACAATGTCGAGACGGTAGGGCGCCTCTATGAGGCCGTCCGCCCTCAGGCAAGCCTGAAGAGGAGCCTGGAGGTGCTGAAGAGCGCCCGGGAATATTCGGACGACGTGGTGGTGAAGTCCGGCTTCATGCTGGGCCTGGGAGAACGGGAAGAGGAAATCGTCGAGCTTCTGCAGGATCTCGCCCGATCCGGTTGCGATATCGTCACCATCGGCCAGTACCTCCAGCCTACCGGGGCTCAGGTCCGGGTTTCCCGATACTGGGAGCCGAAGGATTTCGAGCGATTTTCAGATATTGCGAAAACTCTCGGCATACGATATGTTATATCAGGACCAATGGTGAGAAGTTCATACCAGGCCGGAGAAGCCTTGGAGAATATCCACAACGACGGGAAATGAGACGGATGCCGGCCGAGAGCCGGACTTCGAAGGGCACCAGATGAATGCTGTATCTTTCCTTTGCGTCCATGAGCCATGAGATGCACCTGCCCTCTTGCAGGAAATCATACACGATGCGACACAGCGTAAGGAGAACGTAATGGACAGCGTAAAAATCGGATTGATCGGTCTTGGAACTATCGGAACCGGCGTGGCGAAGACATTGCTGGAGAATACCGCCCTTCTCGAAGAGCGCCTCGGCTTCTCACTCGATCTGACCGCTATCGCAGATATCGACATCACGAAGGATCGCGGTGTTTCCATTCCCAGGAACATGCTCACCACCGATGCATATGCGATCATCAACAATCCCGATGTAGACATCGTCGTGGAGCTCATCGGCGGCATCGAGCCGGCTCGGACCTTCATTCTCGACTCCCTCAAGGCAGGCAAGCACGTGGTGACCGCCAACAAGGCGCTTCTGGCATCCAAAGGCAAGGAACTCTTCGATGCAGCACAGACATGCGGCAGGGATCTTTACTATGAAGCCTCGGTCGGCGGCGGAATTCCCATTATCAAGACCTTGCGGGAATCCCTGATCGCGAACAATTTCGTCTTCATTTACGGGATCTTGAACGGAACCTGCAACTTCATCCTCACAGAGATGAGCGAAAAGGGCTCGTCTTTCGAAGACACTCTCAGACAGGCTCAGGAGCTCGGCTATGCAGAGGCGAACCCCGCCATGGATGTGGAGGGGACGGATTCCGCCCATAAGCTCGCCATCATCACCAGCCTTGCTTACGGAGTGCCTCCGGACATGTCGGGGGTTTACGTGGAGGGGATTTCCGGCCTCGACATACTCGACGTTGGATATGCCCGCGAACTGGGATACAAGGTCAAGCTCCTCGCCCTGGCCATAAACCGCGGCGAGAAGGTGGAGGCGCGGGTACATCCCACACTCGTACCGCTGAACTATCTCCTCTCCAAAGTGGACGGAGTGTTCAACGCGTTTTACGTGCGGGGGGATATCGTGGACTCGACCCTCTTCTATGGCAGGGGGGCGGGGATGATGCCTACAGCGTCCGCCGTGGTGAGTGACATCGCGGACATCGGAAGAAACATCCTCGCCGGGATCGCGGGAAGGGTCCCGCACCTGGGATATCGAAAAGGAATCTCGAAACCGAAAAGCTATATGTCTATTGAAGATATCAGCACCAATTACTATTTGAGAATAAACGTGACGGACAAGCCCGGCGTGCTTGCCAAGATTGCGGGAATTCTGGGTGATAGGGACATAAGCATTGTTTCGGTCATCCAGAAGGCGGTTCATATGGATGGGTATATCCCCATCGTGATGCTCACTCATGAGGCGAAAGAGTCGAACATCAGGAGCGCAGTGGAGAAGATAGCGTCACTGGACGAGGTGGACGGGAAACCCGTTGTCATCAGGGTTGAAGACAAAAATCTGAAAAGGCCCTCATGAACGGTTGCCGGACGCGTTTTCCGAGTGCAGAAGAAGCGAATATGCAGATCAGCGATATTTCTCAAGTAAAAAATCCCGCTGGAGGAGGGAAAAATCCCGAGAGCTTGGTGAACGTCCCCTCCTCTTCCTGCATCACCGCGGCCCGGTTCAGAGACACGCGGGGGAGAGCGGGACAGCAAGGTCTCCCGACCTGATGCAAGGTATCGTGGAAAGGCATCAATCCGAACAACGGAGGATAATGATTTTGAAGAGCATCATATTACTCGGTGACGGGATGGCCGATGAGCCTCTCGAAGACCTAGGGGGGAAGACCCCCCTCGATGTGGCAAACACCCCGTTCATGGACAAGCTTTCATCCCGGGGTGAACTGGGGATGGTTCGTACGGTGAAGCAGGGATTTCCCCCCGGAAGCGATGTGGCGAACATGACTGTTCTCGGACTGGATCCCGCAGAGCACTATAACGGCCGGGCGCCTATCGAGGCGGTCAGCATGGGCGTCGATCTCAAAAGCGACGACACCGCATTCAGAATCAACCTCGTTACGATATCCCGGAGGGAAAAAGGCCTGATTCTGGAAGACTATTGCTCCGATCACATCTCGACCCAGGAAGCCGGAGAGCTCATCGAAACCGTACGGTCCATGCTGCGGGGATATGACAACATCCACGCCTATCCCGGGATCGAATACCGACATCTCATGGTGATCCAGGGCTATGAGAATCCGGCGCCGAAAACCACGCCTCCTCATGACATTACCGGTGAATACATCGAACCGCACCTGCCGAACGACGGACTGCTCAGAGAGCTCATTCACCGATCCATGGATGCGCTCAGGGATCATCCCGTCAATATCGCCAGGAGAAAGCTGGGGAAACGGGAGGCTACGGCCATATGGCCCTGGGGAGAGGGAAAAGGCCTGAAGGTGCCTACCCTCGAGCAGGAATACGGCGTTTCGGGCGCCATGATCTCAGCCGTGGATCTCCTGAAAGGGCTGGGTATGCTCAGAGGCATGGAGGTAATCCATGTTCCGGGCGCCACCGGATGGCTGGACACCAATTATGAGGGGAAGGCGCAGGCCGCATTGAAAGCGCTCTCTGTCCACGATCTGGTCTATGTCCATGTTGAAGCGCCTGACGAGGCCGGGCACGGCGGCCTTCTCCGCGAGAAGATCAAGGCCATAGAAGACTTCGACGAGATGGTGGTGGGCCGTATACTCAAGAGCATGGAGGCTCAGGACGAGCCCTTCCGCGTGCTCTTCCTGCCCGATCACCCTACTCCCATAGCGAAGAAGACACATACCGCGGATCCGGTTCCCTTTGTCATCTATGACAGCGCCGCACCCGGCAACAACAGCCGGCGCTTCACGGAAAAAGACGCCTGGGAAACCGGCCTTTTCATCGAGGAAGGGCATACACTCCTGGGAAGGCTCCTGTCACGGTAACTCTCGGCGTGTGCGCGGAAGGCGGCCCGCTCCGACTACCATCTGAAGGCGGAAAGCAGGGCGTTCTGCCTGTCTATTTCCAGGTCGAGCTGTCCCATCAGGGCGATGAGGCCTTCCGTGCCGAAGCTTTCTTTCAGGTCATACATGAGTGGCAGAATCTTTTTATCCATGGGGAGGAAGTAGCGGTCTCCCAATGGAGACATCCCTCGTATCGTACAGAGAATATCCGCGAGATGGACACACGCGGCCAGGGCAGGGTCTGAAAGCGCTCTGTGAGGTTCGTGGTGCCAGGCCACGGCGTCGATGATATCCCGGGGGAACATCCAGGACTCGAGGAGTCTTCCGCCGACTTCTGCATGGGCGATCCCGAAGAATCGCTCTTCCAGTGCATGATAGGTGATCCTGAAGTCCTGTCTGTCGAGCAGGGTCAGCATCTCGCTGAATTTCTCCGGCAGGTACTGGCAGAGGAATATCTTGCCCACGTCGTGGAGAAGCCCGCCCACAAAATACTTCCCGTCCGTCTTGAGGTTGAGATACGAAGCGAGCATACGAGAGCCCACAGCTACGGAAAAGCTGTGCCTCCAGAGCTTTTCCGTGAAGTCCGAACCTCTGCGGTTGAACAGCTGGATGACGGACATGCTCAAGGCCAGATTCTGGATTTCCTGAAACCCCAGAACCACCACTGCATGGGATATGGTGGACACCTTCTTGGTGAATCCGAGGTACGAGGAGTTCGCCACCGAGAGAATCCTTGCAGTCAGAGCCGGATCGCTTTCGATCAGCGGAGTCAGATCGGAGGCGGAGGATTTCTTTCCCGAAGTCACTTCCAAGATCTGATGCACGATATGGGGCAGGGTAAGGATATTCGTGCACCTCGAAATGAGGCTGAGTATATGTTCCCTACTCTGAGCAGAATACTGTATCTCCTCCACTACCCAATCACTCGGATGTCTCCACCACTTTCTTTAGCGCCATCTGAACGGATAAATTGGATTAAAGAGTGGATCTGCGGTTCCCGATAAGGTGTGGTAATGGAAACCGCACAATTACTTTGGATGATCTTTTTCGTCGCGGCCGGTCTCGCTGCAGCTGCACTCGCGCTGAAAGCATTCACAAAAAGACCCGCTTCGAATATGAGGAAGGCCCCGGCGCAATATATCAGCATATCATCCGAGGATAATCTCGACACCTTTACGAACGCCTACGACTTCGACTGGAAACCCGAAAGAGAACTCCTCACCGAGATTCCTCGCGATGTCGAAAACATAATCAACAGCCTGGAATCCATTTCGCCGCTGATCACCGAGATCTCCTCGAAGCTGAACGACCCCGACATCAACCCCAAGGACATTAGCAGGCTCATCATAACCGATCAGGGGCTCACGTCATTCATTCTGAAACGGGTGAACTCACCGTATTACGGGCTCGTCCAGAAGGTCGACAACATTTTCAATGCCATTGTCATTCTCGGCTATAACGAGATTTACCGTATCGTCATGGAAGAGCGAACCTCGAAGATCGGTATTAAGCCGAGCCGGGAGGAATGGATCCACGCGAACCTCACATCCACCATCGCCGCATATCTTGCGAGCACATCGAGGATCGGTGTGCCGGGCGGTACCATGGTCACCCTGGGCATGCTTCACGATATCGCCAAGACTGTACTGTCGCAGTCTCTGCCCCAGCCCGAGAACGGCTTCTCTCCAGACCCCAGAGAACGCCTGAGACAGGAGACGGAATTCTACGGCATCGATCATGCCACCCTCGGGGGCATTCTGGCCAAGCGATGGCAGATGCCCGAACGACTGAGTAATGCGATTCACCGGCATCACTGGCCCATGTTCTGGCCGCTGCGGGAAGTCGGCCAGATATCCCAAGATATCATCAAGGAGTTGTCTGTTCTGAGCATCTCCGACATCGCCGCAAAGAATTTCACCCAGGAAATCTCAGGCACCTATATCGGTGATGATTACTACCGGTTCATCAAAAAGCCGCCAAAGATCGAAAGCATCCTCATGCCCGAGATCACCAGAGACCTCGTGCGGATAAAACATATCGGCGAAATCAAACACGGAAACACTGAGGCGCTCGGCCAAGAGCCTGCTGAAATCTAATAGAGGAAGACAGATCGGGAGAGTCCCCGTATGGAGACTCCTCCGAGTATTTTCCGGTTCTTGCTTTTTCCTGGTCTAACTGATCAGCTGAGAAATCCTGTAATGATTCAGGTTATGTACTGATGGGGAAGTGTTTTCCAGTTTGCTCATGACATCGGTCAGGAGCTCGCGGGCCTCCTCGACACTTTCGACAGCGGGATGCGAGGCGGCCTTGTTCTCTATCGAGATGATGTCCGCCATTCTGCTCTGGCTCTCGTCTTTATCGTGAGCCTTTTTCTGATAGTCGTTCTCTCTCTTCACCAGGTTGATAACACTTGAAATTTCCGGATTGATTTTCATGCCCTTCCCCTTTTCGGAGTTCTAACTGCCATATCGTCATACAGCATGAAATACTTTAGTCGAGATCCTGAAGCAGCCTGTAAATTCTGTTTCTTCCCAGGCCTGTCTCATCCACAAGCACCCCGAGGATGTCCTTCTTTGTATAGCCCTCTCCCATCAGCCGGCGGGCTCTCTGTTTCAGAGAATTTTCATCGAGAAACTGCACCTGAGCCGAGCCTTGGACCACCACGGTCACCTCTCCGATTTCACGGCGGGCGGAGAGTGTCTCGAGAATCTGCCCGGCGCGGCCTAAAAGATGCTCCTCGTGCACTTTGGAAATCTCACGTGCAAAAAAAATCGACCGATCGCCCAGGCTCTCATCGAGAAGCTTCAAGGTTGCGGCAATCCTGCGGGGTGATTCGTAGAATATCGTGTGATCGGTGGACAGCTTCATTCTCATGACCTCACGCACCGCGGCACCTCTCTGACGGGGGAAAAATCCGATAAAGCGGAAAGGGCCTTCGAACCCGGAAGCGGCCATGGCGGCGATTAGCGCACTGGGTCCGGGGAGGGCCTCGATCTTCATGCCTCTGTCTCTGACCTCCCTGATCAGCACCGACCCCGGATCGCTGATCAACGGAGTGCCGGCATCGCTCACCAGTGCAACGCTGCCGCCTTCTGCCAGGAGATTTATGATGTGGGATATCTTCTTTTTCTCGCTGAATTTTTCATACGACATCAGCGGCGTGTGAATATCATAGGCGCTTAAGAGCTTGCGGGTATGCCGTGTATCCTCACAGGCTATGAGATCGACTTCCCGGAGCACCTCGATGGCCCTCAGAGTGATGTCCTTGAGGTTGCCGATCGGTGTAGGAACGAGAAAAAGTGTAGCTTTGCCCGTATCTTGGAATGCTTTTTCTCCTTTCTCATGTACCATAAATTGTGATATATATCTTTTTTGCAAAGAATAAAACAAGGGGCTGTTCCATGGAATCTTTAAAACTTGGGACGCATACACCTAGCAAGAAAATCGAAGCGACACCGGGTTTCATGAAAAAGCTCTTCATTATGCCGGATTCTTCGGACAGATTCATCGAGTTCGGCGTCCATCTTCTGGACATGATACACGATTTCTTCAAAGAAAAGGGGGGCATCCATTCCTCCATTTCCATTGAAGAGCTCGCCGGCATATTCAACAGCACCGACATACCATGCGAGCCCAAGCTGATCAGGGATGTTCTCTCCGAGATCAAGAACAACGTGATCAAGCATTCGGTCAAGGTGGCCAACCCCTATTACATCGGCCATATGACGAGCGCCATCCCTTATTTCATGATACTCCTTGAAATGATCGCGGTGAGCCTGAACCAGAACCAGGTGAAGATCGAGAGCGCCAAAGCGTCATCCTTTGTGGAGAGGGAATTTCTCTGCTGGATGCACAGGCTGGTGTA
>DCDF01000104.1 GCA_002316295.1 Syntrophaceae bacterium UBA1062 | reverse complement strand
TGGTCGGGAAGCGGGGATTTGAACCCCGGACCCCAGCGTCCCGAACGCTGTGCTCTACCAGGCTGAGCCACTTCCCGTTACCGTCGTTCTCTATAGAGGAGAATCATCTCTGAAGTCAAGCACGAACCCTGTCTGTCAGGGCCGCTTGTTCTCGTAGGTGATGAAGGGCTCCCGCACCACCCGGTGATCGAGCTGGGCGTTCACGTTGAGCGGGTACTGGCCCTGCTCGAACTTGAAGAGGTCTTCACCCAGTCGCTCCATGGGGATGGTGACCTGGAACTTCACGAACACCTCGCCCCTGTCTCTGCCGGACTCCAGCGCGTCGTTGCGGCCGCCGATGAATACGGACAGCGCCTTTACGGGCTTTGCCTCCACGACAAAGCTCAGCCCTGTCATGTCGTCTTCGTCCTTGCCGTCGTAGTAATACATGCCGGGCCACAGGGTGATGAAGCTCGCATTGGGTATGGGGATCCCCACGGTGAAATCGATGCCGGGCAGCGCCTCTTCCCCGTCGTGGTCATCGGAGAAAGGAAGGTAGGCGTTGATGTGGGCGGAAAACGTAGGGTAGAAAAACTCCCCCCCGATGGTCAGGCGCTTGTGGTAGTTATCTGTGGTATAGTCGAAAAACGCATTGTATCCGGCCAGGGCCTGGCCGTTCATCACCGGTACCCGCGCACCGGCGCCCAGACCGAGACCGAGCTCCCCGCTCTTCAGGATCAGGAGGGGTTCGGTGAAAATGTATGTAGAGTCCATCTGCCCCAGGGAGAGAAAGGTATCGGCCATGAAGATGGGGGACGATTCGTCAGAAAGCCGCCAGGCGCCTCCTACCCATACGACTTCGGGCGAGGAGACTGCGAACAGGGATGTGCCGAAGAGACAAAAGAATACCGCGAGAAACAACTTTTTCATCATAAACCCTCCTCATGGAACGATTGAATGCGGGTGAAGGCCACTTACGTCGCCCGCCCTTCCCAGATCGCCTTCAGATCATTGCACACATCTTCCGGCCTCATCGTTGTCAGGGTTTCGTTGTGAAGCATCTTCATGTAGTTGATCTGGCTCGTGCCGAACGGCGGGATACTCACCCGCGGGCATATCCTTAGGTGCGGCACAAACAGGGAATTGTCAAGGAGAAAGTACAAGGACATGTTCAGGGAATACATGTTCAGGGAATCGATGTACCCCATCACCCGAAGGATCCCCTGCACCAGCTCCTTCAGAAGCTCTCCCCGAACATCCTCAGGGTCGTGCGCATGGTGGAGAACCGCCAGAACGTCGAACACCCCCAGCGGGGCGAACGCGGTGAGCCAGGTGATGTCGTCCGTCGCGCCGAAGCACCGCTCGCCGGATGCGCGCTCCTCGTCACTGAGATCCTGCCAGAAATCCCTGCCGTGCGTGTGCTCATACTCTCTCAGCGCAGGCACCATGTCGGTGTAATAGTTGGTGGACGAGCTCGATGCCGTGATCTGCAGGTGAGGGTGAACGAGCGAGCCGCCGGCGAGGGGCATGTAGTTCCAGTTCACCGACTGGTAAATCATGTCCGGCTGATTCACGACCACGTCCTTCAGATAGGCGAAGCAGCACGAGAGCGCGTCTTCCAGCATGGGTGCGGTGAAATCTAAGAGCGGCACATAGTGCTGCCTGCACATGACGCACACGGCGCCGTTTTCGTCGTAAGGGAAAACGTTGGGCACGCACAGCGCCTCACCCTGGGAGTACCTCTCCTTTTTCAGGAGGTCCGGGTGGAACTTGGGCGTCACCAACTCCACGACCTCAGGGCAGAACGGGCAGAAGGCCCTGGACCCCTCCACGAGCGCGCTCAGGTCCTCCCGGTCGATCTTCTTGATCGGGAAGTCCAGAATCCTGCTCGAATGTCCGGTGAGCGGGTCCAGTCGCACTTCGGAATGGCGCCTCGCTTCGGCAAAATTCCGGGCCGGGTCCAAAAACCTTGATGTTTTCATTATCTTAATAAAATCCATTGCATAAATAATTTACTATATGTCCCAGGGGAGGGTCAAGGAGAGAAACCCGGGGCACTGAAGATATCCGCCGGGAGGCTGTGAATCACCGCCCCGACGAACCCCGCCGAACGGATATGCCTTACCCTCAGGCTTTTATATTGTCAGAAACCGGATAATCCATTATAATAAAATCAGTATCTTAAGCGATGAACCGGCAATGAAGCGCATGAGTTGCCGTGCGCGGACTGCCGAGAAAGCGAGCGAGAAAAACCACTTCCGGCCGCAGAGAAGATGGTGATAGGAAGAGAGCATGGATCCGGTTCTTGCCAGACAGCACATGGTAAAGGAGCAGCTCGAGGGCCGCGGCATCACCGACCCGCGGATACTGGGCGCATTCCTCGAAGTGCCGCGGCACAAATTCGTTGAAGAATATCTCAAATACCGGGCCTATGACGACTACCCGCTCTCCATCGGATACGGTCAGACCATCTCCCAGCCCTACATGGTCGCGCTGATGACCCAGAGCCTGATGCCCGGGCCCAAGGATAAGGTCCTGGAGATCGGCACGGGGTCGGGCTATCAAGCGGCCATCCTCTCGAGGCTCTGCGAAAGCGTTCTCTCCATCGAGAGGATCAGCGCCCTGGCTTCCCGCGCGCGCAAGATCCACGACGAGCTGGGATACTACAACATACGCATCGTGATCGGCGACGGTTCACTCGGGCTCGCCAAAGAGGCCCCGTTCGACGGCATCATTGTCACCGCAGGGGCCCCTCATGTGCCGGAGGCCCTTGTCGAGCAGCTCGGCGAGGGAGGGAGGCTGATCATCCCGGTGGGAGACGAAAGCCTCCAGGAGCTCAAGCGCATCACCAAAACCAAAGACGGCGTCAGGGAAGAGTCGCTGGGCGGATGCAGGTTCGTCAAGCTGATCGGCAGAAACGCCTGGAGCGGCTGAGACCTCCTGCCATCCCTACAGCCTGCCGTCCCACCTGCTGAAATTCTCGAGCAGTTTGAGCCCGGGTCTTCCGCTCTTCTCGGGGTGAAACTGGACGGCGGCGACATTGCCCCGCGCAATCATCGATGCGAAGCGGATGCCGTAGGAGGTGTACGCCGCCGCATCCTCGCTGTGGGCAGGGACCGGGTAGTAGGAATGGACGAAGTAGAACTGAGCGTCGGGCTCTATCCCTTCCAGGAGAGGGTGATCGATCTTCTTCTCGAGGGTGTTCCACCCCATGTGGGGTATCTTCTCGTTCATATCCGGGAACCGTCTGACAACCCCCTCGATGATGCCCAGGCACCGGGCGCCGTCCTCTTCGCTTTCATCCAGAATGATCTGAGTTCCCAGGCAGATACCGAGAAACGGCGTCCCCCTCCGGGCGACCTCGCAGATGATGTCATCCAGGCCCAGGGAGGCGATGGTCTCCATGGCCTTGCCGGCCGCCCCGACCCCCGGGAAGATGACCCGCCCGGCCTCGCGTATCTCGTCGATGCGCGCGGTGATCCTGCACTCGACGCCGAGGTGCCTTAGCGCACGCTCCACCGAACGCAAGTTTCCCGCACGGTAGTCGATGATCGCGATCATGGCTGTGTTCCGCCCGGTTCTCTGCAAGCTATACGGCAATCCATGCTCCGATGTAGGCGACGAGGAGCCCTATGATCAGGCCCGCCGTGCCGACCTTGAACCTGGTCTCGCCGTTGGAGAGCAGGGTGATGATTTTCAGGAACGTCCCCTCGCCGCCCCGGGCGGGATTGAGCATCTGCAGCCCCATACGCAGTGCGTCGGCCGCCTTCTTGAATGTCTGTTCCCGTATGATCAGCGCCGCACAGCTCATCAGAATGATCACATAGGCATTGAGGAGCATGAAGCTCCCGAGGATGAAACCGGACAGGCCCATCCTGGGGTGGAGGTTCTCCGTGGACACTTCCAGCTGGACGGGCGCCGTGACTCCGGCGTCGTCCCCATCGCTTCCGCATCCGGACATTCCCAGGAAAAGGACAACGAGCATTGCAAGCAGGCAGATCCTTACCTTCTGCACCAAAAGGGCCTCCTGTTCGAATTTGTGCAGATTTATACTAGTATTGTACAATTGGTGTCAACAACCTTTAAAGTAACCGCACGCTTCCTGCCGATGTAATAAAAGACTATAATCTTCGGGAGGAAGCACACGGTGGGCGAGTTTGACGAGCTGATCGAGGAGTTCGTAACCGAATCGAGAGAACATATCGCAGACATCGAAGAAGACCTCATAAAGATCGAAGCCGAAATGGAAAACGTGGATCCGGAGGTGATCAACAGGGTCTTCAGAGCGGCACATTCCATCAAGGGTTCGGCCAAGTTCCTCGACCTCGTGAACATCGGCGAGCTCGCCCACAGGCTGGAGGATGTCCTGAACCTGATCCGCTCGGGCAAAATCGCCCCCTCGAGCAGGGTGGCCAATCCCCTGCTTCAGGCGGCGGACATGCTCAAGAGCATGTTCGAGGACGTCACGGCGAGCAACGACATGGACATTTCGGAGCACATCTCGCAGCTCCAGGCCATCATCGCCGGTGCAGGGCCCGCCCAGGAGCCCAAGTCCGGAAAGGCCCCCGCCCCTCAGGCCGGCACCGTTCTCGGCCCCTTCGGAGTAGACGATCGCGCGGTGCTGAAAAAACTGGAGAACGGACAGGTCTATGTTGTCACTGTCAAGACCGGAAAAAAGAAGCTCGACGACCTCGTCGCCGGCTGGAAGGGCCTGGGTGAGGTCCTGGGATCGCACGAAGTCAAAAGAGGCGAGCACGCCGTGCTCTTCGCCACCATCATGGAGCCGGACATGGTGCCCATGGCCCTGGGCGTCGACAGCGAGGCCCTCACACAGATCAAGCCGGACATGATCAGACCGGACGAGCCGGCCCCGCAGGCGGCGAAGGAGGCTCCGGCCGCTTCAGCGAAACCGAAACCGGAACCGAAGCCGAAGGTCGAAGAGGAACAGACCGGAGAGAACGCCGCCGACGCGACCGAAGAGGATGAGGAAGAGCCTCAGAGGCCGGCCAAGGAAAAAATCGTTTTCAGGCCCGGCGGTGAAGAGGAGAGCAAGGAAGACAACACATCCTTCATCACCTTCTCCCTGGAGAACGAAACCTATGCCGTGCCCATCCAGGCCGTCGAGGAGATCATCGGGTACCAGGACATCAGTCTGCTTCCGAACGTGCCCGCTTTCATCAAGGGCGTGATCAACCTCAGAGGCGAGCTTGTGCCCATCATCGACCTCAGGCTCAAATTCGGGCTGGAGCCGAAGGAGTACAATCCGCTCACCGTGTTTCTCATTGTCAGGGTCGAGGAGCGCGTCATGGGAATGGTGGTAGACAACGTGGCCGATGTGCTGGTGATCGACCCGCACCTTGTTCAGAAGACCCCGTCCTTCTCCGCGGGCATCTCGACCGATTTCATCGAAGGTGTGTACAAGGACCCGCAGGGCCAGATGGTCATCCTCGTGGACACCCCCTCCCTCATCAGGCCGGAGGAATGGGTGGCGTGAGCGCCGCCTGTGCCGGGAGCGTCATTCCTGCTCTTTCGGCATGAACACGACGGTGACGAGGAGCCCGACCATGCCGAGCGAGATGTAGGTGTCGGCCAGGTTGAAGGTGGGCCACCGGAACCGGTCGATATAGAAGCTCAGAAAATCCACGACCTCCCCGAACAGGAACCGGTCCGTGAGGTTCCCCAGCGCGCCTGCAACGATGAGACACAGGATGGCCTTGAAAAACCACGAGCGCTGCCTGAGCCTGCTGAAGATAGTGAAGATCGCCACGAGCGCGACCAGGGTGATGCCCAGGAAGAAGTAGGTGCGCACGGGCTCCGGGATGTCACGGAGGATGCCGAAGGCGGCGCCGGTGTTGCGCATGTGGATGATGTCGAAAAAGCCGGGAATCACGGTAAAGCCCGTACCCACCTCCACATTCCGGTACACGAGCCACTTGGTGAACTGGTCGGCCAGGTAGAGGGGAAGGACCAGGAAGATCCCCCACATCAGGAAAGACCGGGGCCTTTTCCCCTGGCCGCCCCCGGACTCCCGAATCAGCTCCAGCCCCTCGTCCTCCAATGTCCGGCCGTTCTCTTTCTTCTTCACGTCGGATCACTCCGCACGATTTACGCCAGCTGGGCCGCGCAGCGGGTGCATACCTCGGGAAACGCCGGGTCCCGCCCTATGTCTTCACGGTAATGCCAGCATCTCGGGCACTTGCCGCCCGGGGCCTTGGCCACGTCGATGCGGAGTTTGCTGAAGTTCTCGCTCTGGCCGTATCTGCCGTCTCCCGCAGCCACCTCCACGCCCGAGCAGATGAAGATGTCGTCGAGCATGGGCTCGATGGTTTTGAGGAAGTCGTGGGTTTCGCCCTCTGCCGAGAGGACGATCTTCGCGTCCAGAGGATGCCCGATGACCTTGTCCCTGCGGGCCTGCTCCATCTCTTTGGACACCTCCTGCCTTAGCAGCAGGATGCGCTCCCATTTTGCGGCGAGGGCCTCGTCCATGAGCGAGGCTTCCGCCGCCGGCATGGCGGCCAGATGCACGCTCTCTTCCTTGCCCGCGAACTTCGGCATGTGGTCCCAGATCTCTTCGGCGGTGAAGGCGAGGATGGGAGCGATCAGCCGGGTGAGGTCCGTGATGATTCGGAAGATCGCGCTCTGGGCCGACCGGCGCTCGAGGGAGTCGCGCCTGTAGACATAGAGCCTGTCCTTGAGGATGTCCAGGTAGAAGGCGCTCATATCCACCACGCAGAAATTGTGCACCTGCTGGTAGATGACATAGGGCTCGAACTCCTGATATGCCCTCTTCACCTTCTCGATCAGCCTCTGGGTGACATGGAGCGCATAGCGGTCGAGCTCGAGCATCTTCTCGTAGGGCACCATGTCTTTGTCCGGATCGAAGTCGTGCAGGTTGCCCAGCATGAACCGAGAGGTGTTTCTGATCCTGCGGTAGGTCTCCACCAGGCGGTTGACGATCTCATCGGAGATCCGGATGTCGTTCTTGTAGTCCTGCGCGCTCGCCCAGAGCCTCAGAATCTCGGCCCCGTACTTGGAGATGATCTCCTGGGGCGAGATAGTGTTGCCCAGAGATTTGGACATCTTCCTGCCCTCTCCGTCCACCACGAACCCGTGGGTGAGCACCGAGCGGTACGGCGCCTGCCCACGCGTGCCCACCGAGGCGAGCAGGGTGCTGTGGAACCACCCCCTGTGCTGGTCGGAGCCCTCCAGGTACATGTCGACCGGAACACCCAGCCTCGGGTCGTTCTCGCACACGGCCGCGTAGCTCACCCCGGAATCGAACCAGACGTCCACGATGTCCTCTTCCTTGACGAGCTCGCCGTTCGGACATTTGCCGCATTTCGTGCCCGGGGGCAGGAGCTCCGCCTCACTCCGGGTGAACCAGGCGTCCGCACCCTCTTTTTCAAAGATATCCGCCACGTGCATGGCGATTTCCTCCGACATGAGGATCTCGCCGCAGTCCTTGCACGTAAAGACCGGGATGGGCACTCCCCAGGCTCTCTGGCGCGAGATGCACCAGTCGGGCCGGTTCTCCACCATGGAGTAGATTCTGTCTCTGCCCCACGAGGGGATCCACTTCACCCGGTTGATCTCCTCCAGGGCCTTTTTTCTCAAGTCGTTCTGCTCCATGGAGATGAACCACTGGCTGGTCGAACGGAAGATGATCGCGCTCTTGCACCGCCAGCAGTAAGGGTAGGAATGCGCGTAGGTATCCACGGCGAGAAGCGCCCCTTCCCTCTTCAGGGCCTCGTTGACGCTTTCGTTTGCATCGAATACGAACTGGCCGGCGAACTCGGGGCCTACATCCTTGGTGAACCTGCCCTCGTTGTCTACCGGCGCGTACACCTCGAGCCCGTAGGCCTTGCCGATCTCGTAGTCTTCCTCGCCGTGGCCGGGCGCGATGTGGACGACGCCCGATCCCGTGTCCAGCGTGACGAACGGGGCGAGAATGAGCAGAGACTCCCTGTCGTAGAGGGGGTGCTTCGCCTTCAGACGCTCGAGCAGGCCGCCGCGGAACACGGCCAGCGTTCTGTATTCACTCACCCCGATCTGCCGCATGACGTCGTCGACCAGATCGGCGGCAAGGATGAGCACGCCATGCTCTCTGGTCTCGACCGCAGAGTACTCCATGTCGGGGTGCAGAGCGATGGCCAGGTTCGCCGGGATCGTCCACGGCGTGGTGGTCCAGATCACGATATATGTGTCGTCCTGACGGCCGCTGAGCTCGGGCACCTTCTCCGAGATGTCCGAGACCATCTTGAACCGCACGAAGATGGCCGGCGTGCTCTGGTCGTGGTACTCGACCTCGGCCTCGGCAAGGGCGGTGCCGCACTTCGCGCACCAGTAGACGGGCTTGCGGGCCTTGTAGATGGAGCCGCTGCCGATGAACTTGCCCAGCTCGCGGACAATGGTGGCCTCATAGCCGTACTTCATGGTTATGTACGGGTCGTCCCAGACCCCGAGCACGCCCAGGCGCTTGAACTCCTGGCGCTGGATGTCCAGGAACCTCTCCGCGTATTCCCGGCATTTCCTGCGGATCTCGGCCTTGGACATCTCCGCGCTCTTCTTGCCGAGCTCGATCTCGACCTGGTGCTCGATGGGCAGGCCGTGGCAGTCCCAGCCGGGGAGATAGAAGGTGTTGCGCCCCATCATGAAGAGCGACTTGATGATGATATCTTTCAGGATCTTGTTCAGTGCCGTCCCGAGGTGGATGTGTCCGTTTGCATAGGGAGGGCCGTCGTGCAGGATGAACTTTTCCCAGCTCTTCGATTTCTCGAGTATCTTCCCGTAGAGATCTTCATCCTCCCAGCGCTTGAGCATGTCCGGCTCTTTTTTCACGAGCGATGCCTTCATGGGGAACTCTGTCTGGGGCAGGCACAACGTATCCTTGTAATCCATTCCTTCCTCCTTGTGTTTTCACGAGCAGAGACTCTATCCCATGAAAAGAAGGGTTGTCAATGCCTTGAATTCCCTCGGGGCCTTCTCCTGCAAGGTATGGCGCCCTTGCGGGAACATCCGGAAACGCCGCGTGCATACCAGGGAAAGGGGCGGAAGCGGCGACCGGCGATCCCCCGCCCGGCACCCGCGAGGCAGGTCCCGGTTGCCAGCATGCACGCAATCGTGTATAATAAATCAATTAAATACATCTTTGGAAGTGCTTCATGAAGTTGATGAAGGTCATTTCTTTGTATGTCGTGCTGACGGCAATCGCGGGGGCGATCTCTCCATCGAAGTCCGCCGAGCTGAACGGTTACACCTTTTCCGACGACAGCACCCACCTGTATATGAACCCGTTTTTCAGCAATGCGAACCGCGATGTGGACTTTCTCACAACCCTCTACGGATATGGCGACTGTTCAGAGTTCGAGGTCCTGCAGAGCCATCACCAGTACTTCACGCTCGAAGGAATACTCTGCAACGTGGTCCTGGAGCGGGGGTATCTGCCGGATTACTCCTCGGGCGGCCTGGAGATGATCCATTACACCGCCTACCACTACTATGCAAAGGACATCGACGACAACATCCACGTTCTGCAGTATGTGTTCTTTCCCGATGACGGGCCGTCAGCCGGATGGAGCTACGCGGACCTGCCCGAAGGGGGAACGACGCTCAAGTATCCGGCCGACCCCGAGGTAGGCCAGGAAGTGTTCTTCGGCAGTGTCACCGCCGCCGGAGTCCGGGTGGGAGACGTCCGCGGCTGCGTCACCATCGAGTTCGACTCTCCGCCCCATGCCCCGTCCGAGACCGTCACCGAGTATCTGGTTCCCGCAGGCGGGATACTCGCGAGCTCTCTCAACTGGAATGGGGGCATCAACGGCTTTTCCACGGATGCCGTGGCCCCGGAGCACGCGGAAGAAGAAGGCAGCGCCTGGGAGGAATGGTGGGAAGACCACTGCTTCATCTCCGCAAGCTCTCCCGGAAAGCGGCCTCGAGGCAAGCGATGAACCCTGCTGCCTCGCGGCCCACAGGCGGGCCGGAGAAAGGCCTTGACATTCTTTACGGATTCTCTATGAAATTGTATGAAGGAACCTTCTGCCACGAGAGCGGCCTGGCAGCGTTTATTGTTTGATATAACTGTGAGCAAGGCAGGTGTGAGATGATCGCATATCAGCTTACCATACCCACGGAGAACACCCCCGGCAAGCTCGCCCGGGTGTCAGGCATCCTTTCCCGGGAGAAGATCAACATCAGGGCCGTCACCATATCGTCGTACGGCGACAGGGGCTTTTTCAACATCCTGGTGGACGATCCCAAGCCCGCTCAGAAGGCCCTGGTCAAAGAAGGCATCGATGCCCGTCTCAAGGAAGTGATCGCGGTCGTCATCGAAGACAAGCCCGGGGGGATGGACAAGCTCGTCCAGCTCCTGGCCGGCGCAGGCATCAATATCGAAAATGCATACGGGTTCGTGCTGGAGAGCAACAAGACGGCCGTGTTCGTGGTGGACGTCTCCGACCTCGACAAGACTCAGAAGGTGCTCAAGGAACACAAGTTCAAGACCCTGACCCCGGAAGCCCTGGCCACTATCGAGCCGTTCCACTACATGAAATACTGAAGCCTCTTCATGGGCGTCCCGTAAGAGATTCCCGATCCGGGCGCTTCCGCGCTCCCTCCTCCCGTCCGGACACGGCTTTGCCGGAAGCCCGCCCGAGGAATGCCTACCTGAGCAGCCCCGGCAGGAAGGTCGCGATCTGGGGGAACGGGATGAGCAGGAAGGTGAGGATAATCATCGCGATCAGCATGGGCACGACGCCTTTGAAGATCACGCTCAGCGGCACGTCCCGGGCGACCCCGCTCACCACGTAGACGTTCACTCCTACCGGCGGCGTGACCACCCCGATCTGGGTGATGAGCACGATCACCACACCGAACCAGATGGGATCGAACCCGTAATCGATCACCACGGGGTAGAAGATCGGAATGGTGAGCATGATCAGGGCCAGGGAATCGATGAAGCACCCGCCTATCAGGTAGATCAGGATAATGAAGCTCATGATGACGGCCGGGGGCATCTGGAAGGACGCGATCCAGCTCGCTATGTCGTAGGGGATGCGCGAGACGGCCAGGAAATGGCCGAACACGGTGGCCCCGGCAACGATCACCAGGATCATGGCGCTGATCCGCGTGGTTTCGAACAGGGCCTGGACGAACCCGCTCCAGTCGATGTTGCGCTTGATGACCGCGACGGCGAGGGTGGCGAAGGCCCCGACCGCACCTGCCTCCGTGGGCGTGAAGATCCCGCCGAAGAGCCCGCCCATCACCACGATGAAGATGATGAGGGTCTCGATGGTTCCGGGCAGAGACGCGAACCTCTGCTTCCATGTGCTCTTCGGCCCCTTGGGCCCCAGCTCGGGCCTGACGGTGGCCCAGATGAGGATGGCGGCCACGAAGAACAGGGTGAGCAGAACGCCCGGAAGGATGCCGGCCAGGAAGAGCTCACCGATGGACTGCTCGGTGAGAATCCCGTAGACGATGAAGATGACGCTCGGCGGGATGAGGATCCCGAGGCTGCCGCCGGCGGCGACCACGCCGGTCGCCAGCTCGGGCTTGTAGTTGTAGCGCTTCATCTCGGGTAGCGTGGCTGCGCCCATGGTAGCTGCCGTTGCGTTGGTTGAGCCGCAGATGGCGGAGAAGGCCGCGCACGCGCCCACGGTGGCGATGGCAAGCCCGCCAGGAAGATGGCCGATGAACCGGTATGCCGTGTCGAAGAGTCGCTGCGAGATGCCGGAGTGGAAGGCGATCTGGCCCATGAGCACGAACAGGGGGATGACGGTCAGATTGTAGGAGGCGAACACGGAAAAGATGTCCTTTGCCAGAAGATTCAGTGACGCGTCGACCGACACGATGGCGGCGAACCCGGCAAAGCCGATGATCGCCATGAGAAAGCCCACGGGCATCCGGGAAAAGATGAGCACGAACAGGGCGATGATGCCGATGATGCCGACAGTGGTTGGGCTCATTCGATCTCGGCCCCCTTCAGCTGCCGCAGGAGCTCGATGAAGAGCACCAGGGCGAGCATGGCGGTGCCGAAGGCCACTCCGTAGATGAACGGATAGGTGGGCATCTGGAGCGTGGCCGAGACCTCCCCGGAGCGCTGCAGGCTCTGCGCATACTCGATGCTCTGCCACGATATCACGATGAAGAGAATCATGGAGAGGAAGGCGTTGATTGCATTGACGACGACCCGCACGATCCAGGGGAGCCGTACCATCAGAAAGTCCACGGCGATGTGGCCCTTCTGGACGGACGTATAGGGAAGGGCAAACGAGATGACGACGGCGCCCGTGAAGCTGACGATCTCATAGGTGCCGGGTATGGGGCTCCTGAAAAAACGGAGGACGACATCCGCGGTGATGAGAAGCATCATGAAGGCCACTGCCGCGGCGGCGATCCAGTTCACCTTGTCCGCGAGGTTCGCTACGAATCTCTCGATGCGCAGGAAGGATATCATCACAGGCACCTTTCAAGGGAATCAGAGAACGGCGCCGCTTTCATGCGGCGCTCCCTCAGGATTGCAGAGCCGCCCCTCATTTCCCGTTCTTCTCGATGCTCGCCTTCAGGATAGCGATGTTCTGCTCGGCATCGATGCCCTGGGCCTGCACCGTCTTGATGTACGCGTCGATCACGGGCTTCACGGCGGCCTCCCATCGGGCGCTCTCTTCCGGGGAAAGGGAGATGATGGTGTTCTGCTGCTCCTGGTTGAAGGCCAATCCGTCGGTGTCCGCGTCATCCCAGACCTTGCCGTGTACGTCGACGTACTCGGCGCTCACATCCGTGAAGATCTGCTGAATCTCGGGGGGGAGACTGTTCCACTTGTCCTTGTTCATGACCACGAACATGGCGGTGGTATAGCCGATCGAGACACAGTCGGTGGTGTAGTCGATGACTTCGCCCTGCTTCCATCCCTTGAGCGTTTCCATGGGGGCGAATGTGCCTTCCACGACTCCCTTCTGGAGGGCCTCGTAGGTTCCGGGCTGAGGCATTGCCACCGGCACCCCGCCAAGGACCTCGACCAGCTTGGCGCTCAGTCCGGTGGAGCGGATCTTCATGCCCTTGAGGTCTTCGAGCTTCGCAACCGGCCTCTTCGTATGGAGCAGGCCGGGGCCGTGCGCATGGATGTAGAGCACGTGGACGTCATAGAGCTCCGCGGGCTTGATCCGGGCGTAATACTCGTTTGCCGCCCGGGTGGCCGCCATTCCGCTCGAATAGCCCATAGGCAGGTCCACCGCCTCCATGACCGGGAAACGGCCCCTGGTGTAGGCGAAGCAGGACATTCCGATGTCCGATATCCCCTTCACCACGCCGTCGTAGCATTCGCCCGCGCTGGTGAGGGTCCCGCCAGGAAACGTGTTGATCTTCACCCGCCCCGATGTCCGCTTCTCGATCTCGCGTGCCCAGTCTTCTCCGGCCTTGCACTGGGCGTGAGCGGGCGGGAAGAAGATGCTGTAGGAAAGTTCGACGACTTTGCCTGCTGGCGCAGCGGCCTCATCCGACATCGCAGCCCCTTCGATCGGAGAAACTTCTTCCTCCGCCTTCCTGGTGCATGACAGGCAGAGCATCAGAACAAGAAAACCACAGACAATACTACATAAGAGTTTTTTCATGAACCCTCCCCTTCATACATTCTCTTCAACAAGCATTGCATACTCACGCATGCACGACTTCTCCTGCGCCTTCCCGGGAAAAAAGCCGCGGTTTCACTCCCGCCTTCCGGGAAGAGCCCCTTATTTTAGTAGGAACAGGGTCAAAATCAAGGGAATTATTCCCCGGCCCCGCCGGAGCGTCTCCCGCGGGCGGCCGAAGCGGACGGGATGCACCTGGGTCGCCGGGGTCATTCCTCCGGGCGTGCGGGCCTGGAAGCGAAATCCGCGCCGCAGGAGGCACACTTCTCGCTGTCAGGCCAGGTAAGGCCGCCGCACTCGGAGCACACGGACACCGAGCCTGACCGTGTGCCCGAAATCACGCCCTTTACCGGCAGGCCCAGGAGCTTCTTGAGCATGATGGTGATCTCCGAGAGAGCCCCGAAGACGAGAAAGAGCACGATGCCTGCCACGGCGCATGCAAGGCCGGCTGCGATCCAGAGAAAGGATCCGGTCAGGATCGTGGCTGCAACGCCCGCCAGACAGCCCGCGATCCCGGCAACGAGGAACGCCCGTGATGCCGTCAGCAGACCCTGCTCCTTTCCCTGAAAGTCGCGGTAGTGTTCCTGAACGATCTGCGCCATCCGCTGTCCCGTTCCCGCCAGCACTTCCGGTGACAAGAGTCATGAAGGAAAGGCCGGCCACCCCCTCTTCCTCAGAGGCCGTAGACCTTCTCCCCCTTGAGCACGTTGAACCCGTTGTTCTTAAGCGCCTCGATGGCCTCGTCCGTGGAGTCGAACCGGAAGATGATCACCGCGTTCTCGCCGCTGCGCTCCACAAAGGCGTACATGTACTCCACGTTGATGCCCTTGCCGGTCAGCAGCTCGAGGATGCTGTTGAGCCCGCCCGGCCTGTCGGGCACCTCGACGGCCACCACGTGAGTCTTGCCCACGGCAAAGCCTTTTTCGTTCAGCACTTCTTTCGCCTTTGCCACGTTGTCAACGATGAGCCTCAGGATCCCGAAGTCCGAAGTATCGGCAAGAGACAGTGCGCGTATGTTGATCTTTGCATCGCTCAGGGCCTTGGTCACGCTGGAGAGGCCTCCGGGTTTGTTTTCCAAAAAAATCGATATCTGTTCTACCTTCATGACAGACCTCCTAGATAATCCGCTTGTCGATCACCCGCTGAGCCTTGCCCTCGAAACGCTGGAGGGATTTCGGCTCCACCAGCTTCACCTTGGCGGTGACGCCAAGGTAGTCTTTGATATCCTTTGTAATGCGTTTCTCCATATTCTGCAACTCGCGAATTTCATCCGAGAAGATCTTTTCTCT
>DCDF01000095.1 GCA_002316295.1 Syntrophaceae bacterium UBA1062 | reverse complement strand
AGAGGTGCTGTCAGTAGAGGAGTCTCATGAGGGCTTCACGTGCCGGAGCGGTGTTGACGCCCACGAGCAGGACGATGAGCACGAACACTGCGGTGGCTTCCACCTTGGTGAGCCCCAGGACCCTGTAGGTGAATCTGATGCCGATGCCGGTCATGAACAGGCAACCGATTACGATCCAGAGTGTCATCATTGTCTTGCCCTCCTTTATTGATGGTGTCTGCCTGATATATATCAAGAGGCATGCCAGGGGCAGGCTATGTGTATCACATTGAAATAACTGGGGATGCTTGGATGAGGAAACCGGGGTTTCTGCCAGAATGGCATCGGCACGCCTCACCGGAGCCCGGCCTGTGCCAAATTGGCAAAACCCCCGCCCCTGCTCTCACTCGTGCGTGACATTCTGGCAGGCTCGAACCGTATGCGCCCGGAGGGCGGCCTATTCCAGATGAACGGGGAGGATGCTGACCCCCATGTCCTGGTATGCACTGAGCCTCGACTGGAAGCTGCTGATGAGCATGCCGTTCTCATCGACGTAATCGTATATTACCGCCTCGTCCTTGCCCTCGGAGACCCTGAGGATCCGGCCGATGTACTGCTTGACTCTTCCGGTGAAGCGGATGGGGGTGGCGAGGAAGATGGAGCTCAGGGCTTTGAGATCGAACCCTTCGCCGATGAGCTGGGATGTGGCGACGAGAATGTGCGATTTCGACAGGTTCAGATTTTGCACGAGCTCGCTCCTCCTGGCCATGGGCACGGCGCCGGTGAGCAGCGACACGCCAAGTCCGGACTCCGATATCATCCGGTAGAGCTCCTCGCAGTGGGCAACGCGGTCGGAGATGACGAGCGCGATGCCGCTCTTGCCGCTGCGGGCCCGTTCCACCACGTCGCGCGCGATGATGGCGTTTCTCCGCCGGTCCGCCACAAGTGCGGAGATCATGGACTGGTACTCGTCCGAGTCAAAGTAATACGAGCACCGGGTTCTCCGCACCTTGAGCGTCGCCCGCATGATCCGGTCTATCTCCTGGAGCTCGCGGGGCTGGATCTTGTGGAGGCGGTCTCCGAGATAGAAGTAGATGAGACGGGTGAGCTTGTCGCGTCGGTACGGGGTTGCGGAGAGCCCGAGCATGAACGAAGCGTCGAGGCGTCCGACTACCTCGGTGAAGGTTCGCGCCGGGGTGTGATGGCATTCGTCCACGATCAGGTGTCCGATGGTGGGCTTCACCTCGTCCATGACTCGATAGAGCGAGTTGATGATCGCTATGGTGAGCTTTCTGCCGATGTCTTTTCTGCCGTCGCCGACGAGCCCGATATCATCATCGCAGGCGTTCAGAAACTCCAGGGCGCGCCTGTGCCACTGATACATGAGCTCCTTGGTGTGTACGACCACCAGGGCGGGCTGTCTCCGGCGGGCGATGATGTCGAGAGCTATCACCGTCTTTCCCGCCCCGGGAGGCGCCTCGAGAACGCCGAACCTTCGCGCCGTGAGATCTCTGACTGCAGCGAGCTGATAGGGATGGAGCCGTGCATGGAAACCGAAATCGACCGGATCCAGGGTGCGCGTCCGATCCACGACCATATACGGCAGTGTGCCCAGCCTGCCGAGAAGATGGTTGATGTAGCCCCTGGGCAGGATGAGCACGCCGTTGCTGCGCTGAAAGAAGGCGAGCATCTCCGGCTGGAAGTTCCGCCTCCTGCTCCGGTTGTACTTTTCCACCTGCTCCCATTTCGGGTTGGGCAGAGTGAGGTCCGCCTCGATGCGCTTCACCGTCTCCGGCGGAAGGTCCGCCTCCAGGACACGGACGGCGTTGTCTACATGAACCGTGATCTCCATGGTATTCACTGGCGGCCTTCTTGCAGACGTGCACAAGCTGGCATACGCATCAGATCGTGTTCTTCAAATCCTCGATCAGGCTTTCGACTTCATCCGCGCTCAGCTCGATCGTCACCGTGCCGCCGCCCGGATTGCCGAAGGTCAGTTGTGCACCCGAATCGCTCTTCTCCACTGACCATCTCTTGGCGCCCGGCATTCTCACTTGGGGAGAAAGCCAGTCATCGGGCTGAAACTCCGCGATCTGGATGAGAACGCCGAAGGCGTCCCGCGGGTGGATGAACAGCTCTTTCCACACCGGACCGTAGTCATTGAACCCGAAATAGGGGATGCCGTTTTCCTCGAGGGTCCGGCGGGCGCGGTGGATATCGGGCGTCTGCATGGTGATATGGTGGACGCCCCCCTGCCTGTCGCGGAGAAACCCGTCGAGGAAGCTCCCCGGACCGGTCGGGGTGAGGAGCTCGAACCTGCTCAGATCTCCCAGCGAGCAGATCTGCCACAGGTACTTCATGGAGCCGTCCTCGGCATATGCGCCCGGGATTGCCCCGAAGAGCCTGGTGAAAAACTCGAACGCCTTCTTGTAGTCCTGTACGGCAAGGGCCACGTGGTCTATTCGTAAAATCATAGAAAAGCTCCCGATGTCATGATTTCAATTCGTATAACCGGGATACTTGAAGATCGTCAAATGATTTGTGCCGCCGCCGTCCCACGCCGCTTATGCTTCCGCAGGACAATGACCATCCCCTCATGCCTCGGGAGCCGCCCGAGAGCGGGCCGCATCGGCAACGGGAGCAGACGCGTGAGGATATTTCCCGAGCTCTTCGATGAGATCCCGGATGCTTCCGTCCCGATGGGAAAAATCAACGGCTATACCGCCGGCAGTGGCCCTCACCACTCTGCCTCTGGCCATGAAGTACCCGCCAGGCCTGTTCGGTGAGAGGTTCGCGCTGATATATCTGCCCCTGGGGTAAGGCTTTCGGGTGACGATGTACATCCCGCTCTCGCTGATGTTCAGGACATAGCCGCGCATGGGGCCGTCATCGCCCTGAGCACGGTATGCGATCTCCAGTCCGAGCGGATAGCGCCTTGCCCTTCGTTTGTCCGAAAGCAGCCCTTCGGCGTCCATTTCGGAAACCTCTTCCGAGACAGCTGCGGAAATGGGTGTATAGGTCATGCCGAGCTCGCGGACCGCCTTGCCGCCGTCCGCTGCGAGTCCCTCGCGCAGAGTCGCGAGGTAATCGCTCGACAGCCCCATGAGCGGCGGCTTTCTCGTGATGCCGGCCACAGCGGTCAGGGTCGTGCCAACGATCCTTGCAGAGGGAATCGAAACGCTGCTGCGCGCGAGCTTCCTGCCGGAAGCCTCTTCGACCATTGCGAGGAGGCGTCGGATGGAGAGGCGCTCGCCTGCGATGAAATACCGCTGACCGATGGGAAATTCTCTGTCGAGGATCCGGGAGACGGCCTCAGCCACGTCCTGAACGTGAACGAATGTATGAATGGAATTGAGAAACGCCCGGGACACGGAGAGAGCGCCCACGAGCCTGCCGATGAACGATGTCCCGCCAGCCCGCCTTCCGGCGCCCAGCGCCACGGCGGGGTAGCACACGACGAGGGGGAGGTCCTTTTTCGCATGCAGGCCCCAGGCGATCCGCTCGGCTTCATATTTTGTCCTGGCATACTCGCTGAACCGGACCGGGCCGACCGTGCTCGTCTCGTTGAACGGTCTCTGGACGGGCCTGCCGTACACCGAGAGGGCGCTCATATGAACAACCCTGGGTATGCCTGCCTCGACGGCGCATTCCATGACGTTTCTCGTGCCGTTCACATTGGTAAGGCTGTAGGATTCCCTGTCCTGCTCCCAGAAGGATGTGGCCGCCGCGAGATGAATGAGGGCGTCGCATCCCGACATGCCGGGCTTGAGTGAACGACGGTCACAGACATCTCCCCAGAAGGGAACTGCGCCGATATTCTCCAGTGACCGAATATTGCTCGTTTTTCTCACGAGGCAGATAAGTGTGTGCCCCCGGTCTGAAAGGTCTTTGGCCATGCGGGTCCCGATGAAGCCCGTGGCGCCGGTGATGAAGATTTTCATGCCATGCCTCCTTATCAATGATCAATAAAAGCACTCGGAGTCTTCTCCCGTGAATTCAATGCCGTAAGGAATCCATATCACCGTATGCCTTTTTCCGGTGAAAAAAGGCAATTCTCGTCATTATAATCCAGCATTAAGTAAATATCAAGACTTAGATATAATCCCCGGGGTTCAGCGGGGCCGCCGAGCGCCTTTTCCTGTGCAAGCAGGTGTTTGAGGGGGTATTCGGCGGAAGACCGGGGTGGAACAGCCGGTGCCGGCGTCTATATCTCGATGACAGAGCCGTCCTGCGCGCACTCGAATTCCAGAGAGCCGCATCTGCCGAGCATGGTATCTCCCAGGTGGGTGAGGATGATCCGCCCGCATTCGAGCTCGCGGCGATGCTTCAGCAGCGTCAGGTAATTAATGTGGTTGCCTGCCTCGGCCCGGTACTCGAAGGCTTCACAGACGAGGAGGTCCGCGCCCCGGGATATCTCGGGTATGACGTCGTTCCACTCGGTGTCGCCGGTGTATGCAATGATCTTCCCGCAGCATTCTATCCTCAGCGACAGAGGGCGGGCCAGGGGGGAATGCGCGGCGGGATATGCCGCGACCAGGATATCGCCGATCTGCTCGGTCCGTCCTGGGTGGAGAACGCGAAAATCGGGCCAGAACCGGGAGCGGACGTCCTCATGGCCGGGGAAGAGCAGACCGAGGAGCTGTTCTGTACGAAACTCGAGGTCATCGGGTCCTGCCACAAGCAGAGGCTCGGTTCTTGTGCCGTTCACCTGGATCTCCTTGATGAGAAACGGCAGTCCGCCGAAGTGGTCTCCGTGAAGGTGAGATATGATCACGGCATTGATCCGCGATGAGTCGAATCCGCTCTGTTTCATACCGGTGAGCGCTGTCGCTCCACAGTCGATGAGAAAGCCAAATCGGCCGGTGTCGGCCATGATGCAGCTCTGGAGCCTTCCTCCGCTGCCGAAGGCGTCGCCGGAGCCGAAGAAGCGTATTTTCATCGTTTGCATGTTCAGTCCTTCACCCCCACGCCGGGTTCTGCACAGTCTGACATGGACGTGTGCCTCTTTCAAAGACATATTACCGATTCATGTGACGCATTTCCATAAGCCGGCGGCATAAAAAAGCCCCTTGAGAAGGAAGACTCACGAGGTCTTCCTTCTCAAGGGGCTGTCTCGCCGTTCAAGAAAAGAGCCGGGTTACTTCGCCCTGGAGGCTGCGGGTTCCTTGGTCGTCATTCTGGTTACGAACCGATAACCGATGGCGACGAAGAAAACGACGCCGAGGGCTGTGAATATGAATGTCATGACTCCCTTCTCCTTTCTGAAATCGCTTCCTGGATAAAACCTCTGAATCCCAGTATAATGCCGATAACGAGTCCGAGCAGGGTGAAGTTCGGCGCCATATTCGTGACCTTGTCGAGATAGAGCCCTCCATAAAGGCCGAGGAAGGTCATGATCACGAGCACGAAGCTGTATGCACTTATTCTCGTAATCCGTGCGAGCAGCTTGCGTGATGGCTTGTATCTCTTCATTGCCCCGCCGTTAAAACATCTGTGCGATGATCTGCCGAGCCGGGCCGGTGTTGATTCCCACCAGCATGACGATAAGCACGAATACCGCTGTCGCTTCCACCGGGGTCAGACCCAGAACCCGATACATGAACCTGATACCGATTCCCGTCAAGAACAGGCAGCCGATTACGATCCAGAGGGCCAGCATTGTTTTTCTCCTTTCAATTTTTGTTTCTTTATCGAATGAAGGGCAAGATCCATGCCATGAAATGGATCATATAACTCATTGAAAATATAAATGAAATGAATATATGACGGACTTCTCAGTGACATCTTGGCAAAAACCCCGCTGCTTTTCCGCAGAGCTTTGACAAAATGACAAAATGATTGGGACAGGCCGTGATCTGCTGACAACTTGTCAATCAGAGATCCAGGGAAGGGGCTGAGAAATACTTCTTCGGCTGACTTCCGGCCGGGAAGAATCAGACCATGGTGCCCGAATGAGCCCATGGGCTCATTCGGGCCGGGTTTTATCTGCCAAGCTCGAAAGTGACGT
>DCDF01000098.1 GCA_002316295.1 Syntrophaceae bacterium UBA1062 | reverse complement strand
CACCTTGGACTTGTAGATGAGGATGTGAGAGAGGCAGTTCATGGGCTTGATGCCGTAGAGCTGGCTGTCGAGCTCGGTGAAGTACATGTTGTCCTTGTAGTTGTCCATGTGCCCGGAGATCTCCCAGAGCCTTCCCCTGAGGATGCTCGGGCCGTAGACGATGTCGTAGCCCCGCCTGAAATGCAGCTTTTTCTCGAACTCCTCGATGAGGCTTCTGAGCCTGCCGCCCTTGGGCATGTAGATGACGAGGCCGGGCCCCGCCTCCTCGGCGAACATGAACAGCTCGAGCTCCCTGCCGAGCTTGCGGTGGTCGCGCTTCTTCGCCTCTTCCAGGAAGTTGAGGTAGTCCTTGAGCGCCTTGGGCGAGCCGAATGCCGTGCCGTAGATGCGCTGGAGCATCCGGTTCTTCTCGTCGCCCCGCCAGTAGGCGCCCGCGATGGACAGGAGCTTGAACGCCTTGATGTGCCCGGTCGACGGAACGTGCGGCCCCCGGCACAGGTCGACGAACGAACCCTGTTCGTAGAGGGAGACATCGCAGACGTCATCGTCCATGTCGCGGATGATCTCCGCCTTGTACGGCTCTCCCTTTTTCTCGAAGAAGGTCTCCGCCTCCTGCCTGCTCATAATCTTACGTGTAAAGGGAAGATCGGCTTTCACCAGCTCTTCCATCTTCTTCTCGATCTTTTCGAGGTCCTCCGGGGTGAAGCTCTCGTCCCGGTCGAAGTCGTAGTAGAAACCGTCCTCGGTCGCCGGCCCGATTGTGGGCTTTGCATCGGGGAACAGCTGCTTGACCGCCTCGGCCATGACGTGCGCGGCCGAGTGGCGGATGATGTGAATTCCTTCATCGGAGTCCGCGGACACGGTCTGAATATTCTGCCCTTCGGCCAGAGGGGCGCTCAGATCCGCAGGAATGCCGTCAATCCGCACTGCCACGGCACGCTTATCGCGGATGACGTCTCTGATGATGGATCCATCCGTGGAAACGCTCTTGCCGTCCACGGTTACGGTTCGCTGGGGCATATGTTCTCCATAAAAAAATGGTAGGCACGCAGGGATTTGAACCCTGGACCCCCACCGCGTCAAGGTGGTGCTCTCCCCCTGAGCTACGTGCCTGTATGTGCCATTTGGTTATCCTGTATCTTTGCCATTTGTCAATCGGTTTTTACAGGCCGTGCACCAGGTTATATCCCCGTTACTTCCCGAATGAAATTCCTTGGCTCTTATGGTTCCCAAGAAATCTCCGGTGTGATACAAGCACCTGAAACGAAAATCTCTTGAAAAAGGATACTCGATGCACAATACAAAGATCCCCGCCCGTGAGATCGCCTTTGATTTCGACGGCGTGGTGGCGGACACCTTCCGGCTGTTCGTGGAGTTGGCCAGGACAAAATTCGGCGTTGCGATCGACTACGAAGACATTACCGACTACGACTTTCTCAAGGTGATCAAGATGGAGCTGAGCGATGCCATGGAGATCATCGACACCCTCACCTATCGGCCCCACGAGCTCGACCTGCCGCCCAACCTCGGCGCCGTGGATGTCCTTACCCGGCTGGCTGAGATATCTCCTGTGCTCCTGGTCACGGCGCGGCCTGTGGGCGAACCCATCGAGCTCTGGTTCCGGCGGCACGCCCCGCAGATCCGACCCGGATATCTCAGGGTGAGGGCAACAGGCGAAAACACCGCCAAGCTCGAGGTGCTGCAGAAAGAAGGGATCAGATATTTCATCGAAGACAGGCTGGACACCTGCCACATGCTCGCTCCCGAGGGGATAACCCCCATCATCTACGACCAGCCGTGGAACCGCGAAGACAATCCCTTCCTGACGGTGAAAAGCTGGGAAGAGATCTCTTCTTTGATCAGGTGGCAAGGGGAAGAGAGTCTCAGCGGATGAGGAGCGACCCCCTCATTCCTCTTCCTTGAGCGCCTTTCTCAGGGACTTCTCGATATAATCGATGTGCTCCACCATCAAGGCCTTTGCCTCGTCCGCATCGCGCTTCTCGATGGCGTCGTAGATCCTGAAGAGCTGGGCGACGATCTCGTTTGAGCTCCCGGGAATCCTTGCAAGCTTTTTGCGGCTGTAGGGAAACGCGCCCGTGAGCACATGGGCGATAGTGTCGCGCAGGTGCACGAAGATGGTGTTCTTCGTTGAATCGGCAAGGATGTCGAAGAAATCCGAATAGAGCTTGCCGCCTTCCTTGGAGGTGAGAACGTGCTCCGCGCCGATATCGCCGATGCGTTCGATCAGCTTTTTGAAGCGCTTTCTCTGCTCCTTGGATACGTTCCTGGCGGCGAGATAGGCAGCCTCGGAATCGATGAGCCGTCTGACGGAGAGCAGCTCCCAGATCTTGTCGTGATTTATGGAGATCAGGTCTTCGATGGACGACTTCACGTTGTCGGTGAGCGAGCGGACGTACTTGCCCTTCCTGTCTCTGGACTCGATGTAGCCCTTGGCTTCGAGCAGCTTCATGGCCTCGCGCAGCGAAATCCGGCTGATGCCGAAGAGCTCAGTCATCTCCTGCTCGGAGGGCAGCTTCTCCCCGATCTTCAGCTTGCCCTGAGCGATGAGGTCGATGATCTGGTTCATCACCAGGGTGGGAATATCGGGCGATTTCTCGATCCTGGATAATCCTGTCAGCTTCGTCTTTTTCAACATGTTCTCCTACTCGACCTCCTCCATATTAAAAATTATATATGAATATCAACACAAAATAAAGATACACTTATAACATCGTGCAATACAACCACAAAAAGGCTTTCACATCCCCGTGATATATTTCGGACGGAAATCCAGGTAATCCGCCGAGACAAACTCGAACCGGATCCCGCCCACGGTACGGTTGAAGCCGTCATAATCGAGGCTGCCCAGATGCATGTGCCCGAATACCCAGACATCGCATCCGTACTTCCGGGCCGCCTCCACTGCACGGCTCTCTCTGCCGTCGAGAGATATGGGCGGGAAGTGGGTCATGATGATCTTCTTCTCCAGCCCTCCGGGCAGAGAACCGAGCGATAGCTCGAGCCTCTGGAGCTCCCGCTCCCAGATCTTCCCGTCGTCACCCGAGGCCTGCTCCAGCTGGAGTGAAGGGTCGATCCAGAGCCGCGTGCCTGCGATGCCGACCCCGCCGAACACCACGGAGTTGTTCTGCAGCGGAATCACGGAAGGCGGCAGAGCCTGCCTCACCTTGCTCAGGCTCGACCACCAGTAGTCGTGATTGCCCCTTGTGATGACCTTGGTGCCGGGGAGCTCGCCCAGAAAGGCGAAATCCGGTTCGGCCTCGGAGATGCGCATGGCCC
>DCDF01000075.1 GCA_002316295.1 Syntrophaceae bacterium UBA1062 | reverse complement strand
TGGTCGCCATCGGAGGGATCACACGGGAGAGGCTCGAAGACCTTGCAGGGATCCCTTTTTGCTGCGTTGCATGCATCGACGCCGTGGCAAAGGCGGCAGACCCCGCTCAGGAGACGAGGGCCCTCCAGGCACGGATAGGAGAAATTTCATGACACAGAAACAAAAGGCACTCAGAGGAATCGTCACCCCGGAGATGCGCGAAGTTGCCCGGTACGAGGGGGTCGAAGCCGAATATGTCCGCGACAGCGTGGCACACGGCACGATCGCCATACCCAGGAACATCCGCAGATCGTTCCCTTACGTGAGGGGGATCGGCAAAGGCCTGAGGACCAAGATAAATGCGAATATCGGCTCGTCGCCCTATCACATGTCGGCGGAAGACGAGATGGAAAAACTCCGCGCAGCGGTCGCCTACGGGGCCGACGCCGTCATGGATCTTTCCCTGGGCTCGAAGCTCATCGATATCCGGAGACAAATCATTGCGGAATCACCGGTGATGGTGGGGACGGTTCCCATCTACCAGACCGCGTTCGAGCTTTCATCGTCCCGGAGGGATATCACCGACATGACCATCGACGATTTCCTCAGGACCGTTCAGAGCCAGGCAGAAGAAGGTGTGGATTTCATGACCATCCATTCCGGGGTGACACTGCAGGCGCTTCAGTCGCTCGGCTCCCAAAGGCGTATCCTCGATATCGTGAGCCGGGGCGGATCGTTTCTCGCGGCATGGATGAAAAAGAACGGCAAACAGTCGCCTCTGTACGAGCACTATGACGACATACTCGATATCCTCGCAGCATACGATGTCACCATCTCGCTGGGCGACGGAATGCGCCCCGGCGCGGTCCTGGACGCCACAGACCCTGCCCAGGTCACCGAGCTCGTCACGCTCTCCGGGCTCGCCCGGCGCGCATGGGACAAGGGGGTGCAGGTCCTTGTGGAGGGGCCCGGCCATGTCCCGATCGACATGATCCGGGAAAACATCCGGCTGCAGAAAGCCCTGTGCAAAGGGGCGCCCTTCTATGTACTGGGACCGCTGGTCACAGACTGCGCGGCCGGGTACGATCACATCGCAGGTGCCATAGGCGGAGCGCTGGCAGCGTATTTCGGCGCGGATTTTCTCTGCTATGTCACTCCCGCCGAGCATCTGCGACTGCCCACTGTAGAGCACGTCATCGAAGGCGTGGTCGCATCACGCATCGCCGCCCATGCCGCAGACCTGGCAAAAGGCATGAAGTATGCCGAGGAGCAAGACGCCGCCATGGCCCGTGCACGCAAAAGGCTCGACTGGGAAAGCCAGACGGATCTCAGCCTCGATCCCCGCAAGGCAAAGACCCTCAGGGAATCGAGCGGGATCGGCAAGGACGATGTGTGCACCATGTGCGGAAAGTTCTGTGCCATCAAGCGCATGCACGATGTTTTCTGAACGCGGCTCATTGAATATCCCTGGCCTCGACCATACCTAAAGGGAAGAGCCTGATGACAAGGGGGGTGATCACATGGGCCGCAATGCGGACGCAAAACTGAAAATCGCGTATGTGGAGGAAGAGAACACGGACGCGGGGCGTGAGGAGACGCTGCTTGCAAAGGCCAGAAAAGAAACAGGATACGAGGGCTCGGCGCCCGGTGTCTACACCCATGCTCTGAAGTTTCTGCTCGAGAGGAACAGAAAGCGGGTGTCGACCTATTACTGTCCGAACACCTTGTGCGGCACGACCTTCTGGGATGCCCGTAAGGGGTACGAATGCCCTGCATGCAAATCGATGGGGATCATCAGCGAGTTCCGGCACACGAACCTGCCTGGGGGCTCTTCAGACCGCAGCATCGTGGGTTATGTGGACAGCCTCGGCCGGCTGATATGCAGCAGGTGTATCCTTGACTACGGGGTTCAGGGCGAAATCGGACTGATCGTCTACAACGACACCGAGCCTTTCTGCTTCGAAGAGTGCGAGCTCTGCAGAGAGCCGCTCGGCCGGCGCACCCATTAGACGTGAAACGATTTTTCGGGTATAGACTTGTCTCATGGCAAAAATGCGCATCAACCGATACCTCGCTTCAACCGGCGCCATATCCAGGAGAAAGGCCGATGAGCTCGTTCTCGCCGGGAGCGTGTCTATCAACGGGAAAAAGGCTCTGGTGGGAGATACCGTCGATCCGGCCCGCGACACGGTGACCGTAAACGGCACGCCGGTTTCTCCCCAGGCGACGCGTTATCTTGCCATGTATAAGCCGAAAAACGTTGTCACGACCCTGCACGATCCCGAGGGGAGGCCGACCGTCAACGACCACATTCCCGGAAGATACGCCGGTGTGTTCCCGGTGGGGAGGCTCGATTTCGACGCCGAAGGACTTCTCCTCCTGACCAATGACGGGGATTTGGCGCATCAGATCCATCACCCCTCGTTCGATGTGCCCAAGACCTATCTCGTCAAGGTGATCCCCCGCGTCCGGCCTGACCAGCTGGAGAAGATGCGGCGCGGCATCGAGCTCGACGGTGTGAGGACACGCCCCGCCGAGGTGGAGGAGGTGCGCCGGCACGACCGCGGAGCGACTCTGAAAATCGTCCTGAGGCAGGGGCTCAAGAATCAGATCAAGAGAATGGCGGATGCCGTGGGCCTCGAGGTGATATCCATCAAACGGATTTCCGTGGGACCCGTTACGCTCAAGGGATTGGTACCGGGCCAGGTGAGGGAACTCAACG
>DCDF01000250.1 GCA_002316295.1 Syntrophaceae bacterium UBA1062 | reverse complement strand
GTTTCCCCGGATCTGGTCAGGGCCAAGGACATCAAGCTCGGCCTGAGGAACCCCGACGGTTCGGGGGTCGTGGTCGGCATCACCTCCAAGGGCGAGGTGATCGGCTACGAGCGGACCCGCCGCGAGGACGGGAGCTTCGTCGTCAAGCCCGTCCAGGGCAGGCTCTATTACTGCGGATACGACGCTGTCAAGCTCGCGAGAAGTATCCATGACGAGGACCGGTTCGGGTTCGAGGAAGTTGCGTATCTCCTGCTGACCGGAGAACTTCCCACAGTCGAAGACCTCGACAACTTCACCAGAGTACTGGCCAAGAAGAGATCGCTCACCAGGCTCGAGCGGAGCATCCTCATGCAGGAGGCGCAGAACGACAATCAGATGTTCGCCCTGCACGCGGTTATCTCACACTTCAGCCGGTGCGACCCCAACCCCGTGTCCATAGCCATCGGCGACGTGATCGAGAACTGTATCTCGCTGATCGCCAAGCTCCCCACCGTGGTCGCATACAACTACCATGTCTCCCGCTACCGCAACGGCTCGGATCTCATGATGCTCCAGCCCGACCCGGAGCTGTCCATGGCCGAGAACTTCCTCTATCTCCTCAAAGGGCAGAAGCCCTCCCGGAAAGAGGCGCTCCTCTTCGATCTGGCCCTGATGCTCCATGCCGAGCACGGCGGAGGGAACAACTCGACCTTCGCTGTGCGCACGGTGTCTTCCAGCGGCGCCAATACCTACATGGCCATCTGCGCCGGCATCGCGTCGCTGAGCGGCCATCTCCACGGAGGGGCGAACGAGGCGGTCATGATGATGATGCGCGATATCCGCAAGAACGTTCGGGACTGGGAGAGCAGGAAGCAGGTGAGGAATTATCTCGAGAAAATCCTCGACAAAAAGGCCTACGACGGCGCGGGCAAGATCTACGGCATGGGACACGCCGTCTACACCCTCTCGGACCCGCGGTGCGCGATTCTCAAGGAAAAGGTCCAGGAGCACCCCCTCAGGAAGGAGCAGCTCCAGGAGCTCAGACTCATGGACCTTGTCGCCGAGGTCGCATCCGAGCTTCTCTACGAGCGCAAGGGCCAGGTCGTGTCGCCCAACGTGGACTTCTATTCGGGCTTTGTCTACAAAATTCTCGGCATCCCCATCGACCTCTTCACGCCGATCTTCGCCATGTCGCGGGTCGTGGGCTGGTCCGCACACCGGATCGAGCAGATCATCCAGGCGAAGCTCATCCGGCCCGCATACGTCACCTCGCTGCACGGAGAGAGCGAGTATGTGCCGCTGCGCGAGCGGAAGCCCGCAGAGGGCCCGGAGCAGGCCAAGGCGTCGTGACCGGGGCAACGGGCCTGCATTCGTAATTGACATCGGCAGAGCCGGATTTTTATAGTCTGACAGGGGCAGCGAGGCGGGCGGGAACGACCCGCCGGAGCATTGCACGGAGAAAGGCGGCATACGCACATGGCTCAGCTCACACTTTCCGAATGGCTTGCCCGGGTTCAGGACAACCCGCGGTTCATGGAAAACGTCACCGCGGTCAAACACCTCCCAGCAAAGGAGGCGGAGTTTTCGCCATACCCGGGCTGGGTGGACGAGCGGATCCGCACCGTCCTGCGCAGACGGGGCTTCGGCAGTCTCTACAGTCACCAGGCACGGGCCGTGGACCTCATCCGCAATGGCAAGGACGTGGTGCTCGTGACCCCCACCGCGAGCGGCAAGACCCTGTGCTACAACCTGCCCGTGCTCCAGAAGATCCTGGAGAGCGGCGAGAACCGGGCCCTGTATCTCTTCCCCACCAAGGCCCTGGCCCAGGACCAGATGCACGAGGTGCACAGCCTCATTACCGATCTGAAGACGGACATCCGCACCTTCACCTACGACGGCGACACACCGGACGACGCCCGCCAGGCGATAAGGAAGCAGGGCCATGTGGTGATCACCAACCCGGACATGCTCCACGCGGGCATCCTGCCCCACCACACCAAGTGGCAGAAGCTTTTTTCCAACCTCGCCTACGTGGTGATCGACGAGCTGCACGTGTACCGGGGGGTGTTCGGAAGCCACCTGGCCAACGTGATCAGGCGGCTCAAGAGGATCTGCCGCTTCTATGGCGTGGACCCGGTGTTCATCTGCTGCTCCGCCACAGTGGCGAATCCGAAGGAACACGCAGAGCGTTTGCTGGAAAAGGAGGTCGTGCTCATCGACAAGAGCGGGGCGCCGTCCGCGGCCAAGACCTTCATGCTCTACAACCCGCCCATCGTGAACCGGGAGCTTGGCATCCGCCAGTCCGCGCTCACCCCGGCCCGGACGATTGCCGGAGAGCTCATCCATAACGGCATCCAGACCATCGTGTTCACCACGAGCAGGCTCACCGTGGAAGTGCTCACCAAGTATCTTAAGGACCAGTTCAAGGACGGCAAGCCCGTGGACGATCACTTCGTCACCGGATACCGCGGGGGCTATCTCCCGAAGCTCAGGAGACAGATCGAAAAGGGCCTGCGCGATCGCGAGGTCATGGGTGTGGTGAGCACGAACGCCCTTGAGCTCGGGATCGACATCGGCGCGCTGGAGGCGTGCATCATGACGGGCTACCCCGGCTCGGTGGCCAGCACCTGGCAGCAGGCGGGCAGAGCAGGCCGCAGAAGCGGGCACAGCCTGGCCGTGCTCATCGCACGCAGCACGCCCATGGACCAGTTCATGGTGGAGAATACCGACTACTTCTTCTCCCGCTCGCCCGAGCACTGCAGGATCAACCCGGACAATCTGCTGATCCTGCTGCACCACATCAAGAGCGCCGCCTTCGAGCTTCCCTTCGAAAGGGGTGAGAGGTTCGGCGCAGAGGATCTGGAGGAACTCTTGAGCTACCTGGAGGAAAAGGGGGTGCTCCACCGGGTGGACGATCGCTGGCATTGGGCGGCCGAGAGTTATCCCGCGGACGAGATTTCGCTCAGGACCGTGGACCCGGAGAACGTGGTGGTGGTCGACACCACAGATGCATCGGCCCACCGGATCATCGCCGAGGTGGACTGGGACAGCGCTTTCACAACGGTCCACGACGGCGCCATCTACCTGATGGAGTCGCAGCAGTACCACGTGGACAAGCTCGACCTCGAGCGCAGGAAGGCCTATGTGCACAAGGTGGACTCCGACTACTACACAGACGCCATGACCTACACCAATGTCCGGGTCCTGGACGAGTTCGGCGTGAAGCGCACGGGCGGCGTCATCGTGGAGCACGGCGAAGTGCAGGTGGTGCGGAAGGTGGTCGGGTTCAAGAAGATCAAATTCTACACCTCGGAGAATGTGGGCTACGGCGAGGTGAACCTGCCCGAGCGGCAGATGCATACCACGAGCTACTGGTTCACCATCCCCTGGGACGCCCTGTCCACCCTGAATTTCCGGAGGGAGGAGATCATAGACGGGCTCATGGGAATCGCGTATGCGCTGCACCACCTGGCGGCAATCCTGCTCATGGCCGACATCCGCGACATCGACCGCTGCATCGGGGACAAGAGCGGGCAGTGGTACGTGCGACACGGCAAGGACCGCAGGGTCATCACCGACCTGCCTGCAGGCGGCGCGGCCGGGGGGGCCGTCATGGTCGACGCCTACGACCCAACGGTATTCATCTTCGACGCCTATCCGGGAGGCGTGGGGTTCTCGGACCTGCTCTTCGAGCAGCACGCCACCCTGCTCAACCTCGCGAAGGGCCTCATCGGCTCATGCGCCTGCGAGCACGGATGCCCCATGTGCGTGGGGCCGGTCCTCGAGGTGGGCCCGACCGCGAAAAAGGCGGCCCTTGCAATCATCGGGCTCATGGAGGGCGCGTCTCACGGGTGAGGTCGGACCGGAGACGGGTTCACATCTTCCGAGTCGATGAGGCCCCCGGTCGCGCGAGTCTCGTGCAACCGATGCCCGCGC
>DCDF01000249.1 GCA_002316295.1 Syntrophaceae bacterium UBA1062 | reverse complement strand
CGGAAACACGAGGCAATATGCGGAGAAAACCCCATTTATTACTTGACAGAATGCGAATTTTCCAGCACAAGAGAAAAAACTGTGAGTGCTTTGCTGATCTTATAATGAGAAGGCCTACTGGGGCATTTTTTACACTATTGGTGCTGTTTATCCTCTGTGTACCGGGGATACTCTGCGCTTCTTCCCTGAAGATTTCCTGGAACCCGAACACCGAGAGCGATCTGGGCGGATACCGGATCTACTACGGAAATGCCAGCAGGAATTACAGCCACGCCCTCAATGTCGGAAACACCACCTCGGTCACCATTGACGGGTTCTTCGAAGGCTACACGTATTACCTCGCCGTCACCGCCTATGATTATTCGGGAAATGAAAGTTCTTTCTCCCAGGAGGTGAGTGTCGCCGTTCCCGGAACAGAGGGTGCTTCAGTGCTCTCGACCATATTGGGCTGGCTTCACGGCATCATCGGCGATCCTTTCGGTTCCGGGATCTCACAGTACAGCCTTTCGAACTTTTCGTCCGTCCGGACAGGGGACATCGTCGAAACAGTCAGGGTCGTGCGGCTCGGCATATCGGGGGGCGCCGGTCCGGCTGTTCCTGTCGGCGCCGGCACGACCGGCCCGGATAATTACCCGATCCGGGACGTCGTCGCCGAGGTCGGCTATCCGCTCGATCTCTTCTCTCTCTACCCCCAGGGCACGTACTTCTTCCTTCCTCTCACCACTGGTTCGGCATTCATCGACAACGACAGATTCTACTCCTGGGAGCCGGGGGTTCATCTCTACATGGTGACAGACATCACCGGAGAGCTCATCCACATCCTCAGGGTATCGGTTCTCGATATCATCACCCTGTTCAGCGAGTGCACAAGCGGAGAAGGAATGCTGCTCCAAGACCCGGATACCGGCATCTCCCTGCAGCTGCCCGACCAGGCGCTCGAGGGAGACTTCCCCATATGCCTCGGGTGGACTTCTTCGAGCCTCAACGGCTCGAGCGCGGTATTCGTGGATACATCCCGCGTCAGGGAGTTCGCCATAGCGCCCTTCGGGCTCGTTCTTTCAGAGCCGGCCGAGGTGAGTGCGCCCTACGGCGGCCCCGGCGAGCCTGTCGTCGAGCGCTTCGACGAGAGCGAGATGCGATGGGTCCCCATCGAAGGAGCCAGGGTCGAAGGAGGATTGGTCGTTTTCTCGACCCAGTCACTGGGGCGCTTCAAGGTCTATCCCGAGCCGGGAGCACAGGGAGACTCTTCATCGGGCGGCGGGTGCTTCATCTCCAGCTGCGCCCTATAGCGTCGACGCGTTTTTCATTCCGGCCCTTCCACACATACCGTACCGAGCCGGGCATATCGTGTGCAGAGAGAAGCAAAATCGCATTCAATCCCGGACGCATGCAATGCTTGCAAACCATGAAGAGCTCTGATATTGAAACATTCACTGCCGGAGTGGTGGAACTGGTAGACGCGTCGGACTCAAAATCCGATGAGCGCAAGCTCGTGGGGGTTCAAGTCCCTTCTCCGGCACCATGTTTTATCCCGCGGCTGTCGATGATCGAAAAGATCTCCGCCCGATCCTTCGTAACCGTGAGATGAGCCGACTGTCATTTGCCGCGAGCCCGGCGGCCGGGCTACAGAGGATAGATCCACGGTAGAATCCAGATCCCGAAATTTCCCGCTGCATGGACGACATACGGCGCCCAGACATTCCGCCGCCATTCATAGAGCCCGGCGAAGATCAGGCCTCCCGCGAGCTGAACCGGCGAGATGAAGCCGTGCATCCCGGCAAAGAGCAGGGATGAAACGATAACGGCCGCGATCACGGGCATTCTCTCTCTGAGCCACGAGTAGAGCAGGCCCCGGAAAAAGAGCTCTTCAGCGAAAGGTGCGACTATGCACCCCGTCAGGAAGAACAGGAAGGGGTCGTGCACCTTCTGTTTCGCAATAACGAGCTTCAAGGCCCCGCCCTCAAGGAACATCCTGGAGGCGGCGTCGCCCAGGATGACCGTCGCCCCGAGCAGACAGGCGACCCCGGTTCCGATGAGGATTTCTCGTGGTATGGACCGGGCGCGGACGCCGCTTGAGGAGAATGCAAGCCGGAGAATGACGAGAATCTCGACAAGCCTCACCCCCAAGGTGAAAAGCAGGGGGCTCAAAGGGATGACGAAGGCGGTATAGGAGAGCCTGAACACAATCTCCATCACGAGAACGATCAGAATAACGCCGATGCGCCTGTCCATAACCTTCTTCTCCGGTTATACGATTGAGGATGCCGAATCACAAGCCAAATCTCCTTGAATGACCGGCGATTCGAAGAAAGCGGGCATGATGAAATTGACGATGCGAAGGGAATCTGATTTAACCAGTTCATTATGAAAAGAATCATCATCGGCACTGCTGGACACGTGGATCACGGGAAGACATCCCTCATCAAGGCGATGACCGGCGTGGACTGCGACCGGCTGAAGGAGGAAAAGCAGCGCGGTCTCACCATCGAGCTGGGCTTTACGTCTCTGGATCTGCCATCGGGTGAGAAGGTGGGTGTGGTGGATGTGCCCGGTCATGTACGTTTCATCCGGCACATGCTCTCCGGGGCCTCGGGAATCGACCTGGTCATGCTGGTTGTGGCCGCAGACGAGGGAGTGATGCCTCAGACAATCGAGCACATCCAGATCTGCAGCCTGCTGGGCATTCAGCGCGGCGTGGTCGTGCTCACCAAGACCGACATGGTGGACGACGACCTCCTGGAGCTGGCGTTTTCCGATATCCGGGATTTTATATCGCACACTTTCCTGAAAGACGCCCCTGTCGTTGCCGTCAGCTCGATGAACGGCAACGGAATAGAGGAGCTCAAGCGCGTCCTGGACGAGCAGATCCGTTCGCTTGAAGAGCGGCGGATCACCGGTATTCCGATTCTGCCCGTGGACCGGGTGTTCACGATCAAGGGCTTCGGTACCGTGGTCACCGGGACCATGAAGCAGGGGGTGTTCGAGGAGGACCAGGAGGTCGAGATCCAGCCGGCGGGCCGCAAGGCGCGGGTCAGGCACATCCAGGTTCATGGACAGGAGACGGGCAGGGCAATGGCGGGCATGCGGACCGCGATCAACCTTCAGGGCTTCTCCCGGGAGGACATCGACCGAGGCCAGTGGGTCGTTCCTGCAGGGGTGTTCAAGCCGACGCGGCTCATCGATGCGCGTCTCGATCTTCTCGACAAGCCCAGGAAGGGCGAGGTCAAGATACACATCGGCACCGCCGAGCTGACCGGCGAGATGAGCCTTCACAGCGTCGACGAGCTGATCGTGGCAAGGATACGCCTGAAAGAGCCCGTTATCGCGGCCTTGGGCGACCGATTCATCATACGGAGCATATCCCCCTCACTCACCCTTGCCGGAGGCACTGTGCTCAACCCCTCCCCCCAGAGGAGATTCTCCGAGGAGATCGCAAGAGACCTGCTGAGCGCCGAGAAAATCTGCCAGGTCACGGGCATCGTCAAAGATGCGGGTGTCCGGGGCATATCCAAGAAACACCTGGCCGCGGTCTTTGCCGAGGGTGTGTCGTCCGTGGAAAGGGCCATCGGAGACCTCCTGTCGTCCGGGCAGATTATCCGCTTCGACCCGAACAACGATCTCTATGTCTTCGACGCGTATGCGAGGTCCTTGAAAGCGCTCATGCTTGAGAAAGTGGGGGAGTATCATGCAGCACACGCTTCCTCGCCCGGGATTTCACGGGAGCACCTCCGCTCGTCGCTCAAGGGGAGCGTTGACCCCAAGCTTTTCCACAAGCTCCTGACCGATCTGATGAAAAAGGGAGAGATAGAGGAGATCGGCCCGGACATCCGAAAAAAAGGCTTCACTCCCACCTTGGGCGACGCCATGGAGGCCGTAGGCGAAAAAGTCTACCAGATGCTTTCCGCAAGCGGCTTCGAGCCGCCCCGCGTCCAGGAGCTTGCGGAGAAGCTCTCGATCGGGCCGAAGCAGATGGAAGAGGTGACGGCTTTTCTTACCAGACAGGGGAGGCTCATCAAGATCAAAGATGACGTGTACGCGACCGACGTGATGGTTTCCCGGCTGAAAGACAAGGTGCGGGAGTTCATTGCGGAGAATGCGTCACTGGCGCCGGCGGATATGAAACAGATCATCGGAGTGAGCCGCAAGTACGCAATCCCCTTCCTGGAATACCTGGACCGCATTCACTTTACGGTGCGGGTGGAAAATGTCCGGAAGCTGGGCCTGGGGAAGTGAACCATTCTCCTCTTGTTAGGGCTTGTCATGTACTTATGGAGTGGGTTTCAACGCGCGAATGAGCTTCACCCGGTCTCTGAGCTTGAGGCTTAAGTAAAGAGGGCTCAAGATGAGCGCTCGAATGATCTCTCTTTTCGTCATATGCGCTGTCCTTGCCACATGATATGGCTGCAGCGGCATGCTTAAAGTGTGCCATCATAATGAAGTCCAGTTATATCGGAGGCTTCCCGATGCACCAGAAAATCCTTTCCGGAAAAGCCCGGCTAAGTGTTGCGATATCTGACAGGCAGTGGAAAAAATGCAACACGAGAACGATAAGCGCCCCTTTCCCTTGCGGAAAAGCAAAGGTCCCGGACGTCCGCTGTTACCCGCCGGCCCGGCCTTTTTCTCCGCAGGAGCGGGAGAGGAGCTCATCCAGGTCGTCGTCCAGGGGCGCATCGGGATAGTGCTCACGCACATACTGGAAGCGGTTGCACGCGGCCTCGTACTTTTTCTTCTTCAGATAGAACTTCCCGATGTAGACGTAATGCTTGGCCAGAGTGCTTTTTGCCTCTGCCAGTCTTGTCCTGGCCTCCTCGGCATACGGTGAATTCGGATAAGACGAGAGAAACGACTCGAAGGTCTGTATCGCACGTACGGTCTCCGTCTGATCCCGGTCGGGCGTGCCTGTCTGCTTGAAATGAGACATGGCGATCCGGTGGAGGCTGTATGCCGACTCGACATCGGTGGGATAGAGCAGACGGAATTCCTCGTAGCTCTGGAGGGCCGAAGCATAATCTTCCTGCTCATAGTAGAGGTCGGCCGTGGCCAGGAGCGATTTTCTGGCGAGATCGTCGCCCGGGTAGTAGGTGCGGACCTCCATGAATTTCTCGGCCGCCTTTTCCGTCTTTCCCTGTTCCGCAAGCTCCGTGGCCTCCTGAAACAGCTCGCCGGCCGGGCGGATTCCCGGTTCCTGATGGGCGCACCCATACACGAAGATCACAACGGCAAGCAAGAGACGCGAGCGCAAGACACTCTTCATAGAAGTAGTTCCTTATGACAAAACCGCAGCGACATCAAGGGGTGATCTCATAGACGGTGGAGTCTCTGACGGTGAGGATATAGATCATTTTTTTCACCGATCCGTCAGGGAAAAAGGATGTCGATCCGGTCAGCCCCGGATAATCCTGGAGCGATCCGATAAGGCCCTGCAGGGATTCCCGCGAGACGGAGGCGTCGCTCATCAGGTTCTGCAGGATGATGGCCGTATCGTATGCGCTTGCCTCCCATACAGAAGGATTGTATCCGAAGGTATAGTAGAACTGATCGATAAATTCCTGGACATACTCGAGCCGGGAATTGGCGAAAAACCCGCTGACAAATACCGCGTTCTCTACATATCTGCCCCCCACCCGGATAAAATCGGGAGTGTCCCAGAGGGTTGGGCCGAACAGCCGGACGCCTTTGATGTTGAGGTATGGAAGATATGCGGCGATCATGGCGGAGTTGATCGCCGTATCGGGTATGAGGAGCGCTTCGAAATCCGGTGGCGCGTTTTCGGGTAGGTGCTCGATGAGTTTCTGCACCGCCCCTTTGAAGTCCACAAGATCGGATGAATATCCGATCGTTCGGACAACGCTCACCCCGTATTCGCCGGATCTTTCGGTGAAGCTTCTGGTAAAGGAATTCCCGAAATGATCGGTGGGATGGAGGATTGCGAAGCGCGATATACGCATATCTTTCGCTGTCCTGAGCAGCGCTTCGGTCTGTACGTCGATGGAAATGAAATTGCTGAAGCAGTAAGAGATCTGGTTCGGGGCCGCATCGGCGCGCGTGAAAAGAAAAGCGGGGATGCCCTTTTCGCGCGCCACTCTGCAGGCGATGCTCCCGGCGGTCTCGCCGACCGGACCTATGAGGGCTATGATATCCTCCCTGATGTCGAGCTCCTCGATAATCTCCGGGATGGATTGCTCATTGTCTCCGTAGTCTCGGATCAGGTATTCCACCTGCGGCGATGGGTCTGAGCTGAACACCCGCGAGGCGAACTGTATTCCCTTGAGCGCCTTGCTCCCGACCGATTCCCATTTGCCGCTCAAGGGCACGAGCACGCCGACGGTTTTCCGTTCCCGGGAAGAGCCGCCTTCGGTCCACTGGGAAAGGCCTTTACCGGGGCCGAGCCGGGATATGATCCTGCGGGCCTCGTCACGCTTGCCCTGCATGATGTACAGGTCCACCTGCCGGGCGAGGAGCACATTCAGGAGACGAGCGTCATGGGCGCTTTCCTCGAGCCTCACGAGGTCTTCGAGCTGATCCGTCTTCTCGACGGCGGTTTTCCACAGCGGCAGGAGCGCCTCCTGAGACGGCTTGTCGACATACGGGAAAATCATTGCGGTCAGCCTCAGGGCTTCCGGGTATTTCTTTGCACCGCAGAGCTCTCGTACGAGCTTGACGCCCGGCTTCATGAGCTCGGCGTCGCGGTTCTCCCTCGACAGCGCAAAAAAAAGATCGAAGGCCTCGGAATATCTGCCGAGCTCGATTTCAGTTTCAAGGAGACTGCATGCCACCTTGGGCCGAAGAGGGGAGCCGGCGTACGACTCCAGGAACGCTCGGTACAGACCGGCCGCCCTCGCCGGATTGCCGGCGGAAAGGAGCGAGCCCGCACGATACAGGGCCTGGGGAGCGAGCTCGTGATCGGGAAAGAGCTTCCACACTGAGATGTAAGTCTGAGAAGCGTCACGGGTATTTCCGGATTTCTCCTGGAGCACGGCCATGTTGTAAAGGGCTGTGGGGTCCTGCTGATGATCGACTGTTTTGCCCATCTGCGCGGCACATGCGGAAACGAGCAGCCACATGCCGAGAAGGAATATGACCTTGAGCGACGGGAATTTCATCATGATACGATCCATACTAGCCGTCCCTCTCACATAAGTCAACAACCGGTAGAAATCATTGAACGAATAAACCCTTTTTATGAGATTTTTTGTCTTGACAAACCATTCCGCCCTGCTGAACTATACAGGCAAAATTTTGAGAGAGTAAAGGAGATATTTGGTGGCAGACTTAGGGAAACGATATAAGTGCTACAAATGCGGCACCAAATTCTATGACTTGAATAAACCGGCACCGGTGTGTCCTTCCTGCGGTGAAGACCAGAATAACGAAGAAACCAAGAGACTGCTCAAGCGGAAAAAGAGGCGCGCCCTCACCAAGGTCAAATCCGATATCAGGACCGTGCCCGAAGACATGGAAGGTACGGCTGAGGCTGACGAGGAGGTCGAGGAGTACGTGCTGGATGTCGAAGACATCGTCCTGGAGGAAAACTCCGAATACAAGGAGACGGATGAATAACCCCTCCGGCCCGTGCCTGCCTTGAGGCGCGGGATATACCTTTAGAGAAATCGAACCACAGAGAAAATCGAACGACCTCGGCGGACTATGTTCTGCCGAGGTGTCCCCTTACGCCGTTCGGGATGAATCCGCCCGCCGTAGAGACGATTTTATTCGAGTACGGAAGGAGTTCGGAGTTCGCGAGGATGGCCGAATTCCTGGGAAGCGCCAGCTGCAGCACCGTGCACACGAACACAGCGATGACAACTCCCTTGGCGAGGCCGAGAAAGGCTCCCAGGATCCTGTCGAGGACGGAGATCGGTGAAGCTCTCAGCATCTTCTGGATAAAGAACAGGAGTATCTTTATCGAGAAGAAGATGAGGAAGAAGACGAGGAGATACCCTAAAACCCCCTTGGGGTTCGGGGCATGGACTGCTGCAAGCAGCTTCGAAAGCACGGGCTCGGCCTTTTTTGCCGAATACAGCCCCGTCAGGAGAGCGGCCAGGGACGAAACGCTTCTGAGCAGGCCCTGGTATGCCCCCAGCGCAAGAAATACCGCACACAGGAGTATGGACAAATAATCGAGGGCGTTCACGGTTGGGAACGGGAGATCTCGATCCAGACGACATCCTTTAAGGCTATCTGATAGGTTCCGAAGGATGTGTTGCCGTATACTTTCGATATCTCGTTGATCTTGAGCGAGCACAGCTCCTGGGAATTCTTCATGGCAACGCAGGCGGTTTTGTCCTTGATAGTGATCCGGGATATGTTTTCAAATGGGATTCGCGCCTTGCCCTTGCCCAGGGACGCCTGGAAAAGGGTTTTGCCGTCAATGGTGACCGAGGTGATCTCGACCGTGTTGTTCGTCGTGTCCATGACTTTTGCATGAAACGAGGAAACGGCGCCGTTCTGGGGAGCGACGGTCCCAAGGCCGGACATGCCCATGAGCACGAGGGAGAAAACAATGATCATGATCACAGAGGCGATGCTGTGCTTTCTCATCATTTAAGGTCCTCCTTTATCACGCCTTCACGGCGCAGCGCGTGAATCAGCCGTACAAGCGGAGCTTTTCTGCTCAGCGGGTAGGTTATCACCACCTGTGCGGAAATCGGCTCCAGGGTGGAGACGATACCGAGGCCGTCGTAACCTTCGAGGATGAATCTCAAGTATGATATGTCACTGCGATTCACCCGGAGCTGAAGCTGTCCGATCTCCCACACAATGCCAAGAAAATATCACACATGATTCCCGGGTGCAAGCAGGCGATGCATTCGGATACAGGCATGGGAGCCCGGGAAACACGGTTTGAGAATGCAACGGCATCGGATAGAGAGTACAATGTATCAGCACGCGGACCCAACCGAGGATAGGGCAGAGGGGTCGGGCTGATAGCGGATACCTATTTGTTTTATCTTTGAAGTGGGCGACAATGTTCGACATACTGCTGCCGGGCGTTCTGTCTTCTCAAGGAGATTGCCGGTCTTTCAAGGAAGAATCCGGTCATAGCGTACCCCTGTCTGCCAGGGAATAAAAATTGTTGACACCAGATGTTCGGAAGTGCTAGTTGAAAGACAATTAATGAGTGAACCGCCATTCATTAAAAGGCCAAGAAGGGGAGGGTCTTAAGAGGTCCAGAAGCTATACGCAACTCTTGATAGATCTTGCCGTTGTAGCCCGGCTGGGTTTCGTCATGGCGGGATCGCGTGGTTTGGGCTTCCGGTTGGGATATGAACTGTGTGAATGACTCAATACGCTCGGGGTTGTGCTTGCAGTTTTTATCCTTCTGGGTTTTTTTGGTGGCGGCTGGACAGCATACAGAGAGATACAGAAAAGGAATAAGATCGACACCAGGAAGAGAAATAAGAAGAGGGATTAGGCGGCGCTGCTTCTCACCTTCGTCATATAAGGAGGTTCGCTTTGATAGAACTGAACTGGACCTTTTTTGTACAGATCTTCAATTTCCTGCTGCTCATGTTCATCCTGAACAAGATTCTCTACAAACCCATCTTGAAGGTGCTTGACGAGCGGGATGCGAGGATCGTCGGCGGGCAGGAAAAGGCCAAGAAGCTCCTGGAAGAGAGCCAGAGTATCCTGAAGAGCTATAACGACAAGCTCTACAGTGCCAAGATCGATGCAATGACCGTGAAAAACACTTCCCGCAAGCAGGCGGTCGACCAGGCCAACATGATCATCGAGGAAGCCCGGCGCAATGCCGAGACCATCGTGCTCAATGTCCAGAAGGAGATGGCGGAGGAGATCGAACGGGCAAAAAGAGAGCTGGAGCCCGAGCTCGGCGTCATGGCCGGCACCATTGCCCAGCAGATCCTTGGGAGGAAGGTTGCGTGATGGAGAGATTGCATAAGATTATACCCCTCCTCGCGGTACTGGTGATGACGCTCACCACCGCCTGCCTGGCCGCCGAAGGCGGTGAGGGCGGAGGGAGGCAGATCTGGGACATGGTATGGCGGATCGTCAATTTCCTCATCCTCATAGCTATTCTCTGGAAGCTTCTCGCAGACAAGATCAAGTCCTACTTCAGCGACCGCCGCTTTGAGATAGCCGAGATGATCGATACGGCCGACAAGGCGCGCAGCGATGCCGAGAAGCAGTTCGCCGACTATCAGGAGAAGCTCAAGAACATCGACAGGGATATCCAGGAAATCCGCGATTCGATCATGGGCGAGCTCGAGGGAGAAAAACAGCGGATCATCGAAGAGGGCAAGATCGTGGCCGAGCGGATCATCGAGCAGGCAAAGTGGTCTGCCGAGCAGGAGATCCTCAAGGCAAAGAATTCCTTGAGAAATCAGGTCGTCGATATGGCGGGGGATATTGCATCCGGTCTTGTCGCCAGCTCCATGACTCCGGAAGACCAGAAGAGGCTGATCGAGGAATATTTGGAAAAAGTGGGGAAAGAACATTGAAAAGCGACGTTGTGGCAAGAAGATATGCGAGGGCCCTGTTTGAACTGGGACAGGAAGAGGGCAAGGAGAAGCAGTTTCTTGACGAATTGCAGACTGTTGCTCAACTCGTGAATGACTGCGAAGACCTCAGGTCACTGCTCGAAAGCCCGCTGTACGATATCACACTGAAACGGCGCGTCCTCAAGGAAGTGGCGTCCAAAATATCTCTATCAGCATACATGATGAACTTTTTGAACATCCTGCTCGATAAAGACAGGTTTCCTGTCATGGGAGAGATTCTGGATGCGTACAAGGAGATTCTCGATAAGCTGACTGGAAGGGTCAGGGCCCGCGTCACCTGCGCGACATCCTTGAACGAGGATCAGCTGAAGCAGGTTGCGCAGACGCTCTCCAAGGTGGTGAAGAAGGAGGTTGACGTCGACGTAATCGTAGAGCCTTCCCTTATCGGCGGCATGATCGCCGAGGTGGAGGGGATGATCTACGACGGAAGCGTTAAGACACAGTTATCGAAATTAACACAGAGTTTAAAAGGGGAGATCTAGGATGCAGATAAGGGCTGAAGAGATAAGTAAGATCATTAAGGACCAGATCAAGGGGTACGAGAAAGAGGTTGACGTCGCCGAAACCGGAACCATCCTGAGCGTCGGTGACGGTATCGCCCGTATTTACGGCCTCAGGAACGTTATGGCCAGTGAGCTCATCGAGTTCCCCCGCGGCGTCATGGGCATGGCCCTGAATCTGGAAGAGGATAACGTGGGCTGCGTTCTCTTCGGCGAGAGCGTCGGCATCAAAGAGGGCGATCAGGTCAGGAGAACCAAGAGGATCGTGGAGATCCCCGTGGGTGAAGGCGTTCTCGGACGCGTCGTCAACGCCATCGGCGAGCCCATCGACGGCAAGGGCCCTATCGAGTCGACCGAAACCCGGGTCGTGGACATCAAGGCCCCGGGCATCGTCAAGAGGCAGCCCGTGAAAGAGCCGCTCCAGACGGGCCTCAAGTCGATCGACGCCATGACTCCCATCGGACGCGGGCAGCGCGAGCTCATCATCGGCGACCGCCAGACCGGAAAAACCGCCCTGGCCATCGACACCATCATCAACCAGAAAGGCACCGGGGTCATCTGCATCTATGTCGCCATCGGGCAGAAGAAATCCACGGTTGCCCAGGTGGTAGCGACCCTCGAGCAGTTCGGCGCCATGGAATACACCGTGGTCGTGGCGGCAACCGCTTCCGACCCGGCGCCGCTTCAGTACATCGCACCCTACTGCGGTGCGGCCATCGGCGAGTTCTACATGAACAAGGGCGGCCACGCACTGTGCATCTATGACGACCTTACCAAGCAGGCCCAGGCATACCGGCAGCTCTCTCTCCTTCTCAGGAGACCTCCGGGACGCGAGGCGTTCCCCGGCGACGTGTTCTACCTGCACTCCCGGCTGCTCGAGCGCGCCGCGAAGTACAGCGACGCCATGGGAGGCGGGTCGCTCACCGCACTGCCCATCGTCGAGA
>DCDF01000295.1 GCA_002316295.1 Syntrophaceae bacterium UBA1062 | reverse complement strand
GAACCCTGTGGTATGGAATCATCCGGGGCAGCCCGGCAGGAGATCCTGCCGGGCTGCCCCGGGCTCTTGCCGAAAAACTGTATACACACTATACACTGGTGTAAATAATGTATACATCTGTATACAGGCAGCACTCTTGCGCTGATAATAATATTGCGCAATATCAGGGAGTTGTGAATGGCACTGGTTTTGCCAGACCAGAGAGCAGGCAATCGAGAAAAAACCATATCCGATCAGGAGGTTCATTCATGCGAAAGGCAACACGCGGAGAAAACCGACACATCACCTTTCTTAATATATTCGGAGTGACACTGCTCCTCATCGCCCTCATTCTCGTCGGCACTCACGGAGCGGGGATGGCGCAGGAAAGAGCGCTCGAAAACCTCAAGGAGACCGGCAGAGCGTTTGCGTCCGTAGCAAAGGAGGCGTCGCCGGCCGTCGTGTTCATCAAGGTGGAGAAAACCGTCAGTCAGGGCCAGTTCTTCAGGTTCGGCACGCCCTTCAACGACGAGTTCTTCAGGCGATTTTTCGGCGAACCAGGCCCGGGCTTCCCGCAGATGCCTCAGCAGCAGCCGAAGAGGCAGGTGCAAAGCCAGGGCTCAGGGTTCATTATTTCTCCTGAAGGGTATATCCTGACGAACAACCATGTGGTGGGCGATGCGGACGAGGTCACGGTGAAGCTCCTTGACGGCCGCGAGTTCACGGCGGAGATCGTGGGCACCGATCCTCCGACCGACCTGGCGGTGATCAAGATCAAGGCGAAAAACCTGCCCGTCCTTCCCCTGGGCGACTCCGACAGGATCGAGGTGGGTGAGTGGGTCCTCGCGCTTGGCAACCCGTTCGGCCTTTCACACACCCTGACCGCGGGCATTGTGAGTGCAAAGGGGAGGAGCAGCGTCGGCATCACGGACTATGAAGACTATATCCAGACGGACGCGGCCATCAACCCGGGCAACTCCGGCGGTCCGCTCATCGATCTCGAAGGCAAGGTCGTGGGTATCAACACGGCCATCTACAGCCGCAACGGCGGAGGACACATCGGCATCGGCTTCGCCATCCCCGTGAACATGGCCAAGGCCGTTTACACCCAGCTCATCGAGCACGGAAACGTCACCCGCGGATATCTCGGCGTCACCATCCAGGATCTCACCGCCGATCTGGCATTGTCGTTCGGCATCAAAGACACGAAGGGCGTGCTCGTCTCTCAGGTGTTGTCCGACTCGCCTGCGGAGAAAGCGGGCATGAGGCAGGGCGATGTGATCGTGAGCCTGAACGGCAAGCCCGTTGACACCGCTGCGGCGCTGCGCAACGAGATCGCCATGACAGCCCCCGGAACCTCGTTGAAGGTCGGCGTGATCCGCGACGGCAAGACGAAGACCTTGAGCGTAAAGGTGGAGAAAATGTCGGAAGACAAGCTCACCGCATCACGCTCGGAAAGCATGAAGGACCTCGGCATGAATGTGTCCGCCCTCACCGACGAGCTCGCGAAGCAGTACGGCCATGAAGGAGAGAGCGGGGTCCTGGTTACCGGAGTCGAACCGGGCTCCATCGCGGCAAGGGCCGGTATCAGACCGGGCGTGCTCATCAAGGAGGCGAACCGCAGGCCGGTCAAGAACATCAAGGAGTTCGAGGCCGCGCTGAAACAGAGCGGAAAGAAGCCGATCCTCCTCTTCGTCAAGGACGGCAGGGGATCGCACTACATAGCGCTGGATACAGGCAAGTAAACTCTCTCTCCAGGAGCAACCCCCCTTTGTATACGGGGCCGGGCCCGGGAACCACCGGGGACCGGCCCCGACATTTTCCGGACGCAGCGACACCGGCGCGCGCCTCTGTCATGCCGATTTGGCCGCCGGGGCTTGCCCCTTTATCCTGGGCAGCAGCACCCTGAACACAGAACCCTTCCCCGGCCTGCTCCACACCGAGATCGCTCCGTTGTGCTCCTTCACGATTCCATGCACCACGGCAAGGCCCATGCCGGACCCCTCGCCCTTGCTCTTGGTGGAGAAAAAAGGATCGAATATGCGCCGGAGGGTGCTCCCGTCCATTCCCTCCCCGGTGTCCTTGACCATGATCTCCACATATGGGCCGGGCGCCAGATCCGGACACAGCTCGGCGGCCTCCTTGTCATTCAGGTCCACGGTGTCGAGCCTCACAGTCAGAAGCCCGCCGCTCTTTCGCATGGCGTATTTCGCGTTGCTTCCGAGATTCATGAGCACCTGCTGGATCTGGGTCGGGTTTGCCATGACAAAGGCGCCTTTGGCGTTGAGCTGGTGGTCGATATCGATCACGGACGGCAGGGCGGACCGGAGAAAAGACAAGACCTGCCTGACCACAGGATATAAATCCACCGGAGCCTTCTCGCGGTGCACGTTCCTGCTGAAGATGAAGATCTGGGCCACCAGGTCCAGCCCCAGACGGGTGGCCTTGTGGATTTCATCGAGGATGGGATAGAACGGGTGGCCCACCCCCATGTCCTGCATGAGGATCTCGGTGTCCAGAAGGATCGGGGTGAAGATATTCTTCAGGTCGTGGGAGATGCCTCCCGCCAGGGTGCCCAACGCCTCCATTTTATGCGCGTGGAGGAGCTGCTGCTGAAGCCTGACCTCCCGGGTGACGTCCCGCACGATCGCCGCATAGTTCACGATCCGGCCGCTTTTGTCGCGCACCGGGGTGACGCTCAGGCTCGCCTCATAGGCCTCGCCGTTTTTCCTCTTCCTCTCCCGGCGGCCTCTCCAGGTCGTTTCCAGCGTGGAGACCGGATCGCACATCTCCTCGCAGTGCTCTTCATCAGCAAGGTCGCCGGTGAGGCAGCGTATATGCATCCCTGTCGCTTCATCGAGCGTGTACCCCGTCATCTCCTCGAGCGCCGGGTTTATATACTCGATCACCCCGTTCGCGCCGATCAGGGCGATGCCGTCCCCCGCCTGCTCGACCGCGGCGGCAAACTTGGCCAGGTCTTTGCCCATCTTCTTGTGCAGGCTCAAATCGATCCCGATGCCGATCCTCGAACTGTCCGAAAGGCGGAGGCTCATCCACGAGCTCGCCAGGGGCTCTCCCGATCGGGTGGTGATCTCGAACTCCCGCCAGATCCCTTTGGCACTGATCATGAATCTCCAGACCTCGCGACGCTGCCGCGGGTCGGGGAAGCTCGCCGCCATGAGGTCCCGGGTTTCCCCGTCATCAGGCGACCAGCCGGTGAGCCGCTCGAATTCCCGGTTGACCATCCTCACGTTTTGTGAGGGGTCGTAGAAGATGAGCATCACCGGAATGTTGTTGAACACCCTCTCCAGGGTTTCTTTCTGATTTTCCAGGACGCGGATGGTTTTCCTGAGCTGCGCCGTCTTGTCGAGTATCTTCCGTTCGAGATCTTCGTTGACGAGGAGCAGCGACTCCTGGATGTTCTTGAGCTTGGTGATGTCGCTGAATATGATGAACATTCCACCCGGATTGTCCTGCCCCGGCTCGAACCAGGGTATGACGTCATGGGAAACCCAGAGATAATTCTGCCTCCCGGGGGCCATGATACGCACGATGGTGTTCTTCACCTCCCTTCCGGTTGCGAGAGACAGATACGCCGGAACAGTATCGTCCGTAAACGGTGTCCCGTCTTCCCTGCAGGCCTCCGGAATCATCGCAAACACCTCTGCCATTGACACTCCGTTGAGCTTTTCGATATCGATCCCGGAGATTTCCCGGGCCGCGCGGTTCGACGATACGATTCTACCCTTGGCATCGAACTCGACCACGCCCTGGGACATGGAGTCATACAGAATCCTGTACCGCTCCTCCGACGCCGCCAGGGCACGGTATGCCTGTTCGAGCTCCGTGACCTCCTCCACCACAACGCTCACCGCCGACGTGCGTCCAGTAGAATCTTTCAAAGGGCTGCACTGCAAGACAATCGTTTTTTTCACATCCGGCTCGGCAAGGGTGGAGCCCGTGAACTCTACATCGAACATTGGCGCGCCTGTCTCCAGAACGCGCCTCAGAACGGCCTCCGCCTTGTCAGCGATGCTTGGGGCTATTTCCCGGACGGTCTTCCCGATGTGCTCTGCTGCGGGAGCGCCGCTGATGTCTGCCAGGCGGTCGTTTATCCTCACGAACCTCAGATGCCGGTCGATAACGCAGAATCCCATGGGCGTGGCTGCGTAGACGGCATCCAGCTCCTGCAGCTTCTGGGCTGAGCCTCCTTCATATTCACTGCGTGCCTCTGCTTCATCTTTGCGGAAGGCTCCATCCTCCAATACGAGGGCCGCTCCAGGGCTCAGAGGCAGGCACCTGCAGTGGAGCCGGGCGCCATGGTCTTCGGGCTTGAATGTATCGAAGCAGACCATGGTTTTATTGTGGAGGGCGAGAACAGCCTGCTCCTCGAACAGGCGACCGAGACAAGCCGGAGACAGATCCTTGAGAGGGAGCCCCTGAAACCGGCTTCCTTCAAGCTTCAGGAGCCTGACAGCGGCCGTGTTTGCACAGGTGATACGGCAGCCGTGGTCGATGAAAACGATGCCCATGCCCAGGCCCTCGAACACCCTGAGCAGATCGTTTGTTGAAGGCTGCCATGTTTCTCCGGTGTGAAAAAGGGCGGGTTCGTTCTTGTGAATGACTTCTCCTTGCTCACATACATCTTCCATGGGGGCCTCCCCTTTTCAATCAACGCGCCGGAACGTTGAAATAAAAAAAGTCACACAAGCCCCATAGGCAAGGGAAAAATGCATTCAAAAAAGAAGTAGATCATTACATATTAAATAA
>DCDF01000091.1 GCA_002316295.1 Syntrophaceae bacterium UBA1062 | reverse complement strand
ACATGTCAAGACCTGACCCCAGGTTTTTACCCCGATGTCACATGTCAAGACCTGACCCCAGGTTTTTACCCCAGGTTTTTCTAGTGGGCGCTGGCGGCCTGACGCGTATTCCGGTAGCTCATGAGACGCTGGGTAATGGTCGCCGCCTTTGCGGTGTCCATATAGGAGAGAATGCCTCCCGCGATCTCGCCCTTCATGTTGAGGAACACCTCGACAGCTACATCCGTATCCAGGCTGTCCATAAGGCTCGCCGCCGCTTTGGGCTTCATGGAAGAGTAGATTTTCACCAGATGCTTGATCCGCTCGTCGCTTATCTGCCTGTATGCGGCAACCTCAGCCTTGATGCCGGCATCCAGTTCGCGAAGCTTGCGGATCTTCTCATCGATCTGTTTTTCCAGCTTTTCGAGCTCCTGCTGTCTGATGGAAAGCGCTTCCTCCCGCTGTCTCAGGGCTTCCCACTGTGCGCCCGGGTCTTTCGGCGTTTCCTGTACCGCTGCGGGCTGAGGCTGAGTGTCTTCCGCGGCCGACAGGGGGTAGATGGAAAGATACACGCCCAGAAACAGGAGATTGATCACAAGGGCGACTAGGAGAATTTTCTTTCTGTTCATTGTCTGCTCCCGTATCGTAGTATCGCGAGTTCGTCCATGAAACGCATGTCATCTTTCTGCTGCCGCGTACGATACCGCTGTTCGTCGATCTCTCTGAGACGTTCCATGGCCTTGAATTCCTTTTTCGCCTTGAGCAGCTCCTCTCTCTTCGTGTCGAGCTGCCTGCCTGCCTGAATGATGAGCTTGTCAAGCTGTCCGATCTCTGCATCCAGACGGGACAGATAGGATTGGTAAGTCGCTATATCGGCTGACTTGAGACCTGCATCGATTTTTTGAATGAACTGCTGCCTGGTATCCGATCTTTTGGACTCATTAAAGCTTTTGAGCATCTCCAGATCCTTCAGATGCTTCTGGATCTTGGAAAATTCCTGCATGGCGAGATCCTCACGGATCTTCCTGACTCTCAGCAAGGTCTCGAACCGGAAACGGAATCCCATAGCGCGTCCTTCTTCATTTCACGGCGGGGATGATTTTCCCCATCCTGGCGAGTGATTCTTCCAGAGTCACCCGTTCATCGATATCCTGTCTCAGGAATTCATTGACGGCATCGATGTGCTTGACGGCGGTATCGATCTGCGGATTGCTCCCCGCCACATAGGCGCCGATATTAATGAGGTCCCGCGCCTCTTCGTAGACGGCCTTGTACTCCACGATCCTTCGCGCCATCTTCATGTGCTCTCTGCTCACGATGTCGTTCATCACTCTGCTGACGCTGCCCAGGATGTCTATGGCGGGGTAGTGGTTCCTTGCCGCGAGCTCCCGAGAGAGCACGATATGGCCGTCGACAATGGACCGGACGCTGTCGGCCACCGGCTCCGAAAAGTCGTCCCCCTCAACGAGCACGGTGTAGAGACCCGTAATGCTTCCCTTCGACGAGGTGTTCCCGGCCCTCTCCAGGAGCCTGGGGAGCTTTGCGAAACACGAGGGGGTGTATCCCTTGGTGGTGGGAGGCTCCCCGACTGCCAGGCCGATCTCCCGCATGGAAAGGGCATACCGGGTTATGGAATCCATCATGAGCAACACATCGAGGCCCTTGTCCCGGAAATATTCCGCCACAGTGGTGGCGAGATACGCTCCCCGGATGCGGATCAGCGCAGGCTGGTCCGAGATGGCGGCGATTACCACGGATCGTTTGAGCCCCTCGGGTCCCAGGTCTCTTTCGATGAACTCCTTGACCTCTCTGCCGCGCTCGCCGATCAGGGCGATTACATTGACATCCGCCTGTGTGTGGCGGGCCATCATACCCATGAGCACGCTCTTCCCCACCCCGGAGCCCGCCATGATCGCCATGCGCTGGCCTTTCCCGATGGTAAGGACTCCATTGATCGCCGCAATGCCCAGATCGAGCGGCTCAGTGATCCGCTTTTTCTTCAGGGGGTTGATGGTCCGGCCGTAGAGCGGCATTTCCTGTCCGAGAGTCAGAGATCCCTTCCCGTCCAGTGGATTGCCCATGCCGTCGATCACCCGTCCCAGGAGCTCATCGCCCACCTTGACAGAGGGGTTTGACTTTCTGGCGATAATCGTGCTTCCCGGCCCGATGCCGCCCAGATCACCCAGAGGCATCAACAGGACCCGCTTGTCCCTGAAGCCTACGACCTCGGCCATGATCGAGTCGCTCACTCCTTTGGAGTAGATTTCGCACATCCCTCCCATGCAGCTGCCCGGTCCGTGGCCCTCCACCACGAGCCCAACGATGTTCGTGACCTTTCCCCGAACCTGAATGGGATCGGTGTCTTTGAGAGATGCGATGTGCTTGGCAAAATCAGTCATGGTCCAGAACCGCTTCTTTCACTCGATCGATCTGCGACCTTATGGATGCATCAATTTCGCCGAATTCTGTTTCGATGATGACGCCTCCCCTCTCCAGGGAGCTGTCTTCGACGATGTGGAAGCTTTTCTTCCCCGAGAGCTTCTTGGAAAGAATGGTTTCTATTTCCCGTATGTACTCGAAGTCCGAAGGATGGAGGCGGAGATGGATCTCATCGGTTTCCATGAGGTGGACGCTCGCGGCCTTTATTGTTTCCAGCAGGATGTCGGGAGAGATCTGGATGCTCCGATGAATGATCTTCTCTATGATGAGAAAGATCATTTCCAGGATCTGTTTATGGTGCTTTTCGACAAGAGAGAGCCGTAAGTGAGCAATCTCGTCTATGGCGTTTTTCAGGGTGTCGAACAGGGGCTCGATCTTCTTGGTGACGATTTTCCGGCCCTCCTCCTGTCCCTTTGCCATTCCCTGGTTGTACGCCTCCATCTCGATGGCCTCTTTGCGGGTCTTCGCCTGCCTCACGATGGCCTCGGCCTCTCTCTGCGCCTCTTCCACTTTGCTGAGCTTCCCCTTTGTCGCCATATCCTCCACAGTATAGGCGCTCACGGGACGGCTCTTGGTACCCCCGCCCTTGAGGATCTTAGATGAGGACATCGTCGCCGCCTTTTCCGCCGATGACGATCTTGCCGGCCGCTTCGAGCTTTCTCACCACGCGCACAATGGTCTGCTGTGCGTTCTCCACGTCCGAGAGCTTCACCGGGCCCATCGCCTCCATGTCTTCCAGGAGCATCTCGGATGCGCGGGAGGACATGTTCCTCAATATCAGCTCTTTCAATGCCTCGCTGGCGGTCTTGAGTGCAAGCGAGAGGTCTTCGTTGGTGATCTCCTTGAGGATGGTCTGTATGCCGCGGTTGTCGATGTTGATGATGTCCTCGAACACGAACATCTTCTGCCTGATGCTCTCGGCCAGATCGGCGTCCATTTCCTCCAGCGCCGAGAATATGTTGTTCTCGGTTGTATGATCCATCTGATTCATGATCTCGGCCACAGTCTCGATTCCTCCGAGCTTCTGGCTTTCCATCGATCCCATGGCCTCGATCTCCTTGCGGAGCACGTTGTCGATGTCTTCGATGATCGCGGCGGGCACCATACCGAGGTTCGCCATGCGATAGACGATCTCGGGCTGGAGCTTTTCCGGAAGCTGCTTGAGGATCTGCGCCGTCTTGGAATAATCCAGGTGTGCAAGCACCAGGGCGATGGTCTGGGGATGCTCCCCTTTCAGGTAGTCCATCAGGATCGACGGATCCACGCCTTTGAGGGAAGAAAAGGCGGTCGTATCGGTGGCCTGAGCGATAGCGTCGAGGATAGGCCTCGCCTTTTCCGGGCCCAGTGCCGAAACGAGGGTCTCCTTGAGATATCCCAGCCCCTTGCCGGTCACCCCGCTCACCTGTGTGCTCAACTGCTGGAACTCATCCATGACGCTCTGGATGACGTCCATCGGAATAGTCACATCTTCAAGACTAGCCAGGCGCTTACCCAGCAGCTTGATCTCATAATCCGCCAAACCCTTGAACACGTTCTGGGTGAATTCATCGCCCATGGCCATAAGAAAGATGGCCGCCTTCTGGGGGCCGTCGAGCTGTTTCTTGATCTTCGCCATCAGAGACTCTCCTGAAGCCAGGATTTCACCACTGCAGTGGCGGTATCCATGTCGGACCGGCTGCTCTTCTCGATCGCCTTGACTTTGCCGATGAGTGTCTGCTTGTTTTCATCGCTCAGCCCGGCAGACTCCAGCTGGGGTATTTCACGCGCCTCGATCTCTCCTGTTCCTTCCGCTTCTGCAAGTGCTTTTTTCTTTTCTGGCTCTTCTTCGATCACCCTGACGGATTTGGAGAGCCATTTGAGCAGGGGTCTGATGACGAAGAGCAGGACAAGGAGCGTGATGAGCAAAAACACCGCCGGCTTGATGAGAGATGCGAGGAGTTCGTGCTTCTTCGCCCGCTCGGCCAGGGCCATAATCTCCGGCCCTTCCTGGTTGAAGGGAATACACGATACCGAGATCGTATCCTCACGGTCGGCACTGAACCCCACAGTGTGCTTTACTGCGTCCTCGATGTTTCTGAGCTCGTCTTCGGTTCTGGGAACAAAGATCCGGCCGCCGTCTTCGTCTGTCTTGTAGGTGCCGTCCACCACTACCGATATGGTAAGGCGGGTAATGTTCCCGGGAGATGCGATGCGTTCCGTCTGATGTCGTGCGATCTCGTAGTTGCGAATCACGTTCGACTGGCCCGACGACGCATTGTCCGGGATCGATCCCGGAGCGCCCCTGCCGGTGGGGAGGTTCGACTGGGTGCCCGCAATGCCCGCATTCACATCGTCGCTGCTTTTGAATTCGCTTTTCAGCTCCTCGCTTCTGACAACATGGATTTCCGGATCATAGTTGTCTTCGACACTCTTGACCATGTCCATATTGATATCTGCACTGACCTTGACAATGGCTGCGGCAGGTCCCAGGATTTTTTCCAGAAGATCCTGCGCGCGGCTCTGGAGCGCGTTTTCGGTGGTGTGCTTCACATCGAGATAATTGGTCGCGAGGGAAATGGCGTCGGAATTCTGCTTGCCTTCGTAGAGCACTTTGCCGCGAATGTCGACGATGCTGATGTTTTCCGGGTCGAGGCCGCGTACGCTCTTGGCCACCAGATAGACGATCCCCTGGACCTGCCCCGGGGTAATCTGCCGGCCGGCGCTCGGCTTGACCACAATAGACGCCTTGGCCGGTTTCTCATCCTCGATGAACACGCTCTCCTTGGGCATGGCGATGTGGACCCTTGCGTAGTCGACTTCCTCCAGCGACATGATCGTATTGGCCAGCTCGTTCTGAAGCGCCCGCTGGTAGTTGATCTTCTGGACGAACTCCGAGGTGGAGAATCCCGTCTCGTCGAACAGGGCGAACCCGTCTCCCCTGCCTCCCTTGGGCAGTCCCTGCGATGCGAGGTTGAGCCGTGTCTCGTAGACGCTGCCTTCCGGGATCATGAGGGCCGTGCCGCCCTTGACGAGCTTATAGGGGATGCGGTTTTCCTTGAGGCTCTGCACAATGAGGGATGCATCCGACTCGTCGAGGTTCGTGAAGAGATACTGGTACTTGGGAGCGAACGCCCACATGAGGGAAACCACGATGACCGCGACCGCCAGCCCCGCCGCTGAGAAAAAGGCGAACTTCTGGCCCGTGCTCGTCTTGGAGAACCACGCCGTGAATTGGGTGAAAGAATCTTGTATGTTCATCTCAGTTGCATCAGCTGATTATAGCCTTCAATGAGTTTGTTGGTGACAGCCACAAGGAGCTGGGTGCTGATGCCCGCCTTCTGCATGGCAATCATGGTCTCGTGGATATTGCCGCTCCTGCCCTGAGCAAGCTCGACCCCCATGCGTTCGGACTCCTTGATCCGGGTGTTCGTGGACTGGATAGCCTCTTTGAGAGTATCGATAAAGCTCTCGGTCGGCGGTTTGCTCGTTTGCCCGGCCTGTGGGCCGATGCTCAAGCGGGGAAAATCAGAAGGGTCTATCCGCATCGCTACCTCCCGATCGCCAGGGCCTTTGCGGCCATGTCTTTCTGCGCCTTGACAGCGGTGGTATTCGCTTCAAAGGCCCGGGATGCTCCGATCATATTCACCATTTCCTCCATGAGATTGACGTTGGGCAGCGTTACATATCCCTGCTCGTCGGCATCGGGATGACTGGGGTCGTGCATGCGCTTGCCCGGCGCAGGATCGCTGACGATGGACTCCACCTCGACGCTTGAGAGCTGGCTCTCAAAGGAATTCTCCCGGAAGACCACATCTCTGCGCTGATAGGGCCCTCCGGCGTCCGTTCTGGTGGTGTGGGCGTTTGCGATGTTGGAGGATATGACATCCATCCTGGTTCTCTGCGCTCTCATGCCGCTGGCGCTGATGTCCATTGCAGTAAAGAGATCAGTCATCCTATGCTCCTTATGGCGTTTTTAATGCCTTCGATCTTGCTCTGAATCATCTGGGACGAGGCTTCGTAGAGAATCTGGTTCTGAGTGAGCTTCATCATTTCTCTGTCGAGATCCACGGTGTTGGAATCATTGCCGATCCGGGAAAAGGGATCGGGCTTGACCCGGAAAGAAACGCCCGAAGGTTCGCCCGGAGACCGGAGATGGTTGGGCCGGGTGGTGGCCAGTTGAAGGCGGGAGGTGAGCTCTTCATCGAAGGATGCGTCCCTGGCCTTATAGCCCGGGGTGTCGATGTTGGCTATGTTGCTCGAGATGATTCCCTGCCTGAACAGCCTGTAATTCATGACCGACGTGAGATCCGCCAATGTTTTGCCGAAAATACCTGCCATGTTTTCCTCCACTCAGGGGAAATAAGCAATACCCATACCAATGTAGAGAATGGCTTTTTGTGCGGATCTGTGTGTGTCGCTGTCAGAAAATCAGACCGGCTACGTGTCGGAATTTTGACCTTTGGCCGAATATTCATTGAGCTTGTTGCGCAAGGTGCGGATACTGATGCCCAGGAGTACGGCGGCTTTTGTACGGTTTCCGTCCACGCTCTCGAGCGTCGAGAAGATGAGCTTTTTCTCCATGTCGTGGATGGTTGTCCCCACGGCCGCGTACGCTCCCGCCGGCTCCTGAGAGCCCTGCATGCCGAACGAGATGATGTCGGGAGGGATCTCAGGCCCGTCGGTGAGGATCATGGACCGTTCGATCACGTTTTCCAGCTCCCGGACATTGCCCGGCCATTCATAGCCCAGAAGTGCCTCTTTCGCCTGGGGGCTCAATATTTTTTCCTGCATGCCTTCCCGCTTTGCCACCTTGGCGATGAAGTGCGCCGCCAGGGGCAGGATATCGTCTCTCCTGGCCCGCAGGGGCGGCACCTTGACGGGGATGACGTTCAGGCGGAAGTAGAGGTCTGAGCGGAATTTACCTTCCTGGATGTCCTTCTCGATATCCCGGTTGGTGGTGGCGATGACCCGGAAGTCGACCGGCAGAGAAGACTTGGCTCCCACCCGGTCGATCTGCTTTTCCTGGAGGACCCGAAGGAGCTTGGCCTGGAGCCCGACGCTGATCTCGGTGACCTCGTCGAGGAGAATGGTGCCGCCATCCGCGAGCTCGAACTTACCGACCCTTGTCGCATATGCGCCGGTGAAGGCGCCTTTTTCATACCCGAACAGCTCGCTCTCGAGCAGGGTGTCGGGAATGGCGGCCAGATTGATGCCCACGTAGGGGCCCGAGCTCCTCCTGCTGTGCTTGTGGATGTAGCGCGCGATGACCTCCTTGCCGGTGCCGGACTCGCCCTGGATCAGAACCGGCGCCTGGGTGGGCGCGACCTTGTCGAGAACCTCGATGATCCTCTGCATGCTCCTGTCGGCGGCGATGAACGATCCATTTTCTGAGACCGGCCGGGCCTTCATGCCGATCAGCAGTGTTTGGAGAACCTGCCGGAAACTGTCTGCCGAGAACGGCTTGCCGAGATGGTGGGCGGCTCCGGCCTGAATGCACCGGCTGCCGTCGAGCGAGCCCATGGCGAGGATTTCTATGCTCGGATATACCTGCTTCGTACCCTCGATGACATCCAGGAAATCATCGGCTATAACCGCCACGCAGTGAGACTTGGGGTCGATGGCCCCCAGAAATTTGTCCTTGTCCGTGAACGGGCAGGGCGATTCCCCCATTTCATCGATGATCTCCGCCAGAATGGAGACCGTGGATTTGTCGTTGTCGAGGATTGCAATTCCCATTGATCGCTACTTCTCTCTGAATCTGTCTTTGAGATTCGAAAACTCGCGCAGGTCTTTCGCAAGCCCCAGTTCGCCCCGAAGGCTCATAGCGAGCTCGTGGAGGACTTTGTCCGTGCTGCGCTGGATGACGGTATCGAGAAGCCGTGCCGCCTCCCCGGTGTCTCCTCGTGCGCGAGAAATCTCCGCAAGGTGGTAGAGCGCCCAGTCCCGGTACGCCGACTGGGGGTACTGATCGAGCAGCCTCGCGAAGAGATCCTGCGACCGTGCGGTTTCGGACGTCTCTTTGAGCCTGATGGCCCGAACATACAGGGCCTTCTCGATGACCGGAGACCTCACGGCTTCCGGAAACCCGATTATCTTTTCGAGGGTTGCAATCGTCCGGTCGGGGTCGCCCAGCTTTTCATGAGCATCCGCCAGCATGGACAGGGCGGTCAGCGCCTTTTCATCCCCCTTGTCCGTTATCTGCTCGAGGTATGATATCGCCTCCTCAAGGTTGCTTGTGTAGTAGAGCAGCGGTCCCCGGTTTTCCCTCATGACAGAGGCGTTTTTCCCCCGGGGGTATGATTCGAGATATCGGGTGTTCCATTTCAGGGCGCCGGCATAGTCTCCCCGCGCATGATCGATGGCATACAGGGAGTACAAGGCTTCCTCACTTCTGGATGACGGTTTTTCGATGCAGGAAATGAACATGCCGCGGGCCTGGTCGGCATGTCCGAGGCGATGGAAAGACGTGGCGAGGATGAATCGAGTTTCCAGGTCCTGAATGTCATGCATGAAGCTGTCCCGGTACTCTGTGTAGAGGTCCAGTACCATGTCGTAGGCCTCCTGCCGGAAGAGTTCCTGCAGGCGGGCGAGGATGCACTTTTCAGCCTCTGTCTGCACATAGACATGAACAGGGTCGTCCTTTTTCGTGTCTGTCCACGCGCGCAGGTAAGAGGCCAGGGCGTTCTCCCAGTCTCTGCGGTGAGCATACGTCTGTGCGATGCGTATCTTGATGATGGATCCCAGAGGCCCTTCCTGATACTCGGGGCTCGATTTGAGGTTCTCATAGATGTCGATGATCTCGTAGAACCCCTTGTCTGAGAGCTGCCCGTCGTCGGCAAGATCTTTGTCCATGATGATCCGGGCGGTCTTGAGCTTTGCGATGATCCCGCTTTCGCTCTGGGGGGCGATATTCTCCACCTCGGAGAACACACTCATGGCCTGTCCTTTCCGGCCCATCTTATACAGGCAGTCTCCCAGGGTCACGAGGTACTCGGCCTTGTTGTCCTTTCTGCTCAGGTTGACGGCGGAAAGCATATAGTCTTTCGCGCCGGCGAAGTCGTTGAGCCTGTAGGCGGCCTCCGCCATCCTCGCGTAGAGATCCGGGTCTGTACGGAAGAATTCAGGGTCCAGGGCGAGCGCTTCCCGGTACAGCTTGAGGGCACGGGGATACGCGCTCAGGCCCAGATACGTGTCCGCGAGCACCGAGAGATAGTAGGGCTTCAGGCGTTCAGGGACGGCGTTTTCACCCAGATCGTTTATCATCCGCTTGTTCTGGACGAAGGCGTCCTGGAACTCGCCTTTTTTGTTCAGGACGTCTATTTCCGCCACATATGCCTCAGCGGCTATCTCAGGAGACTGGGATTCTTTGAGAAATTGGATGTAAGTGACAGCGTCGGAGTGCATGGATGCGTGCAGGAGCATCCGCGAGTACTCCAGCATGACCGTCTCCCTGGGCAGCCCGGGGACCATGGCCTGCACCCCCTCGCTCATGAGTTTGAGCGCTTCTATTGACCGGGAATCCATGTGATAGGGAAACGAGATCTTCCAGTACGCCCTCGCCAGGAGAATGCTTTCCTGTGCGTCGAGAGAGCTCCGGTACGGCTCCAGAGTATGTATCGCAGCAGCGATATCGCCCTGCTCGTAGGCGCTCCTGGCGATGCCGTAAATCTTGGGCCGGCTTCCCGATCCGGCGGTGATATTCAGGACCACCTTATTGTACAGCTCCTGGGCATTGACCTCCATCTCGACGTTCTCGCCGGTCAGACTGAAGGAGAAGGCCGTAGCGTCCTCCAGCCTCACGAGTCCGTCGAATGTGATATACGGGATGAGCGAGAGCTTCTGCTCGATGCCTGTGCAGTCCGTTTCTCCATCGAAGAGCAGATACACCCGTTTGTTCTTAATGCAGCGCACCTCGGGCCATTTCCCCGGATTCACGACAATGCCGACGGCGACGCCGGCGTCGTGGATGTTCGATTCGATATAATCGATGGGGCAGGGGGCGGAAGCATCCTGTTTGAGCGCGATATCGAGAATGAACTGCGGAGAGTCGCCTGAAGTGCTGCCGGTGTAGGTAAAAGGCCGGTTCATCGAGATCACGGCCATTTTTCCGTCAAAGGCGAACCTGCTGATGATAAAGATATCCGTAAAAGTCGCGGGTTTTCCGACAGTGTTCGGAAAATTGACGATCAGCGTCTGATCTTTCTGTTCCAGGACGGGAAGCGCGTGCCTTTCAAGGCCGAAGACGATCCGTGCACGGTCGGGTCCTCCCCCGATCTGCACTGTTCCCTGATAGGCCGGCAGTGCCGATGGAACGCACATCAGCAGCAGAAACCAACCGATGATCCAGGAACTTCCCGCACTGATTTCTGACAATCCGTATTTTTTCACTCCCCTGAAAAATACAACTTTCATGCCAGCTTTGCCCGGTGCTCTCATATGCACGACCGAATCGGTCCCTGTCCCCATGTTTTGCGCGCTTCAGGTCATGTTCCTCGGTGATCATGATAAATGCTTGTCAGGGAGGTGCCAACAAAAAGTTTTCGCATGCACTCGTGCGGTTGAGGCGGCCGACATGTCCACCTGGCCGGGGCGGTCAGCCCAGCTTCACCTCTACGGGCCTCTGGAGCTTTTGTTTCTTGATCTTTTCCACCAATGTCGTCCGGTTCACGTGGAGGAGCTTGGCAGCCCGGTTCTTCACCCAGTTGCTCCGGTTCAGCGCCTGGATGATGATGCTCTTTTCGAATTCGCTCACCGCGCTGGACAGATCGATTCCGGACTCGGGCAGATCGATATGCGGGACGGCCGACGTCGTTTGGACGGCGCCGGCGAGGATCTTGTCCGGAAGATCACACGTATCGACCTCGGGCCCGTCGCACAGAACCAGCAGGCGCTCCACGAGATTCTCGAGCTCACGGACATTGCCGGGCCACTTGTACTGCATGAGCAGGTTCATGGCCTTCCTGCTGAAGCCGGTCAAAGAAGGGTTCTTTTCCTTGCCGTACTTGGCCAGGAAATGCTTTACCAGCAGCGGAACATCGTCTCTCCTCTCCCGCAAGGGAGGCAGATTCATGGGGATGACATTGAGCCGGTAGTACAGGTCCTCGCGGAACCTGCCCTGCTCTACCTCTTCTTCGAGGTTCTTGTTGGTGGCGGCAATGATTCGAACGTCCGTTCTGATGGATTTGACGCCTCCCACCCGTTCGAACTC
>DCDF01000154.1 GCA_002316295.1 Syntrophaceae bacterium UBA1062 | reverse complement strand
TGGTTCAGTCGCTCTGCGACCGCACCGCAGAGACAGCATCCCTCTGTTCGAGCACGGTATCCACGATCCTGTTGATGCCGATAACGCCGACGATGAAGATCCCTCCCACCGCAAGCTCGACGCCCATCCAGACATACGGCTCCGGATTCGGCGCACGGGATGCAATGGATGCCGCCAGGAAAAACAGAAAGGCGTAGGTGTTGAACACATATGGGATCACATCCTTGAGCAGAACGATGGAATACACGAATATTCCGACAAAAATCAGCTTGGACGTCTCTGCGCCGAGATACGTATCGAACGCCTGATCGAATTCTCCGAGAAGCACGATGCATGCGATCCCGGCGAGGCCGCCTATCAGGATTCTGGGAGCCGTCCCCGGGTCTTCGTGCGCCATGAAAAAACTGACCATGACCATGAACGCCGGCCAGGCGGGCAGCTTGAGACGGGCCAGAATGATCTCGAAGACGATAATGAACGCGACGAGCAGAAATCCGAAGAGAATGTTTCTCCTGGCAAGAACCTTACGCATGAACTCCTCCTGAGGCCGATGGCAAACCGCCGGACATCCATCGGAAAAGAAGATTTCGAAGGGCCGGGCGGCCGACACCGGTCACGTCCGCTCTCGAAGGGCTGCGAGAAGCTGTGTCCTGTCGAAATACACCTCGTTGCGGGTGATCCTCCCCTGTGTGATCTCGACAATATCCAGCCCGTGCTCCACCACTTCGCGTACCCCCACCGGTATACGCGCCTTCCATTTCAGGGTGAAGCCTTTCTCCGTCAGGAACAGCTCCTTACGGGTCCATTCCCAGTCGGGATTGTGTGCCAGCAGCTTCACGATATAGGGCCGGATGCTCTCATGGCCCCTCAATCCGTCCGGCACCGACGGGTCGGAGTAATACGCGTCCGACGCATAAAACTCCATGAGCCTGTCCGGAGCGTTTCCCGTCCAGGCGGCCAGCCATGTATCGCAGAAACCGATCGCCTCATCCCATGTCATTGCACACCCCCTGTATTCATCATGGGCGGATCCTCACTCCTCCGCCGGCATCACGAAGATCCCGCCTCGGAGATGGGCCGCTTTCCCTCCGGTGTTCCGTCGGTCGAGCCCCTTCTCATTTTCCATCTATACACCGAGAGCAGGTATGCCGCAAGGAGGGTTGCAAACTGGACGACGCCCCAGATCTGCAGGAAGGCGAGGTCCGCGGCGAATTCAGCCGGAAGCGGTGCTTCGAGGGGAGCTGCCGCAGACAGCACGGGCAGCCGGTTGACCCTCGGCCCCAGGAAAAAGGTGCCGAAGAGAATGCCGTAGAGGGTGATCGCCCATTTGACAGCCACCCAGCCGTGCCTGAACCAGCCCCAGTGAGTAGCGAGACCGTAGACCGCCCCGCTTATGAGCATGCCGTTTGCGGCAGGGATGATGACACAATCGTCGATCGCCTTGAGCGCGATCAGGATGCCGTGCAGGTCTGTCCGGGAGGCACCGGGGATCACCGCGACGAAGAAGAACACGAGAATCATCGCCGATGCGAGCCACGCCGATGCCAGGATGATATGGACGAACTTCAGCAGCCTCATCAGGCTGGGGGACAGCTTCATGAGCACATCCTCCTGTCGTAAGATTATGCCTTGTTTCTCATGATCGACCCGACAATGGCGCCCAGCAGAGTGAACTCGATGACGCCGAAGAAAGACCACGCAGCGGCAAGGGCAAAGGGCAGCGGGTAGATTACGTACTGGTTCAGATCGACCAGGACCGCTGCGGCGAGCCCGAACAGAAGGCCGAAGAAGGCTCCCGTCCTGACGTTCTTCTCTCTGGAGAACAGCACATAGATGCCGGTGAACAGAAAGGAGACCGCGAGGGTTCCTGCAAGCGATATCCAGATCTTTGACGAGAAATCGGCGCGCCTGAGCGGCTCCATCTGCCGATTTGCAGAGCCCAGAACGACCAGGTGCACCAGGCCGTTATAGAGAACCGAGAAGATAAACGCGGCCGAACCTGCAATGAACAGCCCCGCTGTTTTCCCGGACCGCCTCCTCGCCGGCTGAAGCATATTATCCCGCCTCCGCGATCCTGACCGCGGTCCGAGCGACCGCGACCGCGCCGGCGCCCGTGATGATGACGGCCCCCTCGCGGGCGAAACCGCCTTCGGTGTAGAACAGGTCAGCCAGGCTCCCTTCGCGCATGGTCTTTTTCAGAATGATGTCGAGGGGGTCCCCCTCTCGAATATCCAGGCGGGCGATCCTCATCCCGAGCCTCGTGATCCTCTCGACGATTTCGGGCGTATACCTGATCTCCATGGCCGATCGGATCTCGGGCCTGATCCTTCTCACCTCCAGGAGGATCAGGGCCGTATAGAACGAGGCCCCCCACGCGGGGTAAGCCGGGGCCGTGATCCTGCCGGCCACCGCGGTGAGCCTGCCCGGGATGCCCGCCACATCGTCGGGCGTCTTCGCGTCGCGCAGCGCCATGACCAGGTTGCTCCGGATCTCCGGCAGAAGAGTGTGCATCTTCCCGGACGCAGCCAGGAGCGAAACGGCCTCCACCATCTGTCCCATGACATAGTACCGGTCGTTTTCCACACGCGCCTCCCGGCTCGAAGCTCACGGCATCACGAGCCCTCAGAGTGTCCGCCGCACTCTGAACACAGGGAATAGACGGTGTGAAAGAGGTCGGGCTCCAGATGATACCGCTGTCCCTGGTCTGTCATGATCGTCACAGAAGGCGAAGAACACCGGCCGCGAGCGGTGGTATCCGCGGGCGAACTTCTCGAGCGCGGCCCTGGTTTTCATCCCCGTACGCCCTCCTGTGAGCCTTGCAGACTGCCCGCAACCCGCTGTCACGAAAGGCCGTGGAAGCGTATCAGATTCCCGGCTCTTCCGGGAGCATGGCGCACATGTCCCGTGCTGCCCACCAGTTCGGTGCGCTCCATTTCCTCAAGCGCCCCGGCGTCTGCATCGATATGTGCGAGCGCACGGCGGCCGTCCGAGAGCCTCCCGATCACCGTGCCGAGCGTCGGGCTGCCGTCTCTACCGTGCCGTATCACGTATGCCTCGACCTTCATATCGCCTTCCGCCTCCTCCACCGGCTCAGGCAGCGCCTCTTTGTCGATGGCCGCCTGGACGGACGAGTCGTCCTGGCCTGTCCACGGCCTTTCCGGAGGCTCGCCGCCGTAGATGCCTACGGAGTGTTTGGTGATGTACCACCCATTCGCCGTGACCATGGCCTTTTCCGACCGGCTTTCCCGGATGCGCTCGGCCGCGGAGGCAATGCCGTGCAGAGAGTAGTTGTTCCCAGGGCCGCCGAAAAACGCGAGCCCGCCGGTGACGGTCAGGTCCCGCGGGTCGTCCGGCGGGATGCCGATCTCTTTCATGGCGATCTGCACCGCTGACGGAAAGCAGCTGTAGATGTCGAAGAAGTCGATATCGCCCAGATCCAGCCCCGCCTGTTCGAGGGCGAGCCGGGAAGCGTTTCTGATCGCGGGTGACGCGTCGAGACGGGGCCGCCTGGACACGTTCCAGACATCGCAGAGATCCGCTCCTCCGAGGGGGTAGACCCACGCGCCCGGGTCGATCCCGAGCCGACGGGCGGTTTCCTCCGTGGTCATGAGCACCGCGGCCGCCTGGTCCACATTGATATTCGCGTTCATGTACTTGGTATAGGGGTAATTGATATAGCGGTTTTCGGGGGTGACCTCGGTGATCTCCCGGGCGCTGAGCGCCTTCCTGACCCAGGCATGGGGGTTTTCCGACGCAGCCCGGGAGAAGCGCTCCCAGAGCCTTCCCAGGTATTCCCGGTGCCCGGATACGCCTCTGCCGGACGATGCTCTCAGGGCGGTCTCGAAGAGTGGATACATGACGGCCGGGAAAAAGAGGTCGTAGTCGGCCTCGAGCTGGCTCACCCCGGGGCGGTTATCGCCGTCGATGCGCTCGGGGGAAGAGCTTTCGGGCCAGTCGAGAGCGATCCTGCCGGCCAGGGCGCGTTTGACGGAACAGATGGCCTCGGCGCCGGTGATGAGCACGGCACGGACCTCTCCTGAAGCCAGCTCACGGCAGGCCCTGTTCACGAGCAGCTGGGGCGTGTTGCCGCCGATGGGGGTGTAGAATTTCCCTTTCGGCCGGATGCCCAGCGCCTCACTGAGCATGCCCGGCGCATCGCGGTAGGGCCACTGGAACAGGTTCACCACATGGAGCGCATCGATGTGGTCGCCTATCCTCTCGGGGCCGGCATCTTCGAGGGCGGCCCTGCACACGCGGACCATGAGCCCCATGGGATCGAGCGGCCGCTCGACGTCCTTGGGCTGGGTGTATTGGGCAACACCGGCGAGAATGGGGGTATAATGCGCTGTCATTGACTCGAAACTATAGAATTTTCCGGCCGCTGTGTCAAACAGACTGTGCAGCCGGCTTCCCCCCGTCCTTGAGCAGCCGCTCCGGCACGATATCCCGCGCGAACACCTCTTCCTGGGTCTCTGCCCGCTTGATGATCTCGGCCTGATCCCCGGTCACCAGGACGGTGGCCGGTCTGGGCATGGCGTTGAAGTTCGAGGCGGAGACCTCCTGGTAGGCGCCTGTCTCCAGGACGGCGAAGATGTCGCCCGCCTTCACGTCCGGGATGCGCACCTCCGGGATCATCCGGTCCGCATAGCACGACCTGCCCACGATGTCGGCGAGCTTGCAGGGCTTCTCGTCGGCCCGGTTTGCAACGATGAAGGGGTGGAGGTTGTTCTCGAACACGCCCCCCGCCATGAAGAAGTAGGTGGTGTCCAGCAGAACCCAGTTCCATGCGATAGGCCGCGTCTGATACTTGGTCTTGAGCACCCTGCTCAGGTGGATGCCGGTATTGCCGTACATGCTCCGCCCCGGCTCGATCTGAAGCCGTACGCCTCTTTCGTTGAGCCCGCAGCGCGACATCTCGCGTTTGAGGGTGGCCGTGATCCTCTCCGCATACTCCTCGATGGAGGGAATCCGGGCCTTTTTGCCCTTTCTGCCCAGGATGAGGCCCATGAGCCGGGATATGATCTCGTATCTCCTCTTCTCGCCCAGTGCCTTCAGGGCGTACATTCCGGCGAACAGGCCCGCGAAAAGCAGGTTGTCGGCTGTGGAGCCGATGATTTTCCCGAAGGGGTCCCGGGGCGAGGGTATGCCGCCGCCGATATCGATCTCCGAAGGCTCCCATCCTCCCCACTGGGTTTTCAGCTCTGTGATCAGCTCCACATAGCGCCGGATGAGCTCCTCCCAGACCGTGAGGCTGTAGTGATGGCGGCCCAGGTGGATGTGGACGCCCACCAGGTCGATGTGCTCCGATGCCAGGGCCTTTCTGCCCATGGAGACGACGTGCTCGGTGGGGATGCCGTTTTTGTACACCTGAAATCCGATGTCGATGGGCACGAGCTCGTTCGCGAAGCCCGTAGGCTGCCAGAGGTTCGGGAAGTCGGGCCTGAGCCTCAGGCGGATGCTCGCCTTCCCGCCCGCATCGCGGGCCGCGTGCTCGATGAGCTCGAGCTCGTCGATATCGTCCACAGTGATCCTGACCCCGGCTCTGATGCAGTTCGTCAAGTGCTCCCTGCTCTTGCCCCCGCCGTTGACCGAGACGAGCCGGGGGTCGATCCCGGATTGAAGCGCGGAATGGAGCTCTCCGGCCGAATACACATCACACCCCGCACCCTCCTGCGTAAGGATCCGGCGCAGCGCCAGGAGCCAGTTGGCCTTGATGGCGGGCAGGATGTTCACCTCCCCTTCCCTCCATCGATCTGAAAAGGCCTTGAGGTATCTTCTCATGTTGCGCCTCAGCTGGTCCTCGGAGATCACGAAGACCGGTGTACCGAACCGTTCGGCCAGGCCGACCGTATCGCAATCCTCGATGAACAGACGGCCGCCGCGGACCGAGAGACATTCGTCGATCGCCCTTACGCTCTTATCCATAGCAATCCTCCTTTACCGGGTAGTTACCCGCATTGCCGGACATGCACCGCATACCAGTGAGATTTTGTAATATTAACATATTATCTGAACTTATCAATAGTCGTGGGCGATATTTTATCAATACATTTCAACTGATTATGCAAATGCATTCCGTGGAAGAGAATGCGTATATTCGCGTATTTATGAAAAACGATCTTCATTTCGGGCTCTAAATGGTATATGAATGGGTCTTGCATCTCGTTTGCATACAGTGGAGGCTTCTGCCGGACATCATGTTTCTGAAAGATATCATGACCCGCTCTTTCGCGAAGTTGAAGCAGGGAGACGACCTGCGGACAGTCGCCCGCCTGTTCCGGGAGACGCGCCTGGAGGCCCTGCCCGTGGTCGATGAAGACGGCGGGCTCATCGGCATCATGACCAAGGCCAACCTCTTCGATGCCCTGGCCAGGGGCGGGATGCCTGACATGCCGATACACGGCCTCTTCACCACGGATATCCTCATGCTCAATGAGAACCTGCCTTATGAAGAGGTGAAGGAGATCGTGCGAACGAGCAGGGCGGGCAACGCGATTGTGGTGGACGACCGCCGGGAAGTCACGGGGGTGTTCACCAAGGCGGGCCTGATCATGGCCATGCTCAAGCGGGAAACCCAGCTCAACAGCGAGCTCAACGCGATCCTCCAGACCATGTACAACGGCCTCATGGTTCTCGACGGAAACTGCACGGTCGTCGAGATCAACCGGGCCGCGGAAAAGATCCTCTCCACCACCCAGGCAATGGCGAAAGGCAGACCGGCGGACTCCCTCCTGCCCGGGCTAAAGCTCGACGACGTTCTTCTGGGCGGCCGCTCGTCGGTGGGGTATCTCTACTCCGACCAGGACATGAGTCTCCTGTGCAATATCACCCCTATCACCCGGGAGGAGAGCATCACGGGTGCAATCATCGTGTTTCAGGACATGACCGACCTGATGCGCGTCGTCACCGAGCTCGAGAGCGTCACCAAGCTCTATCGAACCCTTCAGTCGGTCATGGACCTCGCATACGACGGGATCATCGTGGTGGACGAGCAGGGCTGCATTTCCATGGCAAACCAGGCAGCCGAGCGATTCCTGAGGAGCGATGAAAGCCGTCTCGTTGGCAGACCGGTGGACGATGTCATCGAGAACTCCCGGATCATGAAGGTCATCAGAACCGGCGTGCCGGAGATGAATCGGCTGCAGTTCATCAGAGGAACCCCGTATGTGGTCTCCTCTCTCCCCATCATCCGCAAAGGCCAGGTTGTAGGAGCGGTGGGGAAGATCCTGTTCAGAAATCTCGACGAGATCAAAGAGCTTGCCCGCAAGCTCACACACGTGGACCCCGAGCTCTCCGGCGCCGTCCGCCCCGAACAGGATGAGGCGGAAACCGGCGGGGGATTCGACCAGATCGTCACCGCGGACCCGGCCTTCCGGCAGATCATCGACGAAGCCGAGATCGTCTCGCGGGGCACCTCGAACATTCTCATCACCGGCGAGAGCGGAACGGGCAAGGAGCTTATCGCACAGGCCATTCACCACAGCAGTGGCTACCGAACGGGCCCGCTCGTCAAGGTGAACTGCGCCGCTATCCCCGACAGCCTCATGGAATCAGAGTTTTTCGGCTACGCACCGGGCGCCTTCACCGGAGCGCACCGCTCGGGCAAGAAAGGCAAGCTCGCCATGTCCGACGGCGGCACGCTCTTTCTGGACGAGATCGGAGACATGCCTCTGTCTCTGCAGAGCAAACTCCTGCGGGTGATCCAGGACAAGTGCTTCGAGCCCATCGGCTCCAATACGCTGCAGAGGATCGACGCGCGGTTCATCGCAGCCACCAACCAGGATCTCGAAGAGCTGGTCGCTCAGGGAAAGTTCAGGCCCGACCTCTATTACCGCCTCAATGTCATCCATCTGCACATTCCGCCCCTGAGAGAGCGGTGCCAGGACATCGACCTGCTGGTGCAGTATTTCCTGGAAAAATACAACCGCGTCTTCGGCACCCGGGTCAGGAACATTTCCGAAGAGGTGCGGGAGATCTTCTTTCATCACGACTGGCCCGGCAATGTCCGCGAGCTGGAGAACGTGATCGAACGCGGCATCAATTTCGCCCGGAGCCCGGTCATCGAAAAGCACGACCTGCCCCATTATCTGCGCGACCAGGAGCGCCCGGCCTCCCGCAGAAGCGCGGATCCTCCGGAAAAGCAGCTCCTCAGGCCGAGCCGTGAGAACCACGACAGAGTGGTCGTGCTCAAGGCCCTCGAGCAGGCCCGCGGGAACAAGACCGAGGCGGCCAGGCTCCTGGGAATCAGCCGGTCCTGGCTCTATGAAAAGATGAAGATCATGGGCATCTCGACCGGGAAGTATTCCTTCTAGCCGCCGGCCCTATTATTTATACGGCATCTGTCCATGGCATGGATTTCTGAAAGGCCGAGCCCTTCGATTCGGCTTCACGTCGCACTGTCGAAGGGATAGTGGAGATAACCGGGAGGTCATTGAATGGAACCGGCAGCAGTCAGCGAAAGAGACAGGAAGATGGCACAGCGGTGCGTCGAGTGTCCGGTATGCCGCCGGGCAAGGGCCGAGCAGAAAGGCCTTGCCTTCTGGCTCGTCAAGTCCATTGAAGACGGCCTCTGCCCGTTCTGCAGGGCATACGAGCGCGTCTATGGCAGGAAGGCGCACGAGCCCGGCTCTTAACAAAGCGCCCTTATGTCATCAATACTTCTTCGTCTTCTCTACGCAAGGCCTGGAAAGGCTGGCCCGGTTCGCCGTGGGCTTGCCGGGAAAGGTTCAAGGTTTGCCGTTGAAAATCCATACCATTGACTGTCCGCTCATGCTCATGGTCGGGCCATCAGATCCGATCACCCGGGAAGCGGTCGCCGGTTTCCGGTGCCGCTGAAGGGGGTGTGGGGAAATATCCCCTCCTCGTTCCTGACGTCGTCTTTCCCTCGGACCTTCTTGTCAACCGGTTGTCAACCTGATCAAACATTATTTGTCAACCACATGCCTGATCATCTGCGCTATGACCTCGTTCTCATTCACGGGTCTTATGACTGTCCCAGGATTTTCCCTGGGAAAGACGCGGAATATCTCATCGGCGAACCCCTGCCCTATGGTCTTTACCTTTCTGAAATCCAGAATGATTTCCCGAAATTTGTTCAGTCCGAACACGAGCCTCTTGGCCTCTGACCGCGATACGAGCTCGTCTATCGTCAGGTTGACGCGCACCCTGGTTTTCTCGAACCGGAAATCGAACATTTCCGGTGAGTACTCCCTGAAAATAGAGGAAAGATCACGTCTTGAGCGCCTTGAAATGGAGAAGAATATCTCTGTCCCTTTTATGAAACGCTTTTCATCGACAACGACGTCTCCCTGGACATTGTCAAATTCGATCTTTATGCGGTGTGACCTGATGGACATCCGGTCGCCGGCCTTGGACGTGAAAAAAATTCCCTCGCCGGAATGCCGCTCCTCCATGGTCGTGGTTTTTCCTTTCAGGAGTTGTCCGAGCGCATCATTTTCATCCTTCAGGCCGAATTTCGTGCAGATGGAATGAAAGATGCCGATGCCGAAGTCCCGGACAGTGAAGCTGCATTCGTACTGATCGAGCTCAAAACGGACAATGCAGGACTCTGACATCGAATGGTCAATTGCATTGTTGAGCATCTCGGTGAATGCGTGCCTGATGATTGCATAAGCGGCGCTGCTTACATTGTTTCCGAGATTGAGCAGAGTTGATATCCTGCTGAAAGTCTCATGCTCCTCAAGGCCGCTCAATGTATATTTTCTTTGGATGATCTGTGATCGCGCCCCTCTGCCCGCTGTACCGGCCGGCCTGTACCGTGCGCCCCTGGTAACGCCTTCCTTTGTGATCTTTCCTTCGATCAGCAGTGCCTTGATATGTTTGTTGGCCGCCTGCCGGGAGATTCCAAAATATCCGGCGACATCCTGCCCGTTTACAGGCTTGTTCATCTTGATAAAATCAAGCACTTCTTCTCTTGATATCATATGCATATAGTATCTATCGTCAACCTATTGTCAACTCATTATTCTTTTTATTGTCAACCTTATCGTCAGAGAGGATCGACCACTTCAAGAAGGCGGCGGGTCTGCGTTTGATGCAAGCCATGGCCTTGTGCTTTCTTGAGATGCGGCTTGGGTATCACGGAGCAGATGTTGACAGCCGCTGACTGAATGAAGTATGAATTAATCAGTTTAGAATCCTTCATATCTGGAGAGCACGGGAATGAAGAACAGCCGCTAACGGAACCTGTCCCCAAGCCACGAACATCCTTTTTTTGGAAAAGCCGAGGCTTTTTTAAAAAAGAAACCGTCCGTTCCGGCCCGGGGGATCGAGCCCAGCGGCTGTCGAGAACCATTCGAGCATTCATCGCACCTGTTCACGGGCCGCTGCACTCTCATCTCTTTTCCGGACCGGCCCGAGCATGTATGAAAGGTGCTTACGAATGGCCCATCAGACTTTCTTGCGTTTCGACAATGTCGATTTTACCTACGACTCCATGACAGGCGAGTTGCTGAGCGGCGTGACCCTCCATTTTTCCTGTGGCTGGACCGGAATTGTCGGTCCCAACGGCGCCGGCAAGACCACCCTTCTCTTCCTTGCGTGCGGAAAACTTCAGCCCGACCACGGCTTCGTCAGCATTCCGGAGCTGGTCCGCTACTGCCCGCAGCGCACGGACGACCCGCCCGAAGGGGTCGAAGAGCTCATGGCAGCCCAGGACCGTGACTCGCTCATTTTGAAGTCCGATCTCGATCTGAAAGACGGCGATCTCCACCGCTGGGAGAGCCTGAGCTTCGGTGAGCGCAAAAGGTTTCAGATCGCTTCCGCCCTGTTTCACAATCCCGATCTGCTTGCCCTGGACGAGCCCACCAACCACCTGGATGCAGCCACGAAAAACCTGCTGTACCGCGCCCTGAAGAGGTACAGGGGGATCGGGCTGCTCGTGAGCCACGACCGCGAGCTTCTGGACAATCTCTGCAGGGAGTGTGTGTTCATCGAGCCCCCCACCGCGATCCTGCGGCCCGGCAATTATTCGGCCGGGGCGGAGCAGGCACGGCTGGAAAAGGAATCAGCGGCGAGCCGGCTCGACGCCGCCCGCTTCAGGCTGGACAAGCTCGAGCGCGAACACGCCAGACGCAAGCACAATGCATCGAAATCCGCCGGGATGAACCCCAAACGCCGTCTCTCGCCCAAAGATCACGATGCCCGTGCCAAGGTTGACGGCGCCAGGTTGTCCGGGAGGGATGCAGTCCAGGGGAAATTGCAGAAACAGCTTGAAGGCCGTCTTGACAAAGCCCGGAAGGAGCTCGGCGCCATCCCTGTCAAAAAGGAGTATCCCACGGGAATCGTGGTCACGGGCAGCGTATGTCCAAAGGCCCATGTATTGAATCTCCCGGCAGGAGAGCTGCCGCTGGGCGAGCACCGGCGGCTGATCTATCCGGGCCTGAACATATCGTCCCGGGACCGGATCGCCCTGACAGGCCCCAACGGATGCGGAAAAACTACACTGATCACTTCGATTCTGCCTTCCCTTTCCCTGCCAACCGACCGCGTGACCTATCTGCCCCAGGAGCTGCGGATCGACGAATCCCTGCGGCTGATGGACGAACTGCACCGCCTGCCCGGCGAGAAGCTGGGATGGGTGATGAATATCGTGAGCCGTCTGGGCTCCAGACCGGAGCCGCTTCTGGAAAGCCGGCTTCCCAGCCCGGGAGAGACGAGGAAAATCATGCTCGCACTGGGCCTGCTCAAGGAGCCCTGGCTGGTGATCATGGATGAGCCGACCAACCATCTCGACTTGGTCTCCATCGAGTGCCTGGAGAGCGCCCTGGCCGACTGCCGTTCCGCCCTGCTGCTGATCAGCCACGACCGGAGGTTCCTGCAAGTCCTGACAAAGACCAGCTGGGAGATATCGCGGCAACCGGGCGGCGACTGCGTTCTGGATATCTCTCCCAAGGGGTCAACCTAGGGGTCAGGTCTTGACATGTGACATTTCCCTGATCCCTGGATGTGCTAAATGTGTTTACCTGATCCCAAATGTCACATGTCAAGACCTGACCCCTAAATGTGACCCCTAAATCGAGTTGGTATGCCCGCGGTTTACCATGTAACCTGCCTGTGATATGGTTTGATATGCAGGCACTCAAGCACAGGGAATCATCTCCGGGGACTTTTCACATACGCTAAGGTCGATTGAGGGGGCATAATGGATCTGCAGATCGTTCAGACAATGGTGGCCGAGGCCCAGAGCCTCGCCGGCACGGACCTGATCGCCATCGGAACATTGGCGATCCTGGAGGGAATCCTTTCGGTCGACAACTCGCTCGTGCTGGCGATCCTGGTCCGAACGCTGCCCAAGGAGCAGCAGAGAAAGGCCCTGACCTACGGCATCGCGGGCGCCTTCCTGTTCAGGCTCATCGCCCTGATCTTCGCCGCCTACCTCATCAAATTCCTTATCTTCAAGATCATTGGCGGCCTCTATCTGGTGTACCTTGCCATGAAGCACATGTTCTTCTTCTTCCAGGAGAACGCCCACCAGACGAGGCCTAAAGTGGCAAAGAGCTTCTGGGGAACCGTGCTCGTGGTGGAGCTCACCGACATCGCCTTTTCCATCGACAGCATCACCACCGCGGTGGCCATGAGCAACAAGCTTTTGGTGGTCTGGCTGGGCGGGATCATGGGGATCATCTTTCTGCGGTTTGCGGCATCGATCTTCATCCGGCTGCTGGAGAAGCTGCCGAGGCTTGAGGACCTCGCCTACCAGCTCATCTTTTTCATCGGCACCAAGCTGCTCCTGGAAGGCTTCCACATCGAGATCACCCACGAGACCTTCTGGCTCATGATGGGTATCATCGTGGTGCTCGGTTCCGCTCTCGTGTGGCGCGACTATTACCAGCGAAAGACCCAGAGCAGGTTCGAAAACCGTATCCTCACTCAGTTGAAGGAGGGGGAGATGAGCGTGGCAGAGGTGCTCGGAATGGAGTATGTCCCCCGGGAGGTCATCGCGTACCTGAGCGAGCAGGGGCTGATCGAGATACGGCCGGGTTCCCTTGCTGACCCGGGAGAGTAGCCTCCAGAGGCTGCATCTCTGAGGCGGGAGTGCGGAAAACCCATGCCGTGACGCACATCGGCGGGTCTTGCATCAATGGTGTGGGCTATTGAAGGGCACGATCTGGATGCAGCTGAAGCCTCAAAGCGGCAGGGAATGTGACCCCACCTCTAAGAGTCTTTGAAAAGCGGGACGTGAGAATGAGGGTTCCACCGGCAGCGCTCGTGAGACCAGATCGATGGAACGCAGCATACGGCGACCACCCCTGATGGGCGCTATGACTGCGGGAGCCTCCCCTGCCTGATTCCGGCTGCGAGCTGCCTCGTGGCCTTCTCGAGGTCCCGCTCCTCGATCCCCTGCTCCTGAAGGAAGCTCCGGTAGAGGGTATGCGCCCCGGGCTCGATGCCGGCGACCGGGTGCTCTGCGATCCGGCGGGCCAGATCCGGCACGCCCTGTGCCCTGATGCCGATCGTACCCTTGTCCAGGACCACGAGGGAGCGTGCGTTCTCCAGATCGTCCAGCCGATGGGAGATGTGGATGATGGTCTTGCCGAACTCCCTGTTCAACCGAGTAACAGTCTGGAGAAGAATGTCCCTGCTCAGGGGGTCCAGCATGATCGTGCCCTCGTCGAGGACGAGCACGTCCGTATCAAGGGCCAGCTGCCCGGCGAACACCACCTTGGCAAGCTCCCCGCCCGAAAGGGCGGAGGTGAGAGACTGCCTCAGGTTTTCACCCCGGACGGTGTGAAGCGCCGCATCGATGCGCGCGGCGATCTCAGAGGCGGGAAGTCCCAGGTTCTCGGGCCCGAACGCGATGTCCTCCTCCACGACCAGGCTCACCACCTGATTGGCCGGATTCGCCAGCACGAGGCCAACGCGGTTGCCGAAGGTGTTCACCTCCCCAGAAGAAGGGGTGAGTATGCCTGTGATGAGATATGCGAGCGTCGTCTTCCCGGAGCCGTTCGCGCCCACGATTCCAAAATAAGAACCGCGGGGCACCTCCATGTCGATGCCCCGCAGTACCGGTTTCGTTCCATAGGAGAAGCGGATGTTCCGTAAGATGACCGCCGGATGCACGCTCTCCTTTGCCGTCAAGACTTCTTCTCTTCAGCCGGCTTGGCCGGAGAAGCCTTTGCCGGCGCCGGCTCCACCCACTCGATGATGGCCGTGGTGGCGCCGTCGCCTCTTCGGGTGCGGTATTTGATGACCCTGGTGTACCCGCCGTTGCGACCCGCGAAGCGGGGAGCGATCTCCTTGAAGAGCTTGCCCACGGCCTCTTTCGTGCGCACGCTCTTCAGAGCCCGTCTCAATGAAGCGAGGTCCCCTTTCTTTCCGAGGGTTATCATCCGGTCGGCGAGCTTTCTCAGCTCTTTTGCCTTGGCCTCCGTCGTCTCGAGCCTCTCGTGCATGATCAGCGAGGTGACCAGGTTCTTGAGCATCGCCTCCTTGTGATCCGTTGTCCGTCCAAGTTTTCTTCCCGCTATCTGATGATACATTTCTTCACCCCGCTCCTACTTGCTTTCCTCTTCTTCCATCCTCTTTCTTCTCTCTTCGATCTCATCGGGAGAAGGCAGATTCGGTATCTTCATTCCAATATGGAGGCCCATTTTGGCGAGCTTTTCCTTGATCTCCTCCAGCGACTTCCTGCCGAAGTTCTTGGTCTTGAGCAGCTCTGCCTCGCTCTTCTGCACGAGTTCGTAGATATAGGTCATGTTGGCGTTCTTCAGACAGTTTGCCGACCTGACCGAGAGCTCGAGCTCTTCGACGGTTCTGAACAGGTTGTTGTTCAGCTCCTTTTCCTTTTCATCCACACTGGCCTGGCGCTCCAGCTCTTCCTCCTGGAAGTTGATGAAGCAGTCCATGTACTCCTTGTTGATCTTGGCCGCATAGGCCAGGGCATCGTCGGGAGTCACCACGCCGTTGGTCCATACCTCCAGCGAGAGCCTGTCGTAGTCGGTCCTTCTTCCCACGATGGTGGGGGTCACGTTGAACGAAACTCTCCTCACCGGAGAGAAGATCGCATCGATGGCGATCCACCCGTGGGTGTCGATCTTCTCTTTGTTGATCTCCGCGGGCACATATCCTCTGCCCCAGTCCACCCGCATCTCCATCTTGAGCGTCATGTCGTTTTCGATGGTGGCGATATGCTGGTCAGGGTTGATCACGTCGATATTCCCGCCCGTGGCGATATCACCGGCCGTCACCTCGCAGGGGCCCGTCTTTTCCAGAGACACGACCTGGGGCTTGTCAGTGTGCATCTTGAGGATGACCTTCTTGAGGTTCAGAATGATGTCGGTCACATCCTCATAGATGCCGGGAATGCTCGAGAACTCGTGGAGAACCCCCAGCGACTCGTCGAAGCGCACGCCGATAATGGCGGATCCATAGATGGATGATAAAAGAATTCTCCTCAGCGAGTTGCCTATAGTGACACCGAAACCCCGCTCCAGAGGCTGCGCATTGAAACGTGCGTACGTATTGGTGAACGTACCCTCCACTATCTCCAACTTGCCGGGTTTTATGATTTCTTTCCAGTTCTTCTCAATCATCCTGTTTCCTTGCCTTTAGAAGTTTGTTATTTTGAATAGAACTCAACGATCAGCCTTTCCTCGACGGCCATGGGCAGATCCTTCCGTTCCGGCAGGGCCTTCACGGTCACCTTCCGCCCATCCGCGTCGACGTCGAGCCACTCGGCCGAGCCGCGCTGCTCCCTGATCTCCAGGGCATGGACGATGACGTCCAGGGTCTTGCTCTTGTCTTTGACCTCGATGACATCGCCCGCCTTCACCAGAAAAGAGGGTATATCCGTCTTTCTGCCGTTCACCCGGAAATGACCGTGGTCGATGAGCTGCCTCGCTTCCGCCCGGGAGGTGGAGAATCCGCTGCGATACACGATGTTGTCGAGCCGCCTCTCCAGAAGGACGAGCAGGTTTTCGCCCGTGGCGCCGCGCTGGCTTCTCGCCATTTCATAATAGCGCTTGAACTGGGATTCCGGAATACCGTAGGTATTGCGGACTTTCTGCTTCTCGCGCAGATGGATACGATATTCACTGGTGCGGATTCTTCCCTGACCATGCTGCCCCGGAGGATATTCCCGTGTCACGACCGCGCACTTATCGGTATAGCATCGCTGTCCTTTGAGAAAGAGCTTCACTCCCTCTCTCCGACAAACCTTACAAACAGGGCCTGTATATCTCGACAAGATTCATCCTCCTTCGGGGTTATACCCTTCTCTTCTTCGGTGGTCTGCATCCGTTGTGTGGAACCGGGGTAACGTCCTTGATTCCAGTGATACGAATGCCGCTCGCATTGATGGCCCTCAGCGCGGACTCGCGCCCGCTGCCCGGACCCTTGATATAAGCAAATGCGCTTCTCACGCCGTACTCCTGGGCCTTCTTGCACGCCTCCTGTGCCGCCATCTGCGCGGCAAACGGCGTCGACTTCCGGGAGCCTTTGAACCCCTGTGCGCCTGCCGTGGACCATGCAAGGGTGTTGCCCTGCGGGTCCGTTATGGTCACGATGGTGTTGTTAAAGGTAGCCTGGATATGGACGACCCCTTCGGGGATGTCCTTCTTGACCTTTTTCTTGCCTGTTCTCTGCCTGGCCATTGAATGTTCTCCTTGAACAGCTTATTTCTTCTTGCCTACGACCAGCCGCCTCGGACCTTTTCTCGTCCGGGCGTTGTTGTGCGTGTGCTGGCCGCGCACCGGCAGACCTTTGCGGTGCCTCAGTCCCCGATAGCTCGCGATGTCCATGAGACGTCTGATGTTCATGGTCACTTCGCGCCTCAGGTCTCCTTCCACAGTGAGATGCTTGTCGATATAATCCCTGATCGCGGCGATTTCCTGCTCGGTCAGATCATCGCTCTTCTTGGAAGGATCGATATCCAGACTTGCCAACATCTCTGCCGATCGAGAGTTTCCAATGCCGTAGATATAGGTCAAAGCAACATCGATGCGCTTGTTTCGAGGTAAGTCAACCCCTGCAATCCTGGCCACTTCTCGCCTCCTTATCCTTGTCTCTGATTGTGTCGCGGATTCTTGCAGATGACACGGATCACCCCGTGCCTCTTGATGATCTTGCAGTCGCGGCAGCGTTTTTTAACCGATGCATTTACTTTCATCTCATGTCCCCATCTTTATTTCGATCTGTATACTATCCTGCCCTTTGTCAGGTCATAGGGCGATATCTCGACCTGAACCTTGTCGCCCGGCAGAATCCGTATGTAATGCATGCGCATCTTTCCGGATATATGAGCAAGAATCTGGTGGCCGTTCTCGAGCTGAACCTTGAACATGGCATTGGGAAGGGGCTCGACTACCACCCCTTCGGTCTCGATTACGTCTTTCGCCATACCTGACTTAAGCCCCTATCGACTTCGTTATCGATTTCTGCACGTCTTCCATACTCCTTGTTCCGTCGATCTTCCTGACGATGCCTTTCTTGCTGTAGTAATCGATGAGCGGGGAGGTCTGGGCATGATAGGTGGAGAGACGATCCCTGATGGTCGCTTCCTTGTCGTCATCCCTCAAGTAGAGCTCGCCGCTGCACTTGTCGCACACGTCTTTCTGCTTCGGGGGGTCGAACTCGATGTGGTGCATGTACCCGCAGCCTCTGCAGGTCCGCCTCCCGGTGAGCCTCTCCACCAGATGGTCGTCCGGCACCTCGATGACCACCACGTGGTCGAGATTGCTTCCCAGCTCGCTCAGCAGTTTGTCGAGCGCCTTTGCCTGCTCCAATGTCCTCGGGAAGCCGTCCAGAACGAATCCCTTTTTCGTATCCGGCTTCTGGAAACGTTCCTTCACGACGCCGATCACGACATCGTCGGGCACCAGCGCACCCTTGTCCATATATTCCTTGGCCTTCTTCCCCATGGGAGACCCTTCCTTCACGGCGGCCCTGAACATGTCGCCCGTGGAAATCTGGGGAACTCCCAGCCTGTCTATCATTCTCTTTGCCTGAGTCCCTTTGCCTGCACCCGGTGGTCCGATCAAGATAATATTCATAATGTTCTCCCTCGATTGAATTTTATCAGCTATCTCCTGGATTTGATCCGCCCAGTCTTCAACAGACCGTCGTACTGCCGGGAGATCAGATGAGACTCTATCTGGGACATCGTATCCAGCGACACGCCGATCACGATCAGGAGCGAGGTGCCGCCGAAATAGAAGGGAACGTTCGCCCTCGCGATCAGCAGCATCGGCAGGACGCAGACTACGGACAGATACACCGCACCCACCAGGGTGAGCCGGGAAAGCACCTTGTCGAGATAGTCGGCGGTCGCCTTCCCCGGCCGGATCCCGGGCACGTACCCGCCATGCTTCTTGAGGTTCTCCGACACATCCACCGGGTTGAACACGACTGCGGTGTAGAAATAGGTGAAGAACACGATGGCGATGATGAAGATGACGTTATACAGCAGCCCGCCCGGGTTCATCGTTTCCGCCAGTGTTCTCATGAATGCGATGTTCGGGAAGAACTGTGCGATGGTCGCAGGGAAGACGATGATGGACGAAGCGAAAATGGGCGGGATCACGCCGGAGACGTTGATCTTCAGAGGCAGATGAGTGCTCTGCCCGCCGTAGACGCGCCTGCCCCGAATCTGCTTGGGATACTGGATGGGAATCCTCCGCTGCGCGGTCTCCATGAAGACGATCCCGGCCACCACCGCGAGCATGAATACCACCAAGAACAGCAGCAGGAAGAGCGGCAGCTCGCCGGTCCGGGTGAGCCGCACGCTGTTGTAGATCGCCACGGGCAGCTCGGCGACGATTCCGGCGAAGATGATGAGCGATATGCCGTTGCCGATGCCGCGCTCCGTGATCTGTTCGCCCAGCCACATGAGGAAGCAGGTGCCGGTGGTCATGGTGATCATGGCGGTCAGCCTGAACCCCCAGCCCGGAAACAGCACCACGGGCTCTCCCGCGGGGCCGCTCATCTGCTCTACACCAAAGGCCATGAAGTAGCTCTGGATCAGACACAGCACCACGGTGAGATACCGCGTGTACTGGGTCAGCTTGTGCCTTCCGGCGGCGCCCTCCTTCTGCAGCTGCTCGAAGGTAGGATGCACCATGCCAAGCAGCTGGACGATAATGGAGGCGCTGATGTAGGGCATGATGCCCAGAGCGAAGATCGACAGGCTCCTTAAGCCTCCTCCCGCGAACATGTCGAACATGCCCAGCAGCGTTCCCCTCTGCTGCTCGAACCACTCGGCCATGATGGCGGAGTCGATCCCGGGGGTCGGAATGTGGATGCCGATCCGGTAGACGAACAGCATGAACAGGGTGAACAGAAGGCGTTTCTGCAGCTCGGGAACCTTGCCGATGTTATCGAAGCCGTATGCCACGTATCACTCCTTAGAGAGTCTCGAACGATCCGCCGGCTTTCCGGATCTTTTCGAGAGCGGCCTGGGAGGCCTTGTCCAGTTTCACACTCAGTGCGACGCCGACTTCACCTTCGGCCAGAAGCTTCACGGCCGTATCCGAAGACCGGATGATCCCCTTTTCCTTGAGCACATGGATGTCGACCACGCTTCCCTGCGCGAAATCGGCGAGATCGCGGATATTGATGATTGCATACTCCTTCCGGAAGGGACTCTTGAACCCTCTCTTGGGGAGCCTGCGGTAGATGGGCATCTGCCCGCCTTCGAAGTATGGGGGTACCTTGCCGCCCGACCTCGCCTTCTGGCCCTTGTGGCCGCGGCCGCTCGTTCCGCCCTGGCCGGATGAGCTTCCCCTGCCGAGGCGCTTGACCTTCTTCTTCGAGCCGGCAGCCGGTTTCAAGTTCGACAGATCAAACATGGTTATTGCTCCTCCCAGGAAAGCAGGTGCGAGACCTTTCTGATTGCGCCGCGTGTCGCCGCATTGTCGGGCAGTATCTTCGAACGCCCGCGCTTCTTCAGCCCGAGGGCCTTGACCGTCTCTCTCTGATCCTTTGTGCTGCCGATCACCGACCGGCTCAGTGTCACTTTTATCTTGTCAGCCACCGTAGCATCCTCACTTCTTTCATTCATCTCACTTGCCGGGCCTGAGCGAGATTCCCCGCTTCGCCTCGACAGACTCTCTCGTTTCCATGTTGAGCAGGGCATCGAAGGTGGCCCGGATCACGTTGTTGTGGTTCCGGGAGCCCAGGGTCTTGGCGACCACGTTTTTGATGCCCGCGGCCTCCAGGACCGCCCGGACCGCGTTGCCGGCGATGACGCCGGTGCCGGGAGGAGCGGGTTTGAGAACTACCTTGGAAGAGCCGAATTCGCCGATAATCGGGTGGGGCACTGTACCGTCCACGATGGAAACCGGCACCATGGTCTTCTTCGCCACCTCGAACCCCTTGCGGATGCTCGCGGCAACTTCCTTCGCCTTTCCGATGCCGTGGCCCACCTGGCCGTTTCCGTCGCCCACGACCACCAGCGCGCTGAAACGGAACCGCTTGCCGCCTTTCACGACCTTGGCGACCCGGTTGATGTACACCACCTTGTCTATTAACTGTTCGGACTCTTCAGCAAAGCTTTCTCTGTCTATCCTAGCCAACGCTCATCTCCTTACCTTAAAACTTCAGTCCTCCGGACCGTGCACCCTCCGAGAGGGCCTTGACCTTCCCATGGTATCTGTATCCGCCGCGGTCGAACACCACGTTCTCGATACCCGCCGCTTTCGCCTTCTGCGCCAGCAGCTCGCCCACCTGCTTGGCGGTTTCGACCGTGAACCCCTTGACCTTGCCTTTGAGTTCGGGGCTCAACGACGAAGCGGCCACCAGAGTAACCCCCCTGACATCGTCGATGATCTGGCTGTAGATGTGGCAGTTGCCCCGATACACGCTCAGCCTCAGCCTCTCCGGCGTGCCGTGCACCTTCCGGCGGATCCGACTTTTCCGATATTCACGAGCTTCCTTGGCGTTCTTCCTACCCACTGGACCTTCTCCTTATTCTCACTTCAGGCATTAGGCCTTTGCCGCGCTCTTGCCGGGCTTGAGCCGCACCACTTCATCAATGTACCGGATGCCCTTGCCCTGGTAGGAATCGGGCTTCCGGATCTTCCGGATGCGGGCCGCCACATCGCCCACGAGCTCCTTGTCGATGCTGGAGAGCTCGATGACGCCGTCCTTGCTCACGGTTCCGCTCACGCTCTTGGGCAGCGGGTACTCCACCGGCTTCGAATATCCCACGTTGAGCACCAGGGTGCTCCCCTTCATCTCGCCGCGGTATCCGACGCCGACGATCTTGAGCTTCTTGGTGAAACCTTCTGTGACGCCAACCACCATGTTGTTCGTGAGCGTCCTCATGAGCCCATGGTACGCCTGCGTCTGGGTCTGCTCGTCGCGGGGCGTGAAGTGCAGGGTGTTGTCCTCTATCTTCACATCGATATTGCCCACGAGTTTCCTGCTCAGCTCACCCTTGGGGCCTTTCACGCGGATGATTCCGTCGGTTATGGTTACCGTCACCCCCTTGGGTATGGGAATGGGCATTTTTCCAATTCTTGACATCGATCAACTCCTCACCAGACTCTCAGTATTTCCTCTCCGCCCACGTTGTTGGCCTTCGCCTTGTGGTCGGTCATAATACCCTGTGAAGTGCTCACAATGGAGACCCCGAGGCCTCTCCTCACTTGCTGGATATCCTTTACCCTGCGGTAGATCCTGCGGCCGGGCTTCGAGATCTTTCGCATGCCTGTGATAACATGCTTGGCATTGTAGTATTTCAGGTTGACCCTGATCAGCCCCTGTTTTCCGTCGTCGATGACCTTGAATCCCTTGATGTATCCTTCTTTCATGAGAATATCGAGGATATCGATCTTCATACGGGAAGCGGGAATATCGACACTTTCCTTCGATGCCTGGGCGGCATTCTTGATCCTGGTGATCATATCGGCAATGGGATCGGTATGCATCCTTCTTCCACCTCTACCAGCTTGATTTTTTGAGGCCGGGAATCTCGCCTCTCATCGCGAAGTTTCTCAGGCAAATCCTGCAGATTCCGAACTTCCGGTAATATGCGTGCGGCCGCCCGCACAGCATGCAGCGGTTGTACTCTCTCACCTGGAACTTCTTGGGCCTCTTCTGTTTTGCTATCAGTGATTTCTTCGCCATAACCTCTCCCACTTACCTCCGAAACGGCATGCCGAAGGCGGCCAGCAGGCTCCTGCCCTCGTCGTCGGTGCCGGCGGTGGTGACCACCGTTATATTCATTCCCCTTGCCTTGTCAATGGTATCGTACTCCAGCTCCGGGAACACGGACTGGTCGTTCATGCCGAGGGTATAGTTTCCGCGTCCGTCGAACCCCTTCGGGGACACCCCCCGGAAGTCTCTCACACGGGGCAGCACTGCGTTGATGAGCTTGTCCAGGAACTCGTACATGCGCGGGCCCCTCAAGGTCACCATGCATCCGATGGGCATTCCCTCCCTGAGCTTGAAGGATGCGATGGACTTCCTGGCCTTTGTGACGACAGGTCTCTGACCGGATATGAGCATCAGCTCTTCCACCGCCTTGTCGATCATCTTGACGTCCTGTACCGCCTCTCCGAGCCCCATGTTGACGACGATCTTCGTGATCCTGGGAACCTGGTTGATATTGGTATACCCGAACTCCTTGACGAGCCCGGGGACGATTTCCTTCTCGTAATATTCCTTCAGCCTTGCCATTGACTCTCCCTCACCTGTCGAGCTCTTCTCCGCACTTCCTGCAGACTCTCACCTTTCTCCCGTCTTCGTGGATCTTGAAACCGATCCTCACCCCTTTATTGCACTTGGGGCACACCGGAGCGACGTTGGAGGCGTGAATGCCCGCTTCCTTTTCGATGATACCGCCCTGGGAGGTCTGAGTCGGCTTCTGGTGGCGCTTGATCATGTTCACCCGCTCGACGAACACCCGGTCTTTCTTGCTCACGACTCTGAGCACCTGGCCCTGCTTTCCGCGGTTCTTGCCCGCCAGTACGACCACGGTGTCGCCTTTCTTTATTCTTTCCAATGCACGCTTTGCCATTTCTTCACCTCTTTTAGAGTAACTCAGGGGCAAGGGACACGATCTTCATGAAGTTCTTTGCCCGCAGCTCCCGTGCAACCGGACCGAATATGCGTGTTCCGACAGGCTCATTCTGGTTGTTCAGAATAACGGCCGAATTCTCGTCGAACCGGATGGACGAACCATCGCCCCGCTTGTGGGTCCTCTTCGTCCTGACCACGACGGCCTTCACCACATCGCCCTTCTTCACCTTGGAATTGGGAATGGCCTCCTTCACGCTCGCCACGATGATGTCTCCCAGCGAGGCATACCTCCGTCTGGAGCCTCCCAGAACCTTGATGCACATTACCTCTTTCGCCCCAGAGTTATCTGCAATTTTGAGCCTTGTCTGCTGCTGAATCATTGCTCGCCTCCAGCCTTATGAACCTACTCCTGCCGCTCCAGAATGCTTACCACCCTCCAGCATTTATCCTTGCTCAGGGGCCTGCACTCGCGGATCAATACCTTGTCACCCTCTCTGCACGCGTTCTTCTCGTCATGGGCCTTGAACTTGGTCCTTCTCCGGACATATTTCTGGAAAACAGGGTGCTTCTCCAATCGTTCCACAGTCACCACCACTGTCTTGTCCATCTTGTCGCTGGTGATCGTGCCCACTAACTCATGTTTTATGGACTTGTCCGTCATTTTGCCTTCTCCCGGATGATCGTATTCACTCTTGCAATGTCCCGGCGCAGCTTCATGATCATGCTCTTGTTCTCGAGCTGCCCGGTCATGTTCCTGAAGCGGTGATTCATGAGATCGCGGGAAAGCTTCACCTTCAGCTCATCAAGATCATGAACGCTCTTTTCACGAAGTTCACTGGCCTTCATGGAGTCCCTCCCGAACAACGAACGCTGTCTTCAGCGGCAGCTTGTGCGCAGCGAGCCGGAACGCCTCCTGGGCAAGCTCCTGGCTCACGCCGTCTATCTCGAAGAGAATCCTTCCCGGTTTGATTACAGCCACCCATTCTTCCGGCGCTCCCTTGCCCTTGCCCATTCTCGTTTCAGCCGGCTTCTTGGTGATGGGCTTGTCCGGGAATATCCGGATCCATACCTTCCCGCCGCGCTTGATGTACCGGGTGATGGCGATACGGGCGGCTTCGATCTGCCGGGAAGTCACCCACTGGGGCTCAAGCGACTGGAGGCCGTAGCTTCCGAAGGACACCTTGGATCCCTTCTCAGGGCTTCCCTTCATGCGCCCGCGCTGTACTTTCCTGTGCTTTACCTTGTTTGGCATCAACATGACGTGTCTCCCTTATGCACTTGCCTCTTCCTGTCTCTTGGCCACGATCTCGCCGTGGAACACCCAGACCTTCACGCCGATGACGCCGTAGATGGTATATGCCTGTGAGAAGCCGTAGTCCACGTCGCTCCTCAAGGTATGGAGCGGGACCCTGCCCTCGCGGTACCATTCCTGCCGGGCGATTTCAGCCCCTGCGAGCCGGCCCGCGCACGCCACTTTGATGCCCTGCGCACCCATTCTCAAAGCCTGGGTGACGGC
>DCDF01000082.1 GCA_002316295.1 Syntrophaceae bacterium UBA1062 | reverse complement strand
ATCTCGAAAATGCGCCCATGGTCGTCATTTCCGGCACCTCTCCCGTACGGGACTGCGAGAAAGGGGCGCTGCAGGAGATGAAGCAGGCCGATATGATCAAGTCCACGGTGAAGTGGCACGGCATATGCCACGACATCAGGCGCATACCCGAATTCCTCGCCATCGCCTTCAGACAGGCTGCATCCGGGAAGAAAGGGCCGGTGTTTCTGGAGCTTCCTCCCGACGTCCTCAACATCAAGGTGAGCGAAGACAGGGTAGTCTGGCCCAAGAGAGGCAACACCACCTATTTCTGCCAGCCCGATACAGAGGCCGTCAAAGAGGCCGCCGAGCTGATCAACAAGGCTGAAAAACCCATTATCCTGGGCGGCGGCGGCATGGGCGCTTCTCCCTGTGAAGAGGAGTTCATGGAGTTCGTGGACAAGACGGGCATACCATTCTTCCTCATCAACACCGCCAGGGGGATTCTGCCGGACGATCATCCTCTGTCTCTGTGGGACGGCGGCATGATGGCCATGCTGACGGCCGCGTCGCAGACAGACCTCGTCATCGCGCTGGGGGTGAGGTTCAACTGGCTGCTCATGTACGGGCAGGTATTCCCCCAGGCAAAGCTCGTGCGGGTTGACATCAACCCCGCGGAGATCGACCGCAACAGGGCCTCCGACGTTGGCCTCATCGGAGAGGTCAAACTGAGCCTGCGGGAGCTGAACAGGTACGTGGAGAAAAGACGGCACGATGCGTGGCTCAAGGGCTTGCGAGACACGTACATGCTCATGACCGCGGAGGAAACCGCGGCCCGCAACACCCCCTCGGACCCCATACACCCGCAGCGGCTCGTAGCCCTGACCAGGCAGGCCCTTGGGGACAGCGCAATCTACATCATCGACGGAGGCGACACCTCATACTACGGGGCGGTAGGCCTCCAGGCAAAGGAGCGCGCCGCGGTGTATGCTTCCGCCGGAGGCCAGTTCGGGTGCCTGGGCACGGGCATTCCCTTTGCCATCGCCGCTAAGCTGGCAAGGCCGGAGAAGACGGTGGTCATCATCAACGGCGACGGCTCCTTCGGGCTCAACGCCATGGAGTTCGACACCGCGGTGCGCCACAATGTCCCTATTGTCTGCATTGTCAACAACGACCAGGCATGGGGCATGATCAAGCACGGACAGGAGTTGTGCTACGGGGGCGAACGGGTGTTCGGGTCACGTTTGGGGGTCGTCCGCTACGACAAGATCGTGGAGGCCCTCGGCGGGCATGGAGAGTTCGTGGAGAAGGACGCCGACCTGGTTCCGGCCATACAGCGGGCCGTTGAGTCCGGCAAGCCCTCGTGCATCAACGTCATGACAGACACCTGCGCCATCAGCCCCATGACGCTGCAGTTCGTCGACGGGCTCAAGATGGAGTGACGGTCATGAAAGCCGTCCAGTTCAATGTGGCCGTTCCCCAGTACCTCGCCTTAAAGGCCCTCGGCCTCGCGAACCGGAAGCTCTATTACGAAGGGCCATTGGCCACGGTGCGGCTCGTGGATATTACCGAGCCGGCGCTGCCGACACCCCAGTGGGTGAAGATCAGGACGCATGCCTGCGGCATGTGCGGCTCTGACATCAATCTCATCTTCCTCAGGGACTCTCCCTCTGCATCGCCCTTCACCTCCTTTCCCTGCATCCTGGGCCACGAGCTCTCCGGCGAGATCGTGGAAGCGGGAAGCGATGCCGGCGGGCTCGAAGTCGGGGACCGGGTGACCATCTCACCTCACCTCAGCTGCCAGGCGCGTGGAATCGATGCCATCTGCCCCGCGTGCAGCGCGGGCAGATGGGGAAGCTGCGAGAACTTTGCCAGGGGTTTGCTCGCGCCCGGCATGTTTACCGGCATCTGCAGAGACACGAGCGCCGGTTTCGCCGAGTACCTGGTGGCGCACCGCAGCCAGGTGTTCAAGCTCCCGGAAGAGGTGTCGGACGAAGAGGGGGCCATGATGGAACCCCTGGGGGTGTGTATCCAGGCGGTGCTGGACAACAGACCGCAAAAAGGAGAGCATGTGCTGGTGATCGGCGGCGGGGTGATCGGGAGCCTCATTATCCAGGCGCTCAGGGCCCTGGACACCGGCTGCGTCATCACCCTCTCGGAGCCTTCGCCTTTCCATGCCGAGCTCGGCAGGAAGTTCGGCGCCGACCACGTATTCACCGACGGTGACATCCTCGGCCGTACCGTGGAGATCGCGGGCGCCACGAGATACCGCCCCATGCTCGGGCAGGACATCCTCATGGGAGGCTTTGCCAGGGTATTCGACACCGTGGGCAGCAAGGAGACAATAAACCTGAGCCTGCGGGCAATGGCCACAGGCGGCGTGCTGTCGGTCGTGGGTATCGGCCACGAGGTGAAGCTCGACCTCACCCCGCTGTGGCTCAAGCTGCAGACCATCAAGGGCGTGTTTGCAACCGCATACGTGCCGATGGACGGAAAGCTGACCCATGTCTTCGATCTCGCCATAGATCTTGTCCGGAAAAAGAGGGTGGATCTGAAAGAAATGATCACCCATACGTTCACCCTGGAGCAATTCCCCCGGATGATCGAAACCAATCTCGCGAAATCCCGGAACGGGGCGGTCAAGACCATGGTGAAATTCACAGGAAACCAGGAGGTGAATCAATGAAGGCTCTGGTGACCGGCGCCGCAGGATTCATCGGGTCGCGGCTGGCAGGCGGGCTCGCAGGCCGGGGAATCGAGGTCCGGGCCCTGGCGATGCCGGGAGAGCCGGTATCACATATCACAGAGTATGCATCTGAAATCCTCACCGGCGATTTGAACGACCCCTGGAGCCTCCAAGGGATCTGCCGGGGGGTCGATCTCGTCTTCCATCTCGCCGCCCGTGTGACGGACTGGGGGTCCAAAGAGGCCTTTTACCGCCCCATCCTCGAGGGCACGAGGAATCTCCTGAAGGAGTGCGCGGGCGTCGGCGCGCGTTTCGTACACGTCAGCTCGATCGCCGCATGCGGGCTCGGCAGGCACCTCAAGGGCATGAAGGAAGGCGACGAGGCGCGATTCTCCGGTGTGCCCTACAATGACGCCAAGCTCGAGGCCGAACGCCTTGTCCGGTCATTCCACGAGCAGGGGCTGATCAATGCCGTCATCGTGAGACCCGCGAACGTCACCGGTCCGGGCAGCGTCTGGGTGCGGGACATAGTGGAGAGGTTCCGGGGCCTGTTCGTGCCCTTCATAGACCAGGGGAAATACAGTGCCAGCCTCGTCTACGTGGACAATCTCGTGGACGGCCTCATCCTGGCCGGCACCACGGCGGATGCGGCAGGCAACACCTATCACGTGAGAGACGACTGGGACGTGACCTGGAATCGCTATCTGACCGACCTGGGCGCCATGGTGGGAAGAAGGCCCCGGTTCAACATCCCCTTCTCCGTGGCATGGAAGCTCGGAGAAGCATTTGAAGCGGCGCTGACGCCCCTCGGCATCCGTCCGCCCATCACCCGGCTCGCCGCCGGCGTCATGGGAAGGGACAACGATGTGGACACCACAAAGGCGAAGACCGAGCTTGGATGGAGCACCCGGGTTTCCTATGAACAGGCTCTCGCGGAGATCCGCGATTGGGTGGATATGCACGGCGAGTAGTATACTCATGTATACAGGAGGGATGCTGCCATGGTCGACTACCCGGAGCCGGTCACGGATCTTATCCGGCGGAGAAAATCGTGGAGGAGCTACCGGCGGGAGCCTCTCAGCGAAGAGCTGAAGTCGAGCATCCGAGGATTCATCGCATCGCTCGACCCGCCGCCGTTCGGCTCTTCCGTCCGCTTGGAGCTCGTGGACGCGCCTCTGCACGACAGGAGCTGGACGCCCGGCACCTACGGTGTGGTCAGAGGCGCCAGCCACATGCTTGTCGGGATCCTGAAACCGTCGGACATGGCTTTTGAGGATTTCGGCTACTGTTTCGAATCCGCAATCCTCTACTGCACCGCTCTGAACCTGGGCACCTGCTGGATCGGCGGGACCTTCAGCCGGGATTATTACGGCCGAGCGGCGGGGATTACCTCCGGAGAGATGATCCCGGTGGTGAGCCCGGTGGGATATGTCACCGAGAAACGCTCTATCCTGGATTCCGTTTTCGCGCTGAGCGCCGGATCGAAAAACCGCAGGCCCTTCTCCGATCTCTTCTTCAAAAGCGACTTCTCGACCCCTCTGGACAAGCAGGAGGCCGGAGAGCACGCAGAGGCTCTGGAGATGGTGAGGCTCGCACCTTCGGCCAAGAACAAGCAGCCCTGGCGCGTCGCGGCAAAAAACGGCGGGTTCCATTTCTTCCTCTCCCGCTCGACCGGATACCGGAGCCTCTTCCCCGAGGTCGATCTTCAGCGCATCGACATAGGTATCGCCATGTTCCACTTTTCCTCGACCGCCGCTTCCCTCGGGCTTGCCGGGAGCTGGAAGAGGATGGAGAGTTCACACGGGATCAGCGCACCCAAATCCCTCGAGTACCGGGCGAGCTGGATTCCCCAGTTGTAAGGCTGGATCGAAAAGCCGATCGCGGCCTCGCGCCGACGATCCGCATCCGGAATCGGCCTCCCTTGAGCGAAAATCTCTGTTGAGAGATGCCGCTTTCCCCTTTTCATACCCTTTCGGGAACTTGCGGAACGATCCCACGCATACCGGAATTTCATACATGCCATCGAAAGGGAAATGGGATACAATGAACCGGTCTCTACGAGAGAACAATGGTTCTTCAAAAAGGAGCGAGCGCGTGGAAGTCATTTATGGGAAAAACCCGGTTCTGGAGGCCCTTGCCTCAGGCAGGCGAACCTTCTACGAAATCCTGGTCGCACGGCAGCATTATGACGAAATAGTCGCGGCGGCCGGAAAGGTCCGCGTCATCATCCTCTCCCGCAAAGAACTCGACCATATCACCAAGTCCGCCTTCCACCAGGGCGTGGCTGCAAGAGTGTCGCCCTTTCGCTACACACCGCTGAAGGAGGTGATGGAAAAGAAGGTCGTGGTTCTCCTGGATTCCGTGGAGGACCCCCAGAACACAGGCTCCATCATCCGCACCGCATATGCGCTTGCCGACGCAGGGATCGTCATTCCGGAAGATCGGGCCGCGCATGTCACGCCGTCAGTGGTCAAGGCGTCGGCCGGTGCGGCCGAGCATGCTGCGGTCGCCCGGGTGAAGAACTTGAGAACCGCGGCCAAGGAGCTCAAGAAGGAGGGGTTCTGGGTCGTCGGCCTCGATGCCCGCGGGGCCGTCCCGCTCTCGGAGGTCCCGTCCTATGACCGGCTCGCCGTTCTCGTGGGAGGAGAGGACACGGGGATACGCTCGGGCATGGAGAAGGAGGCCGACCTCATGGCCCATATCCCCATGAGGAGCTCTTTCAACTCGCTCAACGTATCGCAGAGCGCAGCCATAGCCATTTACGAACTCGTGGTCAGGAAGGCGGGTAAATGAGGGCTTATCAGATTGAGCGCCCGGGTTTTTCATGGTATACGTCCATCGCATGATGAGCAATGAAGATCTCACGCACGCCATCGCAACAGTACGCTGCGGGGTGTACCACCGGGGCTCGTTCGAGGAAGTGGAGCAGGAAACCTGCAGAGAGGAGATCGTTGTCATCAGCCTCAACGGCAGGCCCGTCAGCACCCTGGTCGCGACGCCTGTCGAGCTCCGGGAGCTGGGGGCGGGGTACGTGGTCAGCGAAGGCCTTGCAGGCAAGATCGAGGAAGTCAGCCTCGAGGGGCTCAATATCCTGGTCCGGGCCTCTGAACGGTCGGGATCGCTTCGCAGCATCATCGAGTCCTGCGGCGGCCCCACGTCCGGGACGCTGGCCTCCGAGGTGAAAAGCTCTCTCGTCATCAGCCGCGATCTTGTCTTCACCGTGATTTCCCACATTGTCTCGGAGTTGTGGGAAAGGACTGGAGGTGCTCACTGCTCGGTCCTCTTCTCCGGCGGGAATCTCGTTGCCAAGAGCAGCGACATCGGCAGGCACAACACGGTGGACAAGGTGATCGGACACGCGCTGCTCAGCGGGATCGATCTCTCGCAGTGCGTGCTCGGATGCACGGGCAGGCAGCCGTCCGGCATGGTGATCAAGGCTGCGAACGCGGGCATACCAATCGTGATCAGCAAGGCCGCGACGACCCGGCAGGGAGTGGAAGCGGCCGTGAAGGCGGGGGTCACTCTCGTGGGGCGCGTAAAGCAGGACAGCTTCTGCATCTACTCTCACCCCGAGCGCATAGCGGGACTCCCGGGCAGATGATGGCTTCCTCACGCGCAAATCTCGAATTTCTGAAGCGCTACTTCGCCCGCGATGTCTTTGCCGAGTCCTGCGGCATCGAGCTCGTGGAAGCCTCGAACGGCACGGCGACCGCGGTCGTCAGAATCGAAGAAAGGCATTTGAACGGCATCGGGATCGTTCACGGAGGCCTCCTCTTTACCCTTGCCGACATGGCCTTTGCCGCGGCGGCGCATACCCGGGGGCACGTATCGGTCTCTGTCAGCAGCACCATCTCCTATATCAAGGCCGGTCGGGGAAAGACGCTGCTGGCAAAGGCCCGCGAAATCGCCCGGAACAGAAGGCTCGCCACCTATGCAGTGGATCTCGTCGACGAGACCGGGGAGGTCATTGCGGCGTTCCAGGGTCTCGCCTATGTGAAGAACGATCCCCTGCCGGACCTGGGTGAGTGAGAAGCGCGGCATTCCACAACATCGGTAAAAAGGCGATCAGTCACTGCATGCGGCTGAAGATCTGCATGGCTGTAGTGCAGCTGCTCTTTCTGATGCAAGCGGATGCATTTGCACTCATGCAGATCCAGTCCCGCGGGGTCGTCTTCTCCTTTCCCGAAGGTGAAGAGGCTATCGTTTCACGCCTTGCACAGCAGACCCCCGCAATGCTCGACTTTCTCGACCGGCAGGGGCTCCAGGTTACCGAGCCTGTTCAGGTGATCCTGGACGATGCGCGCGATATCCCGGAGCCGGCCGTTCACATGATACCCCACCGGGAAATCAGGATACCGCTCCGGGCGCCCGGCGTCCTGGAAGACGGATACCTCCAGGCCGATCCCTGGACATATTTCTACTTCAAGGGCCTGTGCGTTCTGGGAGTCAGCTCCCTGCGCTCCGGCCTGCCTGCGGCTGCGCATACCGTATTCGGCGAGGTCTCGTCGCCCAACATCATCCTGCCGCCCTGGCTCTTCGAGGGGGTGTGCGCCCTGCTGTACTCGTCGTTCACGGGTACCGCCCACCAGGATCCGTACAGCGATGCGCTGTTCGGCGCCTCCATCCCCGATGACATCTCGCAGGTCAGCAATCACCCGGGCAGGTGGCCCGGATACTACGCCTACCGGATCTACGGCATTCCGTTTGTGATCTGGCTTCACAGGTGCTACGGATGGGAGAAGATAAGAGAGTTCCTGAGCGTCCACGGCGGCGGCGTCATTCCGGTGGAGATCGATCTGAAGGCCAAGAAGGTCTTCGGGAAGACCTTCCCCGCGCTCTGGAGAGATTTCCTCGATGACGCGCCACGCCGGGGAGAGGCAATCCGGGGTACGGCCATGGAAGGCTACTGGCCCGATCCGTTCGTCTACTGGAACGCATCCGGCGTCTATCCCGGAAGGAGAACGTTTCAGATCCGGGGAAGATACGGATATCTGGATGCACGGGAGACGCTGTGGATATCCGTGTATGAGGAGAGCGGCACGGCCCGCGTCAAGGGATACCGGGGAGGTGCGACCCTCGATCCGCAGGTGGAACATATATGGGACCCGGGTCCCGGGGGCGTTGCCGTCTCCCGGAGAGGCTCCCGGCCCGTGATTGTCTTTTTTACCGTCGAAGAGGGCCGGGTCCGCCCCCGCATAACCGTCCATCGTGAAATCCCGGCTCCGCACGGCGCTATCCAGCTCTCGGGGCCGGCAGTGAACTCGGCCGGCCATGTCGCGGTCTCGGCGAACATCCGCGGGAACTGGGACATCTGGGTGTACGACACGGAATGGAAGCGGGTGAGCGATTCGGACAGCGTCGAGATGGACCCCTGGTGGGCGGAAGGGGGGCTCGTGTTTTCCTCCAATGCAAGCGGGTCGTTCCAGATCGTCCGGGCCGACATGCAGGCGGTGACGCGCGCCGAACATGCCGCCGTGCTCCCCAGAGGCGGTTCGTATTTGAGCCTGAGCGGTTCGGGCTGGCTCGTCGAGCGCGGGCCGATAGAGGGTGCCGAGTTTTCTCCGGCCGATCCGCCGGCTCACCTTCCGCAGGAGATCCCCCCAGATCTCTCCGCCGTGCCCTATTCCCCCTGGCCGAGCGTGGTTCCGAATTTCATCGCACCGGACTTCTATGCAGGGCAGTCCGACATTCAGGCCGGGCTCGCCACCTGGGGGAGGGACGTCAGCGGAGATTACACCCTGCGTACGGGGCTGCGCTACTCGTTCGATCTCGATTACCTCTCCCTTCAGGCCGGGGTGGGCATCAGAGATTTCTCCCTGGCCTTTGCCCGCTACCCCCTTTCCTACGACCCGGCCAACACCCCGAAGACCGAGGAGTCGCGGCACGAGATCTCCGTGGGGATGAGGCCTTCCGGAATGCCCTGGGTCTCGCTCACGATCCACCGGCTGACCTATGAGCCGCTTGAGGATGCGGATGAGGACGAAGGGGATCACGAGCTGTGGGGCGATCTTTCCCTGCAGGGCCGGATCGGCCCCTTCACCCCGTCGCTCACGGCAGAGGCGTACTCGGGCGGGCGCCGCTCGTTGTACGGATCATTGCGTTTTCTGTACGGCAAAGACCTGTTCCTGACCGCCCTTGTCCAGGCCGGAAAGAGCTGGGGAGAGGTCTCGCCCGGGCACGGCACCTTTCGGGTGGGAGGCGACGTGGGCGAGGGCTATTTCACCAGACGCCCCTCGCGGCTGTTCCCGATCCGTGGGTTTTCCCCCAACATTCTCGAGGCGGACAGGGCCGTGACCACGAGCGTCGAGGTGTTCTGCCCGCTTGCGGAGATCCATCGGGGGCACAAGACGCTGCCTCTTTTCCTCCACCGCCTGAGCCTGGGTGCCTTTGTCGATGCCGGGGTATGCTCGGATGCTCTGAGCAGGGATCAGATGCTCGCGGGAGCGGGCTTCGAGCTCATCACCTCTCTGGAGATCGCCTGGGGGAACCTCTCCGCGTTCAAGGCGGGTGTCGCATGGCCTGTGAGCCAGCCGGAAGGTCTGGACGAAGGAGGGCCGGTCTTCATCCTCCAGATCGGCCGGCCCCTGTAGACAACAAAAAAGCCGGCGGTTTTTAGCCGCCGGCCTTTTACAGCTTGCATTCAGCTCGATCAGCTCTTCTTGCAGCGGCGGAAACCCGCGAGGCCGAGCAGACCGCTGCCGAGAAGAACCAGGGTGGCGGGCTCGGGGACCGGGGCAGTGGCGTTATCTCCGCATGCGGTCAGAACCGAGTAGTCGAGATAGAAATCGCCAAGTGCTGAGATAATGTCTACATCTAACTGCCCATATGCATTCAGGGAGATCAACCCCAATAATGACCATCCAAAGGTCTGGTTCTCATAAGCAAAATTATAAAAACCGCCGTTCAAAAGCCCTGGCTGATTAATATAGGCGATTTCGTCGAAATCCCAGCGTCCACCGTCATCATACAGAGCGACGGTCAGGGAGTAGCTGAATATGAGATCTTCGCCGGGAGTGAATGCGACCGGAGTATCGTCCGTCAGATCATGAGTGTAACCGAAGCCGTCCCACCAATCTATGAGCTGATCAGGCTCCCAGTCTATGGTGTCCACCCAGGTGTAAGGTGCTGCGTATACGGCGCCTGACAATGCCAGGATCATCAATAAACTTGAGAATGACGCTACCAATCTTTTCATTTCTGCCTCCTCTTATATAAATGATTTCGAATTTCGAAAAGCAACAAGTATACCAATCTTAAAATATTCAATAATTTGAATTGGTTATATGCCTTCCCTGAATGTTTTGAGAATTTTTTGTAAAAAATATCGACAGGCAGGGATAACTGGCGATCATCTTTGCACTATTCATGAACTATGTTTCTCTTATAAACGGCCTTATAGTGAGGAGCAGGAGTGGCCCGTCATAGAAGTAAAATTTCTCGACAGTATCCTCTTTGCCTGATATATTGCTGGAGAATGGTGTTCCAATGGAGTTGACGATCTTCTCGATCACTGCGCTGATCAGCTTTGTGGGGGGCATGGTCATCCTTTCCCGCAGCGGCGCCCGCTACGGCAGGTCCATGGCCGTGGGACTGCTGTTTCTCTCGGCCGCCGAGATCTTCTATATCCTGACGCTTCATCAGGACAGCATCGCCTTCCTGAGATTCGCCTCGTTTTTCGAGATGGCGAGCGCTGGAGCCTTCCTCCTCTCCGTCACCTCCATGGAAAGCGGCCTGTCCAGAAGCAAGCCGCTCATTCTCTGGGAGCGCCGGCTGCTCGTGGCCGCATGCATCACCTACGGAGCTCTGGCCCTGTCGTTTCCGCTGCAGACGTTTACCAGGGATCTGGAAGGGCTCATCCGGATCGGGTGGATCGGCAAGGCCCAGGCGATCTTCATCATCACGAGCGCCGTCGCCTTCATGTGGATCATGGAGAACATCCACCGCTCCAGCACAGACGATCAGAAGCGAATCCTCAAATATCCCATGCTCGGTGTCATAGCCCTGGGGGTCGCATTTCTGCTCATGGGGGTATACCGCCTGAGCATCCCGAGCATTCACGCCGACATGATCATGCTCCACTCGCTCATCTTCCTGGTCGGCATCACCTTTGTCATTTTCTTCTCCATCCGCTTCAAGCTCTTCGAGATGGATATCTTCGTATCGCGATACATCGTGTATCACTCCATTACGTTTCTGAGCATCGGGGCGTATCTGGTGGCCATGGGCCTGTTTCTCTTGGGGGTTCAACGTCTCGGCATACGGATCTCGTTCGTGGGCCTGGGCTTCTTCGTGTTCATGACTCTGTTCATCCTCGCCTTCATCCTGGTCTCGAAGGGAGCCAGAGACCGCCTGAGGTTCTTTATCAACACGCATTTTTTCGCAAACAAATACGACTACCGCAAGGAATGGGGGGAGCTGAGCGGGTATCTTTCCATCGCGTTCAATGAAAAGCAGATCATTCATGTGACCGCTCAGGTGATTCTCGACAGCATGTACATCACCGAGCTCTCCATCATGCTCAAGGACGGCTCGGGATTCAGGTGCGGCTATGCATTTCCCACCCAGTTCCCGAACCGGCACATCAGCGCGGATGAGCCGCTGATAGCATATCTCGAACGGCACCACTACTTTCTCAGGAAAACACCGCCCGGAACCGGCGACGAGCTCTGGGAGAAAATAGTCACGGAGCATCAGGATTTTCTGGACCTCTACCGGATCGAGCTCGCTGTCGCCATGATGGTGGAAAACCGGCTCATCGGATATATCGCAGTTGGCAGGGAAAACCCCGGGACCCCGTATGGCAGGGACGATATCGACCTTCTCACCGCCATCGCATCTCAGTCGAGCGCCGCCCTGATGAGCGCCCGGTTCGCCCAGGAGCTCGCCGTCAACAAGGAGGTGGACGCCTTTAACCGCATGTCGTCCTATGTGCTGCACGACCTCAAGAATGCGGCCGGAAATCTCTCGCTGATCCTCCAGAATGCGCCGAACCACATGGACAGCGAAGAGTTCCGGGCCGATATGATCGAAACCATCTCCCAGACTCTCGGCCGTATCGACAAGGTCATGTCGAGACTGGGGGCGATGCCGTCCAGAGAAGAGCTCTCGCGGGAAAGCGTGCCTGTGGAGGATATCGTCACCCCCCTCCTTTCCAAGCTCGACCCCCGGTTCGGCAAATCGATTGTGACCGTTTCTCTTGAACCAGGCCTCTGCGTGCGGACGAACCGCGACATGCTCGAGAGGATCCTGGAAAACCTCATCATCAACGCAACGGAAGCGGTTCCAGAAAAAGGGAGCATAACGATCCGCTCGGGAAGAGACGGCGGAGCGGCATATATTTCAATCCAGGACAACGGTGCGGGAATGACGGAAGAGTTCGTCAGGGAAAGGCTGTTCAAGCCTTTTCAGACGACCAAGAAGCACGGTACCGGCCTGGGCCTCTGGCAGGTGAAGAGCATAGCCGACCAGCTGGGTATAGCTGTCGATGTCGAGAACCGCCCGGCCCAGGGAGTAAAGTTCACGCTGCGCATTCCCGATTGACCCAATGAACACCGCCTCAGCACCCGAAAAGCCGAGCGCAGATGACGGCGGACACGAGGTGGAAGGACGAATGGAACTGCTATGATGGAAAAAGACCATATCCTGATCGTTGAAGATGAAACGAGTATGGCCAAGCAGCTGAAGTGGGGTCTGGCAGACCTCTACGATGTATCCGTGGCCGGGGATGCAAAAGAGGCCCTCGAAGTCATCGACGCACGTCCCCCGCTCGTGGTCCTGCTGGATCTCGGCCTGCCGCCTGACCCGGACGGATCCACGGAAGGCATTCGCCTTCTGGAGCAGATCGCGGGCATGACCAGGCGCATAAAGGTCATCATCATCACGGGAAACACCCAGAGGGAGGTCGCCGTGAAGGCGATCGGCATAGGCGCCTATGATTATCACCAAAAGCCGGTGAATATCGAGGAGCTCAAGATCGTTCTCAAGCGGGCCTGCTACCTCTCACGGCTCGAAGAGCACGTATCCCGGCTCGAAAAGGCGGTGACCGGGGAATCGCCGATCGAGGGCATGATCGCCACATCGAAGCTCATGATGGAGCTCTTCGAACGGGCGCGCAGGGTGGCCAAGACCGGCTATCCCGTGCTCATCCAGGGCCAGAGCGGCACCGGCAAGGAGCGGCTTGCCAGAGCCATCCACCAGCTGAGCGACCGATCAGAGAGGCCTCTGGTCATCGTCGACTGTGGAGCCATCCCAGAGAATCTGCTCGAGAGTGAGCTTTTCGGCCATGAAAAAGGCTCATTTACCGGCGCCCATGCCAGGCAGATCGGGAAACTGGAGCGGGCTCAGCACGGCACGGTGGTGCTCGACGAGATCGGGGAGCTCCCGCTGGCCCTCCAGGTGAAGCTCCTCAGATTCCTCCAGGAAGGCACTATTGAGAGAATCGGGGGAAAGGAGCCCATCGTCGTGGATGCCAGGGTGATCGCCATAACCAACGTAAACCTCACCCATGCGGTGAAAGAGGGCCTCTTCCGTGAAGACCTCTACTACCGGCTCAATGTGGTTCCTCTGTATGTACCGGCGCTCAAGGAGCGCCCCGAGGATATTCCGGTCCTGGCGAAATACTTCCTCGACACGTATTCAAAGGAGATCGGGCCCAGGTTCAAGGGGTTCAGCCCTTCAGCCATGGATGCCATAACGGGCTACGACTGGCCGGGCAATGTCCGGGAGATGCAGAACAGGATCCGCAGGGGAGTGGTGATGGCGGAAGGAGACCGTATCGAGCCCCGCGACATCGACCTGGAAGCGCCCCGCCAGGAAGTCAATACGCTCAAGGAAGCCCGCGACAGGGCCGAGGCCGCGGCGATCAACCTGGCGCTGGCGCGGAACAATTACAACATCACCCGCGCAGCCGCCGACCTCGATGTAAGCAGGCCCACACTGCACGATCTCATCAAGAAGCACAACATCATGATTCAGAAATGACGTTCCGGCTGAATGCGCTCCGGCGCATGCCGCCGGTGTTGGGAGAAAGCTCGGCGGCCGTCCCGCCGGGGCTTCAGGCGTCTCGGTCCGGGAAAAGGGCGAGCAAATCCTGCTTCAGCGACTTGACCTGTCGTCGTTTTTCCTGATACATCCGCTCGAACTGATCGACCTTCCCGGCGAGCTCCTCGACCTTGCTTTCCAATATCTCGATCCTCTCCGTGAGGGCATCCAGCTCGGACTTCGCGTCCACGTCGGAAGAAATGTCCTCCATGAGGCTCAGGAGGTCGCTCACCTTCTTGGTCGTATCAGGATCCATACACCTCTCTTTTTGCCTTCAGGCGGATGTGAGCAAGTGAGGAATACACCCGGTCCAGGGCATTCTTGAGCTCGACGATCTCCTGCTCCAGCGGCTCCCTCTTCTGGTACTCCTCCTCGAGCTTCGATTCCAGCTCCTTGAGCCGCGTGGTGCTGATGCCCAGATCCCGCTCGAGAATGGAGACCTTGACATCGAGCTTGGCCTTCTCGTGGATCTCACGGCTGATGTTTTCGAATCGGCTCTCCAGTTCCCTGCGCTTCGAAGTCTCCTGTTCGATAGTCTGCGCTTTCTCTTCGAGAAGGCCCATCATGTTCTGGATATAGAGGTCCGCGTCTTCCAGCTGCTCGTTGAGGAAATCGATCTCCCGCTCGATGAGGGAATTGTCGACGGCCTCCTTCTCGAACGCCGCGAGCCTTTCCTTGAGCCTTGCGTTTTCCCGCTCCACCTCCTCGATGGTGCGGGTGCTCTGCTGGAGCTTCTGCTGGATCTCCTTCCTCTCGAAGATGATCCGGGTGAAATCCGAGTTGATATCCTTGATGGTTTCGACGGCCCTTGCGAGGTCCCTGTTTTCCCTGTCTGAAATATCCTTCGGGGACAGGGCGTCACGCTCTTCGTCCAGCGATACGGCCTGTTGCACCCTGGCGGAAGGCCGTACGGCGCTTGCCTGAGCAGCGGGCTTCTCTGTCCCGGCATTCATCCCGTCCTGCAGAGTCCGGCCCGGCTTCCCCGGCTCGGGCGTCCTCTCTTCCCCAATGGGCTGTTTTGCTTCCGGGATCCTGGGCGCGACCTCCTCCTGTGTCTTCATGAGCACGGGATCTACATTCCACGGCCTGTTGGGCCGTTTTTTCTGCATTCTGGGCATTTTTTCAGCAACGCTCTTATCGAAGCCGTCTTTCATATGCTCTTTCTCCTCAGGTCAAAGTAGGCTGTATCCAAGGCGAATGTGCACGCTCCACTGGATCTTAAGAATAACCATAAAACTCCTCAAAAGGCAATTGGCAGGTTGGGAAAAATTTCCTTGATGAAGGCGTTGATGTCCGATGCGCCCCTGTTGTTCGGGGCGTACTGGTGTATGGGCATCCCCATGCTCGCCGCCTCGGCGATTTTGGTGTCCTGGCGGATAATGGTCTTCATGAGATATCCGCTGTAGTGCTTTTCGAGCGCCTCTTTGGCCCTGAGACAGATATTGTGGGAGGCGTTGAAGTTGTTCAGGAAGATGTAGATATTGTCCAGCAGGAAATCGAAGTCCTCCTCGATGGTGGTGAGCGTCTCGAAGAGGATCTTGAGGCCGTGATAGGAGAGAAAATCGGCCAGCACCGGAACGAAGAGCTCGTTGCTGGCGAGGATACCGTTTAAGTTGAGCAGGCCGATGGAAGGCGAGGCGTCCATGATGATGATGTCGAATTCTTCCTGGATGGATGTGATGCTCTTCTTCAGCCTGAGCTCACGCGCATTCATGGAGGTGAGCGAGAGCTCGACCGGAGAGAGATCGAGGTTCGCCGGGATGAGCTTGAGGTTTTTCATCTTGGTGTCGATGATCGCGTCGCGGATGTCCATCCGCTCGATGAGCACGTTGTAGAGCGTGGCATCGAAGGAGCTGTGGTCGATGCCGAGACACTGGGTGAGGTGGCCCTGCGGGTCGAGGTCGACCATGAGCACGTTCATGCCGAGCTGCGCCAGCCTGAAGGCATAGAAGGCGGAGATGCTCGTCTTGCCGGTACCGCCTTTGAAGTTCAAGAAGATCTGGCGCCGCTTCGCACCGACCAGGGGCGGCTTACCGAGCCTCGCGAGATACTCCGGTATATCATGGGGATGATATGTCCTCATCCCATTATCCAGTCGGGGCTGCGGCAGCGTTCCTTCGGCCTCCATCTTCAGCAGGGCCGATTTAGAGATGCCGAGCAGGGAAGCGAACTCCTTGGCGGAATACACAGATGTTTCCATGCCGCTACATCCTTTCTTTCATCAGTTCCCACCAGCCCTGCCATTTTGCAATGATCCACTCGAACTCATCATCGGATACTCCGAGCGGTTCACCGAAATCCTCACCGGTGAGACGTTTCATGGTCCGGATCGCCTGGATCCTGACCTCCACCGAAGAATCGTCCAGCGCCTGTACGACATGCTGGACATCTTTCCTGCCCCCCCATATCCCCACGAGCCTCAGGGCGTCCTTTCTGACCATGGGATCAGGGTCGTCCAGTACGAGACGGACGACCGAGTCGATCGCCGATCTGTCATTGATCCAGAAGAGGTAGCCGATCACCCTCCGGCGCACGTACGGATCATTGTCTCTCAGCCATCGAAGACCGTCCTCCGCAGTGAACGACCCCCGCCTGAAAAGGTAGCGGATCGCCTGCCTCCTCACCCTCGGGTCAGGGTCGGCGGTGGCATCGAAGAAGACGGCCGTGTAGTCGTTCTCATCGTCGAACAGGGTGTCGTACAATGCTGCGGCGGTCGGTTTGTCCGCATCCTTGAGAATAGATGCAACGAGCTGACCGGAACAGGAGGGCTCCCTCAGAATAGCTTTGGCTGCCATTTTCTTGATTTCAGGGTCGATGTCGTGAAGATCACGCAAGATCTGTTCCAAACCTACCCGCTTCAAGAAACCCTCCGTTTTTCTTTGGGATAGAGTATAAAAGGTAAAACAATCAGGAGTCAAGAGCGTAAGCACAGCGAAAAAATCCTTTGATATTTCGGGCAATAGTGCTAGCCTTTGCCGGATGGGCGACATACGGACAGCCGATATTGCCGTCATGGCGGCCATCCCCATGATGCTCACCTACCGGGTGCCGGAAGGGATGCAGGTGCCCGTCGGCTCACGGGTTGTCGTCCCGGTGAGAAAGACCGCCAAGGTGGGGATAGCCGTTTCAGTGAAAGAGGGTCAGGATGACCGTCCCGGGCTCAGATCCATCGACAGGGTTCTCGACGAAAAACCCTTGATTCCCCGGGAACTGCTCGATCTCCTGCTCTGGGCGTCCCGATACTATCATACCGGCGCGGGTGCGACACTGGCTCTGGCCTTCCCTCCATACCTAAGGCGGGCACGCATGACATCCGCGCTCCGGGAGACGAGAATCTTCCGGACCGGCACCGGACGGGGGGTGGTCGGGAAAAAGCAGCACGAGATCCTGCTCGCCGTCCCCGAGCAGGGAATGTCCCCCGAGAGTTTCAGGGAGCTGTTTCCGGGATGTTCGAGCTCTCTGAAGTCCCTCATCAAAAGAGGATTTCTGGAGCAGAAACAGGCGTCGCCTTCCGGCTCGATCGTGAGCGTTCCCGAGCCCTCTATCAGGCACACAGCCGAGCAGAAAGCGGCGATCCGTATGATTACCGACGCCCTCGGCGCCGGATGTTTCAGGAGCTTCCTTCTCCACGGCATAACGGGCTCGGGCAAGACCGAGGTGTACCTGGCCTGCGCAGTGAAAGCGCTGGCCATGGGACGATCGGTGCTGTATCTCGTGCCCGAGATCGCGCTGACGCCCCAGACGATCTCCATGATCAAGAACCGCATACCGCTCGATGTAGCGGTATTCCATTCCGGACTGCCCCCCGCCGCCAGAGCTCGTGAGTTTCTCAAGACCGCACGGTCTGCCACGAGCTTTGTCCTGGGCACGCGCTCCGCCGTGTTCTCTCCCCTGGCGAACCTCGGCCTGATCATCGTGGACGAGGAGCACGACCACAGCTACAAACAGGAAGACGGCATCCCGTACAACGCCAGAGACTTGAGCCTGCTGAGGGCGAAGAACAACCGGGCCGTGGTCATTCTGGGCTCCGCGACGCCGAGCATGGACGTGTACATCAGGGCGTCCGGAAAAGACCACAGCCTCATCACCATGTCCAAACGGACGGGCGGCGCCGGCCTGCCTGCGATCGATGTCATCGATATGCGGGGCGTCAAGAGCCCGGTCTCGGATCAGCTTTCCCGGGCGATACAGGATACGCTGGACAAGAGCGAGCAGACCCTGCTTTTCATCAACCGGAGGGGATACGCCCCCGCCATGATCTGCCCGGCATGCGGCTTGACGCTGAAATGCGTCAGGTGCGACAGAAGCCTCACCTATCACCGGGGAAAAGGATCGGGAGTCTGCCACTACTGCGGATATTCCATGGCGTTGCCCGAGATATGCCCCAAATGCGGGTGCATAGACATGAAGCCGCTCGGCATAGGCACCGAGAATATTGTCCAGAGAATCCAGGCGCTGTTCCCCCGTGCCCGGGTCCTGAAGATGGACTCGGACGAGATCACCACATCGAACAAGCTCACAAAAGCCCTTGGCGCCATCCGCGACCGGCAGGCCGATATCATCGTGGGAACACAGATGATCGCCAAAGGCCATGATTTTCCTTTTCTCACCCTCGTAGGGGTCATGCACGCGGAGCAGCTGATGTTCATGCCCGATTTCCGGGCGGGAGAGCGCACCTTCCAGCAGGTCGTTCAAGTGGCGGGGCGCGCGGGGCGACGCACCGCGGACACCCGGGTCCTCGTCCAGACCCTCATCCCCGACCATCCGCTGATACAGGCCATCGCAGGATACGACTACACCGGGATGATCCGCGCCGAGACCGAGGTCAGGAAGGCCTCGGGGTTTCCACCATTCACATTCATGGCTCGGTGCATCTTCTCCAGTGCCGACAACAGTCTTCTCACCAGGACCGTCAATGAGACGGTGCGCAGGCTGAAACCTCGAGACGTGAACCTCCTCGGACCGGCCCCTGCGCCGATCTCACTGCTCAGGGGCAGCCACCGGTGGCACATCATACTCACCTCGAACAGCCGCGACAGGCTCCATGCGGCGCTGGACCGCCTGGAACTCATGCAGCTCCCTTCAGGGATACGGCTCAGGATCGATGTGGACCCGTATACAATGCTCTGATCCTCAGGAGGCGTCACGAGCTTGTGCAATGGGTCCGGCGTGCTCACCCGAGTCGAGCGGTATAGGCTCAAGAGGAGCGCCCGTATGATCTCTCTCTTCGTCACCGGCAGACCCGCCTCTCACATTCCCGGCGAGGGTATCGGCGATCCGCCGCTGTCCCGTATCGGCACCTGCGAACCCTGTCTCGAAACAGGGTTTCTCCGGCGCGACGCCGAAGAGGCATCGGTGAGGGATTTCAAAAAATCGGGCGGGATGCGCCCACGGCGGGCGCCAAGGCTACACCGGCGGCGCTGGAGTGCGGCATGAGGAATGTGGCGGAGAGAGAGGGATTCGAACCCTCGGTAGAGCTTTTGGCCCTACATTCGCTTAGCAGGCGAACGCCTTCGTCCACTCGGCCATCTCTCCCTTGAAAGATCCCTCTGGCGGAGGGAGTAGGATTCGAACCCACGGTACCTGTAAAGGTACAGCGGTTTTCAAGACCGCCGCCTTAAGCCACTCGGCCATCCCTCCGGAAATCTACAGTGTATTTCTCCTTAACCGATTGGCGAAATGAGGTCAAGCCTCATGTATGATCTCAACACCTCGGGGATTTCAACCGTTCCGTCCCGCTGCTGGTAGTTCTCGAGGATCGCGGCGAGGGTTCGTCCCACAGCCAGACCGCTGCCGTTGAGCGTATGGCAGTAGTCGGTCTTCTTCGTTTCCTTGTCCCGGTAGCGGATCTGCCCTCTGCGCGCCTGGAAGTCTACGAAATTGCTGCAGGAGGATATCTCGCGGTAGACGCCCTGGGCGGGCATCCAGACCTCGAGGTCGTATGTCTTGGCAGAAGAGAAACCGAGGTCGCCGGTACAGAGCACTACCACCCGGTAGTGGAGGCCGAGCCGCCTCAGGATATCCTCGGCATCGCCGGTGAGCTCCTCGAGGTCTTCGAATGACCTGGAAGGATCTGCGAACCTCACCAGCTCCACCTTGTTGAACTGGTGCTGCCTGATGAGCCCTCTGGTGTCTTTTCCATACGAGCCCGCCTCCCTCCTGAAGCAGGGGGTGTAAGCCACGAGCTTCACGGGCAGGTCTCCGCCCTCCAGGGTCTCGGACCGGTAAAGATTGGTCACCGGCACCTCGGCCGTGGGGATGAGAAAATAGTCGTCCGTGGCAAAGAGGTCTTCCTCGAACTTGGGCAGCTGGCCGGTCGCAGTCATGCTCTCGCGGTTGACCATGAAGGGAGTCAGCACCTCTATATAGCCGTGGTCTCTGGTGTGCACGTCGAGCATGAAGTTGATCAGCGCCCGCTCCAGCAGCGCGCCCTGCCCCCAGTTCACGGCGAAGCGGGCGCCGGTGATCTTTGCGGCACGTTTGAAGTCGAGGATGGAAAGGCCTTCCCCGACATCCCAGTGATCCTTCGGGGCAAAGGAGAATTCGGGCTTCTCACCCCAGACGCGGACCACCTGATTGTCCTGGGCGTCTTTGCCCACCGGCACGCTTTCGTGAGGGATGTTGGGTATCTCGAGCAAGGACCGGTTCACCGCCTCATCCGCCTGGCGGATCTGCTCGTCTATGGCCTTGATTCTCTCGGAAATCGCGCGCATCTCGCTCTTTTCCTTCTCGAGATCGAGGCCCTCGGTCTTTGACCTGGCGATCAGGGCGGAGAACTGGTTTCTCCTGGCCTTGAGCTCGTCCGCCTCCTGGATCAACGCCCTCCTTCGGGCATCGGCGTCCAGAAGCTCGTCGAGGTTCACCACAGAGCCCCGGTTTTGAAGGGCATTCTTCACCTTGTCAACATTTTGCCTAATAATTTTCATATCTAACATGTCTTGATCCTTATCACTCCGACACGGCGCCGTCAAGACATCCTCACGGTGTTTTCTGAAAAAAATTATCCTCCGCATATCGAGGCAGTCAAGCCGGAGAGTCGGCCGGCTGACCGTCCTCAGGCGTGGATGCATTCCTCACGGCACAGCAGGGAGTGTACAAAAAATGTACATGGTTACGATTATGTAATCACTGCCCGCTCCTCCCCCCTGTCAGGAAACGCCAGGGGTAGACCATTTCACCATTACAAACGTCCTGTTTTTGTGTTAAGAAGCTGGCACATACTCTGGAATGGTTATGAACACTCGGAAAATATTCCATTTTTCTATTTTGACAGCCGCCGTTCTGGTGCTCGCGGCCGCTATCGGATATCTGGCGCTGACCAGGATTTTCCCGATGCTGCTGGCTGCCAACATGGAAGAGATCCTGGCGAGGCACACCGGCCGGGAGGTCTCCATCGGCCGGACGACGGTAGAGGTACTGCCAGGCGCATCGATAAGGCTCGAAGATGTCCTGATCGGACCATCTGAGACGCCTCTGCTCCGCGCCCGGAAGATCCAGGCCGATGCATCCCTCTGGGACGCCTTCTTCGGGGGGCTCCGCATCTCCTCAGTCACCCTGGAGGACGCCCGCATCGCTCTGGATGCGGCTGTCGTGAAACAGCTGAGAGAACAGAACAGCCTCGGGATAACCCCCACCGTAGTCATTCGCGGGGGGTCCGTCATCATTCCGGACGTTATCGGCGTGCCCCTCATCGAGTCTGTCAGCGGTATCGTCAGCCCCGACAGGGTGGAGCTGTCCGCAGAGGTTCTGGGCGGAAAAACCGAGATCTCGGCAAAGCGCGGAAACGGTTGGGAGGGAAGCGTCATATCCCGGGGCATGGATCTCTCGCGCTTCGCAGAGGGGATGAAAGGCTCCCTGGCAACGGACGCTGACTTCCATGCATCCGGCGGCCTCGCCGGCGCAAAAATCCGGTTTTCAGGGAAAGGCCTTGTCCTTCCCTGGTCGGAGACGGAGATCGAATCGTTCGAGATGACCCTCGGCGCACGGGGTGACGAGAGCGGGCTGACCTTGGACGAGATATCCCTGGTCACGCCTGTCGTCCGTGTGAGCGGCTCGGGACGGATCGCGGAGCCTGACAAAAAAATGGGCTCACCGGTCACACTTGATCTGAGCTCGGACACCTTCGATTACGATACCATAGTAAGCCTTCTGCCCGTCGCCGATTTCGACCCCTGGCTGAAAACGCTCCTCACCTCGCAGATCCGCGGCGGGTCGTCCCGCTTCACCTCAGCGCACTATGAAGGTACCCTGGAAGAGCTCATCCATTTCACCCGGTTCATCGACCATATCATGGTTATCCAGGATATCAGCGGCCAGAGCTTCGGCGCGGGATTCGGTCCCGAGAGGATCACGGACATCACCGGTCGGGTGGTGTATGGAAAGGGCAATATCGTGATCCGTGATTTGAGCGGGACCATGAACGGATCTTCTATCGAAAAGGTGACTCTCTCCTTTCCCGGCGTCATACTCCCGAACATGAGAATCGGCATCGACGTCAAGGTGGACATGCCGGCCCGTGATTTCCTGGACGCCTGGAAGGCGGCCGGTATGCCCCAGTACGCGCTGGACCTTTTTGCGGGCATCTCGGGTGTGAAGAGGGGAAGAATCACCGGCGACGTGAGCACATCCTATGATGAAGCTTTACAGAGGGGGTTCGTGGCCAAAGGCATCGTGACATGGAAGGACTGCGACTACCAGTGGGGCTCGCAATCCATACGCGGCCACAGTGGCGAGGCTTCGGCCCGGGATTTCGATGCTCCGCTGGAGATATCTTCGCGGCTCTCAGCGGGAGGGCGCCTCATCAGATCGCTCTCCGTTGTCCTCGACGATCCGTTTGGTGCGCAGAAGTCGTCCTTCCAGGCAACGTTGGACGGCATGTTCTTTTCCGAGAAGTTTTCTCTGGCTCGAGGGACTACTGTGAAGATCAAAGGAACAGGCACCGGCCCGGTTATCTCGGCAACAGCCGAGATCTCCACAAGAAGGTTCGAGCTTCTCGGCACACCATACAGGCTAAAAGGAAGGCCTGTCCAGGCGATCACCAATATCACGGGCAAGCTCTGGCCCGCAGTATCACTGGACTTTACCGGCAATACCCTGCAAACTTCACCGGAAACGTTCACCGTATCCGGACATATCGAAGAATCGCGCGGTATGCTCCGCGTTTCCGGAGTCATGAATCTGGAAGAGCTGGAAGCCGTGGAGACGTCCGCAGGAGGGAGCCCTTCCGGCGAGGTGCGGGGAGAGGTGGTCATCGGATGGGGAGAAAAAACGACCCTCACCGGCTCTCTGCTCTGCAGGCAGGCCGCATTTTTCATGAACGACTCTCTCATAACGGTGGACGGGCCGGTCCTCATGTCAGGCGCCACGCTGAAAAGCAGAGGCATCAAAATCACGAAAGACGCCACGAAAATCACTGTCTCCGACGGATCGCTCACCCTGTCCGATCGGCCCGTCTTCAGGGGAGACATCACGGTCGAAGGCATGACCGTTCCTTTTGACGGAATCGGGTCGGCCAGGAGCTTCGGGCACTATACCGCGAGCGGGCGCGTCAGGCTGCTGGATCTCGATTTCTACGGTATCCTCATGGACGAGGCCACTACGGATGCATCGCTTGAGGATGGAGTGCTGACCCTGTCCAACATCCGAACGACCGGCGAATCGGGCACGACCCAGGGATTTCTTTCTACCGATCTGTCAAGGATTCTCTCGTTCGATATCACGTTCGCCCTGCTCAATGCCAACATCAATCGTTTCTTCGATGCGATCTCCGAAGAGCAGGACTGGATCAGGGGGAATATGGACCTGAACGGACGTCTGTACGGAGAGAACGGATCAGTAAACGGCACCCTGAACCTTGTCGCAAAGAACGGCAGGCTCAAAAAATACGCCCTGTTCTCCAGGATATTCGCCCTGCTCAATATCTACAAGATCGTTCAGACCCGAGATATCGAGCTCACCAGCCGGAACTTCCCCTACAACGTCATCACCTCGACATTCCACATCGAGGACAGCGTCATGCGGTTCGACGATTTCTTCCTCGACAGCAACTCGCTGCAGCTCTCGGCCGCGGGGAAGTATTCGTTCAAATCCAGGGAGATCGATGCCGTGCTGGGGATACAGCCTTTCGAAACCATCGACAGGGCTATCAGCTGGATCCCCCTTCTCGGATGGGTGCTCACCGGAGACAACGGCAGGCTTCTGGTGGTGAGCCTGAAGGTTGCGGGGCAGATCGATGACCCCACGGTGCAGATCGCACCCATCGAAACAATATCGGCGCCCATCCGCGAATCCTGGTCGAGAACACTCAATCTTCCAGCCGAGATACGCAACGAATGGCGGAAATATATGCCGAAGAAGAAATGATCGTCACCGGAGATGTCCGGGAGGCGCAAGACCGCAGACTGCGCTGAGATACGGATGAGATTTTCCGGACAAAGCACCTTTTTCTTCGCCCCATCCAAGTGCAAGTCTGCTCGGCACATCGAGAGACAAAAAAACCGGGGGCTTCCGGGCTTATTCTCCGACGGCTCCTCAATGTCTGGAAGTCGAGCTGCCGCTTTACGCCGAAACAGGGGAGGGGTCAGGTCTC
>DCDF01000155.1 GCA_002316295.1 Syntrophaceae bacterium UBA1062 | reverse complement strand
AGCGCTCGTTGCGCTCCAGCACGATCCTCGAGCCGGTCTCCCAGGTCTTGAATCTGAAGGGTCCGGTGCCCACGGGCCTGCGCGTGAGGGCGGAGGTGGAGATGTCCTTTCCCTCGAGCAGGTGCTCGGGCAGCATCTGCAGCGCACCCCAGCTGATCAGGGCCGGCGCCAGAGGCTTGTCGTAGGTGAACTCGATCGTGTAGTCGTCGATGAGCCTGGCCTCCTTCACCAGCTTGTACTTCTCGGCATAGGCGGTGGGCGTATTGGGATCGATGATGGTCTTGTAGGTGAACATCACGTCGTGCGCGTCGAACTTCTCGCCGTCGTGCCACAAGACGTCTCTGCGCAGGTGAAAGCGCAGCAGGCGGCCTTCGCCCTCGATGTCCCACGACTCGGCCAAGTCGGGCACGATGTTGTATTCCTTGTCGTATTTCACGAGGCCGTTGTAGACAAAGCCCGCCACCTCGTGCGATGTCTGGTCCGATGCGAGCATGGGGATGAGATTCGACGCGTCGCCGATTGACGACTCAACCAGAACGTCGCCCGAAACGGGACTGGCACCGCCCGAAGCCTTAACAGCCGGAATCTGCTTCTTGTTATTCTCGGGCGAGCATGCTACTATTGTTGACACCACGATGATACATGTTATGAATCGATAAAACACATTCATGTCGGTCGTAATAGCAGAACGAGCAGTGAAGGACAATACATCATATTTTCCCATGAAGGAAAAGCCATTCTCCGGGATCCCAAGGCAATGAAATTTTTTGCCGACCTCCACATCCACTCCCGGTTCTCACGTGCCACGAGCAAAAGCCTGAACCTCCATTCGCTTGCGCGGGGGGCGCGGGAGAAGGGCATTACGGTCCTGGGCACCGGCGACTTCACCCACCCGGCATGGCTGGGCGAGATCGAGGACGAGCTCGAGGAGGCAGAGCCCGGGCTCTTCCGGCTGAGAGAGGCGGATGAAGGGGTGCGGTTCATGCTCACGGGCGAGATCAGCACCATCTACAAGCAGGGCGACAAGGTGCGCAAGGTCCACCATCTCATCGCGGCCCCGGACCTTCCATGCGCCCGCAGGATCGGCGCTTCGCTCGCCCGGGTGGGCAACATCCTCTCCGACGGCAGGCCCATCCTCGGCATCACCTCGCGCGACCTGCTCGAGATCGTGCTCGAGGCGGGCGAGCACGCATATCTGATCCCGGCACACATCTGGACGCCCTGGTTCTCGGCCCTGGGGTCCAAGTCCGGGTTCGATACCATCGCCGAGTGCTACGGCGACCTGGCCCCTCACATCTTCGCCGTGGAGACGGGCCTCTCCTCCGACCCTCCCATGAACCGGTCGGTCAGGAGCCTGGACGGATACCACCTGGTGTCGAACTCGGACGCCCACTCCGCAGAAAAGCTCGGCAGGGAGGCCACGATCTTCGAGACCGATCTCGACTACTTCGCCATGCTCCGGGCGCTCAAGGAGGGGGAGGGGCTCATCGGCACCGTGGAGTTTTTCCCGGAAGAGGGCAAGTACCACCTGGACGGCCACCGGGACTGCAACGTAGTGCTCAGCCCGGAAGAGACGGCCGCCCTGGGCGGCGTCTGCCCGGTGTGCGGCAGAAAGGTAACGGTGGGGGTGCTGAACCGGGTGGAGGAGCTCTCGGACAGGCGTGACGGCTCTCAGCCGCCGACCGCCCGGCCTTTTTACTCGCTGATCCCTCTGGCCGAGATCCTGGGCGAGATCATGCAGACCGGAAGCGCCTCCAACCGGGTGAAAGACGCTCATCGCCGCCTCATTTCCCGGCTGGGAGGCGAGCTGCCCCTGCTCATGGATGCGGACCTCGCGGAGGTCCGGGCCGCGGCGGGCGATGTCCTGGCCCTGGCTCTCACCCGCATGCGCGCGGGAGAGGTCTTCAAGGAGCCGGGGTATGACGGCAGGTTCGGGCGCGTGCGCGTGTTCGGAGAGCATGAGGACGACCTGCTGTTCTCCGCCGATCTTTTCGGCAAGCCGCTGGCCCGTCCGAAAAAACGCGCGAAGGCGGCGGCATCCTCCAGTCGCAAGAGCGATCCACCTGCAGCCGGGCTCCGGCTGGGGCCGGTCCAGAAAGACATAGCCGCGTGCCGCGAGGGAGTGCTCGTGGTCAGGGCAGGCCCGGGAACGGGGAAGACCAGGACCCTGGTGGAGCGGATCCGGACGCTGCTTCAGGCCGGGCAGGCCTCGATTCTCGCCGTCACGTTCACGGTCAAGGCCGCACAGGAGATCAGCGGCAGGCTGGACGGGGCGGGACCCGACGTGCTCACCTTCCACGCCCTGGCAGCACGGATTCTGCGCGACTGCGGGCGCGATTTCCACATCGCGGACGAAGACATGCTGTCCGAGACGGCGTCGCGGTGGGGGCTGGGCGACGGGCCGTTCGTCCAGGACCTGCTCCTGAGCCTCAGCACGCGGCGGCCCCTGGGGGGCGAGCAGGCCTTTCTGGTCGAAGCCCTTCAGGCCGAGGGATATTACACTTACGAGGGCATGATCGAAGAGGCGCTCGGGCTCATCTTGTCGGGAAGGTATGTGCCGGCCTGGGATCACGTGATGGTGGACGAGTTCCAGGACATCAACCCCCTGCAGTATGAATTTCTCAAGGCGCTTGCCGCCCGGGCGGAGAGCCTGATGGTCATCGGCGACCCGAGCCAGGCCATCTACGGCTTCCGGGGCAGCAGCCCCGCGAGCTTCGACGATTTCCTCCGCGATCACCCTCACGCCCGCTCGTTCGATCTGACAGAGACCTACCGGCTTCACGCCCGCATCGCGGAGGGGTCAAATGCATTCATCGGCCGCCGCGCGGTGGTGAGCCCCCGCAGGGGCGAGCCGATCAGGGTGGTCAGGACGCACGCCGGGCCCGAGTTCATCGCCCGCGAGATCGAGTCGCTCGCCGGAGGCCTCTCCAGCCGGGCTGTAGACAGGGCGCAGGCCGAATACTCTCTGAGCGACATGGCGGTCATCGTACGTACCCGGCATCAGGCGCAGCCGATCATGGAGGCACTGTCGAAGGCGTCGATCCCGTTCGACACCGCCTACGCCAGGCCCCTCGCGTCGCTGAACGGCGTCAGGCAGCGCCTGGCCCTGCTGGAGCTCAAGGGCTGGCAGCCCCTGGTCAGGGGGGTCGCCGCGCACGCACAGGACGATGCCGTGCCCGCGGGGTCGCCGGAAGCCCTGAAGCTGATGC
>DCDF01000178.1 GCA_002316295.1 Syntrophaceae bacterium UBA1062 | reverse complement strand
TATGTCCTGAATCGTCAAGCCCTCACGGTGGAGCCCGTGAATCTTCGCGGCAAGGTTTTCCAGGTAGTCGATGCACCGCCTCAGCGACTTTCTCCCATCCTCCACGATCTTTCCCACCGAAGTGAACAGAACGAGACGCTCAGAGGGCAGATCGATGACCTTCCGCATCGATCGCACCGTTTCCCCCATATGCTCCTCGGGCCGGATGAACTTCGGGTTTTCCCGGGCAAAGAGATCGCCCGTAAAGCACCATCCCCTGTTCGGTTCGAACAGGCAGACATGTCCTCTGCAATGGCCAGGGGTCTCCACCACCTGGAAGGTGTGGCCGGCTGTGCTCACTACAGATGGGAGGGGCTTCACTGCGGTGGGGACAGGGAGGCCCCACGCGATCTCCTGGTAAGGATAGAGATCGATCTTTTTCGCTATCAGTGGAACAGCCACGGGGTGGGCGTATATCTCTACGCCGAACCTGCTCATGACTTCATGATTGGCGCCGATGTGGTCTTCGTGGTAGTGGGTGTTGACGGCGAGCCCGAGATTCTTGCCTTCCAGAAAGTCAGCCAGCTCGCCCGCCGTATGGCTGCACCCGGTGTCGATAAGCAGTCCGTCCACCAGGTAGGCGGCCACCCAGTAGACCGGCCTGCCGTCGAACTCTCTGCTCATGCGTATCTGGGTCACCTCTTCGTATTGAATTGTCTCGATCACTTTTTCACCTCTCTTTGCACCGATACGCCGACGTCAACATCACGTATATAGCATATAACTAATTATAATTACATGCTTATATGTGATTTGAGAGACATTTTTTTAAGAGAAATGCTGATGACTTCCTCGAGAGTATTTTATCATCCTCCACGAGTATCAAAAGCTCGAGAATATCAACACTTCGAGGGGCCGCATGAGTTCCTGTATCTTTACATCCATGGGGTGTTCCCGTGGCGTATATCTTATTGCGGAACTCTCGCGCATGGAATTATATCCCCCAATTGAGGTTTTGAACGATATCTTTCTTCTGGAGCCCGGAGTGCCGGCAGTATTAAAAGGTTGACAAATAAACTATTTATATTTAAATAATGGACAGCGCAATTGATGGGAGGGCTGGTGATTGAAAACAGACGAAAGGTTCATCTTTCTCATTGGTCAAGCCCAAAACCGGCTTTTCACCCGTCTTGATCAGGCTCTCATGAAGGCTGCGGGGATAACGGCGGCTCAATCCGGAGCGCTCTATTACTTGATGGAGCATGACGGATGTCTCTTGAGTGAGCTGAGCCGGGCCTTGTTGCTCGATAAATCGGCAATCACCGGGCTGGTGGACAGATTGGAGAGCAAGGGGCTTGTGGAACGACGCAGAATCGCTTCCGATCGCAGGGCAATAAACATATGCTTGACCGGAGCAGGGAGGGCTGCAGCCCGGAAATGCCTGAGTGTGACGAAAGAATTCAACAATGCCATCAAGGAAGGCTTATCCGAAGAAGAAATCCGTACGTTCAGCATGATTCTGCAGAAGATTATCAGCAGGTTTTCCAGATAGAAGGAGGTGAGCATGTTTTTTGAGTTGACTGCGGAGCAGAACGCGCTCCAGCAAAAGATCGTTGATTTCTGCGCACGGGAATGCCCGCCGGATTTCGAGACATCTCTGGACCGAAGCGGGGTTTTCCCCAAGGACCTTTACCGCAAGATGGCTGACATCGGCCTTTTGAGAATTTCTTTCCCCGCGGAATACGGGGGGACCGAAGGAAACATACTGGATATCGTGCTCATCGCCGAGCAGCTTGCCCGAAACAGCTACACCGCCGTGTACATGTACCTGGTCAATGTTGTCTTTGCCGGAAGCATGATCCTCCACTGCGGCAATGATTCCCAGAAAAAGGAGTTCCTTCCGAAGCTGCTGCAGGGAGACCTTCAATTCTCTTTTGCCCTTACTGAGCCGGAAGCCGGATCGGATGCGCGTTCGATAAAGACATCGGCAACACGTCAGGGCGATCGCTTTCTCATAAACGGGACGAAATATTGGACATCCGGGGCTGCGGTATCGGATTATATTATCACGGTGGTGCTCACAGGCCCGGAAGCGGAATCCTCGAAGGCAATGAGCATTTTCATCGTTCCCGCAAAATCCAAGGGTCTGAGCATTACTCCTATCCCGAAGCTGGCGGGTAACGCCTACCCGTCGTGTGAGGTGAAGTACCGGAATATGTCTGTTGATCAAGAGCACATCCTCGGCGGACTCGCGTGGCTGAACAACGGGCTTCTTCAGCTGTTCCAGACGGCGGAGTACGAACGGATCTGCGTTGCGGCGAGCTGCCTCGGCGGTGCGGAAACCATCCTGAAAGAATGCACTGAATTCGCAAAGACACGACAGCAGTTTGGCAAATCCATCATAAAGTATCAGGCGATGCAGCATTCACTGGCAGACATGGCCACTCGGATAGAGGCAATGAGATGGATGACGTATCATGCAGCATGGATGAAGTCCGTGGGAAAGGAATGCTTCAAGGAGATCTGCATGGCCAAGCTGTTCTGTTCCGAGACGCTCAACGACATTGCGAGAAAGGGCATGCAGATATTCGGTGGAAGAGGGTATTCCATGGAATACAGGATGCAGAGATATCTTCGGGAAAGCTACCTGTCACTCTATGCGGGCGGCACTTCGGAGATTCAGAAAAACGTTATCGCACGATTCCTTTGAGGCATGATGGCTGGAATCGCCAGCGAAAGAGAACAGCGCATATCAGAAGGGCGGGTGCTGGAAGAGGTGTCCACGATGCAGGATCACGATCACTTCAGAAAACTGGAAAACATGATGCATTCCGCTCCCTTTAGTAGTGTCCAGAATTTAGTGTAAATGGCCGAGACCTCAGTAAGGAGGAGAGTGAATTGGCCATACGAGATGAGTTATTGAACGAGTTGATGAAGGGGTATGAGAAGCCCGAGGATCTTCTTGGAGAGAACGGACTTCTCAAGGATCTGACGAAGCGGCTTTTAGAGAAGGCTCTCCAAGGAGAGATGACCCACCACTTAGGATACCCCAAGTGGTCGCCTGCTGGCAAGAACAGCGGCAATTCCAGAAACGGCAAGAACAGCAAGAAGATCAAGGGTGAGTTCGGGGAGATGGAGATCGATGTTCCCCGGGATCGCAACAGCGAGTTCGAACCGGTGATCATCCCGAAGGGCCAGAGCCGCTTTGATG
>DCDF01000111.1 GCA_002316295.1 Syntrophaceae bacterium UBA1062 | reverse complement strand
GCTTTCTGGGCGCATTTCGTGATGTTGCTCACCGCGGACACGGAGCCGGTGACGATGTGGACATGCGCCTGAAGCTTGGACCCGGCCATGCCAACGGGATCCGAGATCCCGCTGATGTCGTCGACGCAGAACTCCTGGGTGAGCACGTGAATGATCTCGACACCAACGGGTTTCGCGAACTCTCTTGCCTGATCCACGACCCGCTTCTTGTCTGCGGGGGCGATCTCTTCTCCCTTGACGGAAATGACCGCGCTGGTGGTGATCCCCTGAATATGTCCTCCCGCGATGCCTGTAAACACCTCATCCACGCGGATTCCCGCCATGCGCTCGGCGTCTTCCACCGCACATCCGATGGCTTCCACGGTCTGCTCCATGTTCACCACCAGCCCTCTGCGCAGACCCTTGGACTCCGAGATGCCGAAACCGATCACCTCGATGTCTCCGTTCTCCTTCAGTTCGGTGATGATGCAGCAGATTTTGGTGGTGCCGATGTCGAGCCCGACGATGATCCTATCCCTCGCTGCCATAGCCCCCTCGATTCCTCAACACGATTTTGTCCTCGCATGTCAGGTCCATAACGGTCCCGTAAACCGGTTTGATCTCACGCATGGCCTTCAGGGCCATATCCACCTTCATGGGAGTCATTTCTCCAAGAATGACAAGGGTTATCCCTTTGTCAAGTCTGATGTTCATCACTCCTCCGGCCTCGATGACAAGATCCCTGACCTTGAGCCCTTTCGCCTCCACGATGGACACCGCTCGCATGGCCGATTTCAGCACACCGTTGAGGTCTTCTTCACCATGGAGCGGCTCGTACTCGCGCGCCTGAATCATGAGCCCGAAGTGATCCTCCGGGGCGGAGGCGAAGATGACTCCGTCCTCGGAAATCAGATAGGGCTTGTCCTTGAGCATCAGTGTGGCGGTGGGACGGTGCTCGACGATGCGCACCCCGACGCCAGCCGGAATGAAGCTCCGGGAGATGCCCACATCCTTTATCCAGGGGTGGGTGAGGAGCCTCAGGCGTGCGGCGTCCATATCCCATCCCAGGATGTTGTCACCCTCTTCGAGATTGAGCATTGCAAGCACCTCGTCCCTGTCCATGTGCGCGTTGCCCTTGATCTCGATATCCTGGACCTCGAACAGCTTTGAGTTGACGACATAGGCTGTCCCGCAGAACACGATGAGCGCCCCTGATATCCCCAGACAGAGCCAGATGGACACCCGGATAGCCAGATTGATCTTGGAGAGTGTTTTCTTCTTGGAGGCGATTTTTTTTGTTTCTTTATAATCGTTCATCAAGGATTTTTACCTCCTCCTGCAAATCAATCCCGAACCTCTCTCTGACCCGCACCTTGACCGTGTCGAGAAGCGCCCTGATGTCGGCGGTGGTCGCACTCCCATCATTGATGATGAAATTCGCGTGGATCTCCGATATCTTTGCGCCGCCGATCCTGAATCCCTTGAGCCCCGCCTGCTCAATGAGATGTCCGGCGGCCGATCCCGGTGGATTCTTGAACATGGAGCCGCTGTTGAAGCCCCGGGGCTGATTCTTTTTGCGCTGAAGGAAGGATTCTATCCTGCTCGCGACCTCCTGGGACGTTCCGGGCTCGACTCGAAGGCGGGCGGCGGTGATGACCGCACGAGGGCCGAATCCTCCACAGCGGTATCCGTAGGGGATCTCGTGCACGGGCACAGTGTGGAGGCCTTCGCTGTCGATGAGTTCTACATCCACGACCGCATCCATGACGCCTTTATCAGGCGTGCCGGCGTTCATGCGCAAGGCCCCTCCGAGAGTGCCCGGTATCCCGGCCAGGAATTCGAGCCCGGTAAATGCGTTTGTGGCGCAGTACGAAAGAATACTCCTAAGCGTGGCGGCTCCGCCTGCCTGGAGAAGATCGCCCTGCATGCCCACGGAGGCGAACGCCTGACCGAGCCGTATAACGGCGGTGGTGATGAGACCGTCCGGGAAGATCGTGTTCGAGCCGCCTCCAATGACGAAGAAGCTGTCGAGGTCCGCGATCAGGCGCTTCAGCTCCTCCCTTGTCTCGGGTTCATACACCACGGCGATCGTACCGCCGCAGTGCATGGTGGTCAGCTCGCATGCATCCACGGACCTGAATTTCTTCATCCCAACATCTCCAGAAGTCTCAAACCCTGTCTCCAGACATCGCCCGCCCCCAGGAAGACCACCAGGTCCCCTTCCTGAGCCGTCTCCATGAGTGCTCCCGGGATGTCCTCCTTGTTCTGAATATAGTGCGCATCCCGGTGTCCGTGGGCCTGGATGCTCTCCCAGAGGCCTCTGCCGGACACCCCTTCAATGGGTTTTTCCGACGCCGGATAGATCTCGGTAATGTACAGCTTCGATGCGTCGTAGAACGCGGTGACGAAATCGTCGAAGAGATCCCTGGTTCTCGTGTAGCGGTGGGGCTGAAAGACCACGATGAGCCTCCGGCCGGAAAACCCGTTTTTCAGGGCCCGCAAGGTCGCCTTGATCTCCGTGGGATGGTGTCCGTAATCGTCCATGACCGTGATTCCGCCCTTTTCCCCCCGGCTGTGTGCCCTGCGCTGGACTCCCTTGTATGCGGCGAGACCTTTGCGGATGATCTCGAAATCGAGTCCGAGCTCCATGCATGTGCCCACGGTGGCGAGCGCGTTGAGGCAGTTGTGGATCCCGGGCACGGAAAGGGCGATCTCGCCGAGCGTGCCGCCGTTCCTGTGGGCGGTGAACCGCGAGGTGAGGCCCTCGAACACCGGGTCGGTGTACCGGTACATGGCCTGGGTGTGATACCCGTAGGTGATGACCTTTCTCTCGAGCCTGGGCAGGATCTGCTGGATATGCTCGTTGTCGAGGCAGACCATGTTGAACCCGAAGAAGGGGACCTTGTTCAGAAACTGCACGTAAGTGCCCAGGATATCATCCATGTCCCGATAGCAGTCCATGTGCTCCTTTTCGATGTTGGTCACCACGGCTACGACGGGGGCCAGCTTGAGGAACGACCGGTCGCTCTCATCGGCCTCGGCCACGAGCAGTTCCCCGTCTCCCAGGCGCGCGTTGGACCCGAACATGTCGAGCTTGCCCCCGATGACGGCGGTGGGGTCGAGATCCGCCACGGCCAGGATGGTGGCGAGCATGGAGGTGGTGGTGGTCTTTCCGTGGGTGCCTGCGATAGCGATGGAGTGCTTCATTCTCATGATCTCCGCAAGCATCTCGGCTCGCGGGATGACCGGAAGACATCTCGCCTTTGCCGCAGCACACTCGGGATTGTCGAGGCTCACCGCCGAGGAGTACACCACAACCTGGGCGTCGCCCAGGTTCTCCGCGCTGTGACCGATATTGATGCGGGCGCCCAGCGAGCGCAACCGGGCCACGGTGTCAGAATCCGACACGTCCGATCCCGACACCGTAAAGCGGAGATTGATCAGCAGCTCTGCAATACCGCTCATACCGATCCCGCCGATGCCTACGAAATGAATTCTGCTTATGCCCCTGAACATCGAAGTATCTCCTCTGCGATATTCTGTGATCCCTGTCCGAGCTCTAATGCCTCGATGCAGGAGGCGGCTTTTTTCAGGGTGGCTTTGTCCAACCAGCGTGTCCTGATTTCCAGGGCGAGCCTCTGAGGGCTCAGCTCCCTGTCCGGGATGATCCAGCCGCCGCCGCGGGACTCCACGTACCGTGCGTTCGCCGTCTGGTGGTCGTCGGCGGCATGCGGAAAGGGAATCATGATCGCGGGGATGCCCATGGCGGAAAGCTCCGCGAGGGTGAGCCCGCCGCAGCGGCACACCGCAAGCGATGCCCTGCCGTAGACAGGTTTCATGTCGTCGATGAAGGCGTGAACCTCCGCGTTCAGGCCCATCTCCCGGTAGGAAGACTTGACCCTGTCGAAGTCTCTCGCTCCGCTCTGATGAATCACCTCCGGGGCAACGCCCTGGTCTTTCAGGATCTTCAAGGCTTGGACGCCGGCCTCGTTGATGCTGCCGGCTCCCAGAGACCCGCCCAGGATGAGAAGTCTGTCCCCGCGCTCAAGGGTTTTCCCCTGCATGATGTCCGCACGCACGGGGTTGCCCGAGACCAGGGATTTTTTTTCCGGGAAGACCCTTCCGGTATCGGGGAACGCAAGGAAGATACGGCGTGCCAGGGGCGAGAGAATCCGGTTGGTCAGGCCCGGTACGCTGTTCTGCTCCTGTATCGCGCATGAAGCCCCCAACATTCTTCCGGCCAGCACCACCATGCCGGTGATGTACCCGCCGGTGCCGATGACCCAGTCGGGTCTGAAGGACCTGACGATCTTCAGGGCACTGATCAACGCCGCCGTGTTCACCACAGCCGCGCGTCCCACCTCGAAAGGCGATTTTCCCTTGATACCGAGCGCCCTGATCGCCCTGAAATCCAGACCGTAGCGCCGCGCGATCTTTTCCTCCATGCCTCTATCGGTGCCGACGAACAGGATGCTCGACCGCGGGTCCCGCTCCCTGATCGCGTCCGCGATGGCAACAGCCGGCATGATGTGCCCTCCGGTACCTCCTGCGGTGACGATGACCC
>DCDF01000251.1 GCA_002316295.1 Syntrophaceae bacterium UBA1062 | reverse complement strand
ATGAAACAGAAATTAGTATTAAGTAACGAGGTTGCGGAGGTGGAGACCATGATCAATGCAGGAAAGCCTGCGCCCGACTTTTCCGCGCCGGCCTACTACCAGGGAAAGTTCACCCATATCGGGCTTTCGCAGTATCGGGATGGTTGGGTGGTGCTCTATTTTTACGGGGGGGACTACACCTTTGTCTGAGCGACTGAAATATCGGCAGTTGCCGATCGATATGCCGAGTTTCGGAAGCTCGGGGCGGAGGTGCTCTCTCTGAGCGTCGACAGCGTGTATGTTCACAAGGTCTGGAACGAGACAGAGATCTCGAAGATTGTGCCCGGCGGTGTTCCTTTTCCCATGCTGTCCGATCCCGGGGGAAGGATCGGTACTCTCTACAGTGTCTACAACGAGGACAAGGCGATCGATTTGAGGGGAACGTTCATCATCGACCCCGACGGGACGATCCAGGGCTATCAGGTGCTCACGTCCGTGGTGGGCAGGAGCACTGAAGAGATTCTTCGCCAGATCCGCGCCTTTCAGCTTGTGCGGGCGAGCAATGAAAGGGAGTTCACTCCGGCTGACTGGAAGCCGGGCACGCCGGCGCTGAAACCCTCCATCGACCTCGTGGGCAGGGTGTGGGAGATGTGGAAGCCGGGCGCATTCCGGTAGCGGCATCCAGGGTGCGGCCGCTTCGGCGGGCATCCCGGGAAAGGGCCTGCTATACCCCGTACTCCGCCCTTTCGATAAGCTCGAGCTGCTGCTGGGTGTTCAGGGCGACAAAATAGGCGTTGTAGCCGGAGATTCTCACGATCAGATCGCGGTAGTTCTCCGGGTTTGCCATCGCGTCTCGCAAGGTTCGGGAATCGACGACGTTGAACTGCATCTGCATACCGCCCAGGCGGCAGTATGCCTTGACATAGCCGGCCATATTGGCGATCGTCTTCTCGCGGCTGTCTTGAGCGGAGGGCGAAAGCCTGACATTGAATGCCATGTTGTTGTCCATGTTTTCCGGCCGCAGCCTCGCCACGTCAGAAATGAAATCCAGATAGTTTCTGCTCGCGTGCGGCTCAGGGGTGAGTCCCGGTGTGAACGGCTTTCCCTTCAGCCTTCCCGAGGGCAGTGCGCCGGAGAGGTTTCCATATGCCGTATGCTGGGACATGGACCAGAACCCGGTGGTGTATCTGCCCCCCCGGAGGTTCCGGTGCGAGGAAAAGGTGTCGTGAATGAGGGAGGCAACGGCGTTGGCCATATGGAGGGCCTCTAAGCTTCCCGAGCCGAAAAGCGGCACCTTGTTCTGTGCCAGGGCCCTGAGGGCGGGGTTGTTCCGGAAATCGGCGTCCACTGCCTCCTTGAGCTCGCGGAAGCTGACTGCACGCTCGTCGAAGACCAGCTTCTTGACGGTCATGAGACTGTCGGTGACGTCGGCCAGCCCTATGCTCGCGGTTCCCGTCGTATTGTAGCGGGCCCCGCCCCGGGTGATGTCGCGGGCGCTCTCGATGCAGCCCTCGATCGTCGAGCTGATGAAGGGCGTGGGCCTGAGGCGGGCGTGCGCCTCGGCATAGAGGTCGTTCAGGCTCACCGCCTGCTCGATCAGGAAGCGCAGCTGAGCGCCGAACGCCTCGAAGAAGTCCTCGAATGTCGTGAAGTCCTCGACATTTCCTGTCCTGGGACCCAGGTCCCACTCCATGAGCGGGTGCCTGCCGTTGTTCAGCGCCATCTCCATGGCCGCCACCAGGTTGATCATGACCGCGCCGGTGTGCCCGTTGTGGCGCCCTGAAATGGTGGGCTCCACACAGCCGGTGGCGCTCCAGTCACGGATATGCTCCAGAGGGTAGCCGTGCTGCTTCAGAGAGGCGAAAACTGACGAGTCGTTGTGGAGAGAAGGGGTTGCGGACGTGGTGAAATTCACCTCGCAGAGCCTGCGGATGTATGTCTCGCTGTTTCTGTCGATATTGATCCGGGCGTTGATGTTGGGGTCGGGCAGTGCGAGCATCTCAGTGACCTTGAGAAAGATATAGGTCATGTCGTTGACGCCGTCTTCGCCGTCCGGAGTGACGCCGCCGAGGGTGATCGCCTGATTGGACGGCGATGTGCCGAAGAGAGTGTTGCCGATATCGGGCGAAAGCGGCATGTGGTCGGAGATCCTCAAGTAGAGGCAGCCGATCAGCTCCACAGCGTGCCTGATGTAGGCCTCACGCTCCTGTGCTGCCCCGATTTTTTTCAGATCGGCCAGATAATAGGGCTGCAGCAGCTGGTCGAGCCTCCCCAGAGAGAGCCCGACATTGGTATTTTCCATGTGCATGCCGATCCATGTCGTCCATATGCTCTGCACAGCCTCATCCAGTGTCTCCGCCGGCATGCGGGGGACGCGCTCGGATACGTCTGCCATATGGAGCAGCTCCTTCCTGCGGGCGGGGTCCGTCGTTTTCTCGGCCTGAAGCCGTGCTTCGGAAGCCAGATTGCCTGCATACACCTCGAGCCCCTTGAGGCTGTGGATCATGCCCTCCAGAGCGGCACGGCCCTCATCATCGAGGGAGCCGTCGTCGAGCCGGTGCTTGATATGGCCGATCAGGCCGGAGGTGCCTTTCTCGAGCATATTCTTCAGGCCCGGCACCGTGTGGGAGACGCATACGGCCTTGGAGCAGACGACGGCGACGAACCGCTCGTTGATCCGCAGGGACAGAGGGCGGTTGAACTCCTTGTTGACCCACTGATGAAAAGACCGGTTCAGCCAGAAGGGAAAGACATCATTGAGCACCCTCACGGTCTCTTCGCTTATGTCATAGGGATTGAGGAGCCTTTCCCCCATGGAGTGCAGCTCTCCCCAGACCGAGACGGCCTGGGCGTCCGGATATACGATCACCCCGCACACCGGATTTGCCGTCGTGGTGCCGGCAAGGAGCTGTGCATCGGCGATAACGGGCTTCTTGCATCTCATCAGATGCTCGAACGCCAGGCCCTGCCGGAGAACCGGCTGCCACGGCCTGCCGGGGGCGGATTCCTCGAAGCCGTTTTTCCGGTACCAGTCGGTCAGCAGCTTCGGGCGCTCGGCGCACAGCTCCGGTTTTGCTGCGCGGCGTCTGTGCAGCAGGAGTTTCAGGCGCGGGAAATCCTCGAGATCGAGCTTTGAGAGATAGGGGTCGTCGAGATACACGACATTCCCGTCTTCACTGTTGTCCGCCTTCAGGTGCTCCATCCGCCTGAGGCTCAGGCTCCCGGCCGAGAATGACCCGCCGGTATCGTGAAGGTCATCTGCGATGCAGGGTGCATTCGGAATGCGGGACCCCGCCTTTGAGACCCATGCCGCTTTCCCCGATGCCCTTCTCCATCTTTTCCGCTGCGGCCTGCGCACAAGCAGTGAAACGCAGTAATTCAACAGCTGCAGGTAAGATATGTTGCCGTCGATGGTGAGCCTGTTTCTGAGCATCATGTTGAGCACTTCGCCTGGAGGCGCCGAAGCGAGATCTCTCAAAGCGGCTTCATCCGAGATGTTCAGGACCACATCCGCGCCGGCGCCCACACCGGGAGAAACCCGAGCCCTTCCGTCGTTGAAGATCAGGGTTTGGGCGACTGTGCCGTTTAGTGTGCGGATGCCGACTGAGAAATTGACCCAGCCGTCGGAATTTTTCAGGCAGCTGCGGGAGAGCCTGGAGAGGTTGAATGCACAGGCGAAGGCTCCCAGGGCCGCACGGGTCACGAAATTCATGGGGATGATTTTACCTGATATCTTCATGCATTGTCCTCCAATATTATAAGCGCATGGACAGTGCCGCGCAACCGGCCGATCCACTACAGAGGGAATGCCCGAAGCGCCGGGAGGACGCAAATCATCATTGGACTCCTGCGGGCGGAAGACAGATCAGCCCTGAAGCACCCGGTGAATGGCCGCCTTGAGCTCATGGGTGTTTGGCGGCTTCATGAGCATTTCCCGGATGCCCAGCGACTTCGCCTCCTGCTCGGTGATGCTGTCGCCATACCCGGTGCTCAGAATCACCGGTATGTCGGGGCGGATGTCGATGAGCCTTTTGACGAGTTCGCGGCCGTCGACGCCCGGCATGGACAGATCGGTGATGACGAGGCAGAATCTCTGAGGGTTCTCCGCAAAGATATCCAGGGCTTCCCGGCCGCTGGGCACCGATACCACGGCATACCCCGAGCGCTCGAGCACCCGCTGCATGCTGGATAGAATGATCTTCTCGTCATCGACCAGGAGAATCGGAGACGCTTCCCCGCACGCTAAGCGCTGATTGTCAGCAGGCCCCAGCTCTCCGGGCCGCTCGGCCTGGACGGGCAGAAACACGGTGAAGAGTGAACCTTTGCCGGGCACGCTCTCCACAGTGATCACGCCGCCGTGTTTTTTCGCGATCCCGTGCGCCACCGGCAGACCCATCCCGAGACCCTTGCCCACCTCTTTGGTAGTGAAGAACGGCTCGAATATCCGGTCCATGATGTCGGCGGAGATTCCCCGGCCGGAATCCTGTATGGTGAGCTTGAGATATTCCCCGGGCTTCAGGTCCTGGTGGGCGCGGACGGGCTCGATGCGGGCGTTTGTAAGGTTCACCTCGATGACACCCTTGTGCGCCTCCAACGAATCCGCGGCGTTTCTGAAGAGGTTCATGATGATCTGCTGAATCTGCGTCGGATCGCCCATGACCGTGTACGATCCTTCGTCGATGTGAGACTGCACCTGGATAGTGCTCGGCAGTGAGGCCCGCAGCAGAGACAGTGTCTCGTTCAGCAGAGGAACGATCCTGACCGAGCTCAGCTTCCCTTCGCTTTTCCGGCTGAAGGCGAGGATCTGTTTCACCAGGTTTCTCTGACGGTAAGCCGCGCTCAGGATCTGCGACAGGGTCTCGTGCTGGTCGGAGCCCTTTTCCGAATCGGACAGGAGCATCTCGATGTTGATGATGATGGGGTAGAGGATGTTGTTCAGATCATGGGCGATCCCGCCGGCAAACGTGCCCAGGGCTTCTATCTTCTGGGTCTGGGCGAACTGGGCTTCCATGCTCTTCTTGTCTTCCTCCATCCTCACCCTCTCGGTGATGTCTGTCAGGAAATTCAGTGTGGCGGGTTTGCCCTTCCAGGAGATCTTGACGGCGTTGATCTCGATCCACCTGGTTTCTCCCTTCCTGTTCAGGACCCTGAAAGGATACAGAATGGGCACCGATTCGCCGCCCATTCTTCTGCGGTGCCTCTCTGTGACCATCTGCCTGTCGTCGGGATGGATGAAATCGACGAACGGCCTCGATATCAGCTCTTCTTGAGAGTAGCCGAGCATTTCCGCAAACTTGGGGTTCACGAACTGGAACCGGCCGTTCTGCGCGATAATGATTCCCTCGTTGGCGTTTTCCACCAGCATACGGTACTGCTCCTCGGATGAGCGGATCGCCTTTTCGATCCGCTTCCGCTCGGCGATCTC
>DCDF01000219.1 GCA_002316295.1 Syntrophaceae bacterium UBA1062 | reverse complement strand
CGGCGGCGCGCTCGCCGGTCCAGGCTTCCGAGGCGGATCATTTTCTCGCCGCATACGAAATGGATGCAATGTGCGGCGGCTGCCGCTCAGGCGGCATGGGCTGCGACGAAAGCCATCAGATCACCTGCAAGGAGCCCGGGGGCCTCGAGTGCGCTCATGTGCCCGACGCCTTTGTACTCGATGATCCGTGCCCCGGGTATTTCCCGGGCCATGAGTCTGCTCGATTCGATGAAAAGGTCGTCCTTTTCGCCGTAAATGACGAGCACAGGGCAGGTGATCTTTCTCAGACCTTCCACACAGGGGTCAGGGTCTGTATAGAACGAGCGGACAAAAGATGCGATCACATTCCTGTCTCCGGTCTGGACTATTTCAAGCGAACGGGCCATGAGCTCTTCGGATGCATCGGATTCCATGATGCCCCTGAAAAAGGGGCCGGGGTTCACCTTGAGCCCCGCGATGATCCGCTTCCAGTCGAATTTCTCGAAGGTCGAGGCGAGCCTGTGGTGGAACTTCCGGACGGTTTCGGGATCTCCGGGGACGGGCGATGTGGCCGAGCCCGTGTTGGTGAGGATGAGGGATTTGAACCGGCTGCAGTCCTTCATGGCATATCTGACCGCGGCGAACCCGCCGGTGGAGTGGGCGAGGAGATGGAATCTTTAGAGGCCGAGGTTGTCAGCCAGGGCCGTGATATCTTCGCCCACGGTCTGCACGTCGAAGCCCTGCGGCTCCCCTTCGACCGTGGTGTTGCCGTGGCCGCGCATATCCATGGGGATGAACCTGCACCGGCCCGAGATGATGTCCGTTACCGGTTTCCAGTACCGGGTGTTTTCGATGAGGCCGTGAACGGCGATGACCGGCTCGCCCCGGCCCTGATCCTCGAAGTATATCCGTGCGTTGCCGCGGGTGAAGAACGCCATGGGACCTCCTTATAAGGTAAAGACTGAAATGCATGCCCTTGTTCCACCATAGCCGAACACAGAAAATCACGCAAGAATTCCCGGACATTATTCAAAAATATGAGCCACCGGTTTTATGACTGCTACCCGCCGGAGGAACTTCAGGCAGTCGCCGGCAGGGACTCTCGAAATCATTCCCGCTCTCTTTCGCCCCTTGGCCGGCTTGAGAGGGGGTAAGCGCCTGCTATTATTCTGTAAGAATGTCCGCTGCATCTTGAGGAGGTTATCGCGATTGTGCAGGGGAAGAAAGGAGGAACGGTTATGCCCGAGGAAATGAAGGTTGGATGCGCGAGACCCACGGGAGGCCCTGTGGGTGAAGAACAGCCGCAAGCTCGGCCGGAAGAAACAGGCGGTGCAGAACTAAGTGCAAAGAGGGAGGGTGGAGCCATGATCAAGCTGGGAAGAAAGGCCCCGGATTTTGTCGCCCCTGCGTACCACCAGGGGAAGTTTGTTTCGGTCAAGTTATCGGAATACCTCGGCAAGTGGATTGTCCTGTGCTTCTATCCGGGGGATTTCACCTTTGTCTGAGCAACGGAAATCTCGGCAGTTGCCGAGAAGTATCCGGAATTTCAGAAGCTCGGAGTCGAGGTCCTTTCCATGAGCATGGACAGTGTGTTCGTGCACAAGATCTGGAACGAGGTCGAGATCTCCAAGATGGTTTCCGGTGGCGTGCCGTTTGCCATGCTCTCGGACGCGGGAGGCAGGGTGGGAAGCCTCTATGATGTGTATGACATCGATGCCGGGGTGGATACCCGGGGGAGATTCATCATCGATCCAGACGGCGTCATTCAGGGCTATGAGGTGCTCACCCCGCCGGTTGGCCGTAACGTCCTGGAGACCCTTCGGCAGATCCAGGCCTTCCAGCTCGTGAGGCAGAGCAAGGGTGCCGAGGCGACCCCTTCCGGCTGGAGGCCGGGGAAGCCGACTTTGAAGCCGGGTCCCGACCTGGTCGGAAGGGTATGGGAAACCTGGAAGACCAGCATGGCATTCGACTGACCCATCCTGCGTCTTGCGGCTGCAGAGCGCAGGCCCTCCTTTTCGCCGATGCCGTGGAGTGGGGGCCTGAACCATACGGGCCGGCGAACGTATGGTTCTGTGAGCCCCGGAAGCCGCGCGGAGCAGGCCCGCCCCTCCAGAGCCGATGGGGACCTGTTTCGTTCGAGGCCGGCAGCGGGATCAGGAGAGCATCCTCAGTCCCTGCCTGTTGGGCGGGGTTCCGGTCTCGATCGGACCCTCCTGGAGGATTTCCCCCCGGCGGCTTATCACGATGTGCTTGAGAGGGATATCCGAGCCAGCCGACTTCGCGGCAGCCAGGGCGGCCCGGACGAAGCCGCTGCAGCAGGGCACCTCCATGTGCACCACGCACAGGCTCCTGATGCCGCCGTGGCGGATGATGTCGGCGAGCCTCTGTATGTGGGCGCTTATATCGTCCAGCTTGGGGCATCCCATGGCCACGGCCTTGTTCCGAATGAGCCTGGTGTGGATCTCGGGACTGCACAGGGCGCAGCAGTCCGCCATGAGCAGGAGGTCGGCCCCCTTCAAAAAAGGCGCCTGGGGGTTGATGAGCTGGAGTTTTACCGGGAAGTGCGAGAGCGCCGACGCCGGACGGGCATGCGACGCATCGTCGCTCCCCTCGGGCTCAAACGACACGGCGGCCGTTCCCGGACAGCCGCACGCGAGGGGCGGTGCGCTTTGAACGCCTCCTGACCGCTCGAGATGCCGCTCCACCGCGCTCTCGTCAAAGGCTTCGGCATCGCGCTCGATGATTTTCAGCGCTCCGGTGGGGCATTCACCGATGCACGCCCCGAGCCCGTCGCAGTAGACATCGCTCACCAGCACGGCCTTGCCGTTTATCAGCTCGAGCGCTCCTTCGGCGCATGCGCCAACACATTGGCCGCAGCCGTTGCACAGTTCCTGATCTATCTCAATGATTTTTCTTTTCATTGTCTTCCTCCTTCTTCATGACCTTGCGGATAAAGGGGCCCCCGTTCTCCGGTGGGCCCCGATGGAGCCGCCTTGCCTACCTTCCTTCCCGAATCGCGGCCAGGTCGCCCTGAACGTCTCCTGTGGGCTTTATGTCGAACTTCTCGACCAGGACCCTGGCCACATTCGGAGAGAGGAACCCCGGCAGCGTCGGACCCAGGCGGATGTGCTTCACACCCAGCGCCAGCAGGGCCAGCAGGACCGCCACCGCCTTCTGCTCGTACCACGCGATGTCGTAGGAGATCGGCAGGTCGTTGATGTCCTGCAGCCCGAAGACCTCCTTGAGCTTCATCGCGATGACCGCCAGCGAATAGGAGTCGTTGCACTGCCCGGCGTCGAGCACCCGCGGGATGCCGCCGATGTCGCCAAGGGGCAGCTTGTTGTATCGATACTTTGCGCATCCTGCGGTGAGGATCACCGTGTCCTCGGGCAGGCCCTGTGCTATCTCCGTAAAGTAGCTCCGCGCCTTGAGTCTGCCGTCGCAGCCCGCCATGACCACGAACCGCTTGACAGCTCCCGATTTCACGGCGTCCACCACCTTGTCGGCGAGCTTCATCACCTGGTCGTGAGCGAACCCGCCCACGATTTCTCCGGTCTCGATCTCGACCGGGGGCCTGCAGGTCCTGGCCAGGGAGATGATCTCCGAGAAGTCCTTGGGCCCGCCGTGAGCGGGCTCGGGAATGTGCCTCACACCGGGATAGCCCGCCATGCCGGTGGTGAAGATGCGGTCCTTGTAAGAATCTTTCACCGGGATGATGCAGTTGGTGGTCATGAGGATGGGGCCGCCGAACTGCTCGAATTCCTCGTTCTGCTTCCACCACGCATTGCCGTAGTTGCCCACGAAGTGGCTGTACTTCTTGAAGGCCGGGTAGTAGTTCGCCGGAAGCATCTCGCAGTGCGTGTACACGTCCACGCTGGTGCCCTCTGTCTGCTTCAGGAGCTGCTCGAAGTCCTTGAGATCGTGGCCGGAAACCAGGATGCCCGGGTTGCCGCGCACCCCGATATTCACCTTCGTGATCTCCGGGCTGCCGTAAGTCTGTGTGTTTGCCCTGTCCAGCAGGGCCATGGTCTTTACGGCGATGCCGCCGCACTCCATGACCAGGGATGTGATCTCGTCCGCGCTCAGCTCTCGGGTGGTCGCATCCAGGCCCTTGAGCAGGAACGAATAGATGTCCGGGTCTTCGTACCCGAGGCGAGATGCGTGCTCGGCATAGGCGGACACGCCCTTCATTCCGTAGGTGAGCAGTTCGCGCAGGGAGCGGATGTCCTCGTTTTCGGCGGCGAGAATTCCCACCATGGGGGCCTTTGCACGGAGCTCGTCATCGGAATCGGCAAACCACACCGCCGCCTCGGGCGATGTGATCCGGAGCCCGGCCGATGCCTTGATTTCCTCACGCCTCTTCAGCGTTTCGCGGATCAGTGCGATGATCCGGCCGCTATCGAAGTTGGCGTTCGTGATGGTGGCGAACATCGCCTGCGCCACAAAGCGCCCGGTGCCGGTGACATCGGCCCTCTCTCCGGCTTGGAGAGCGCACGCGGCGAGCCCTTTGAGACTGAACATGAGGAGGTCCTGAAGGTTTGCTGTGTCTTCAGTCTTGCCGCACACTCCCTTCAGCGTGCAGCCCGAGTTTTTCGCTGTTTCCTGGCACTGGTAACAAAACATGTTTTCCTCCCTGTATTATGTGATGCAGGTGAAGTATCATCTCCTGGTCAAGAAAAACTTGACTTCGGTCAAATATGAACGAAAATATGCCCCACGTTTTTATCAGGAAAGGAAAGGCCATGGAATTGGCTGATGTTCTCAGACAAGCGTTTCCGTCGCTCGACGAGCATTCTCTTGCGCTCATGACGCAGTGCTGTCGCGTGAAAGAATATGCCAAAAACCAGGTCCTCTTCCTGGAAGGGGACAAAGGAGACGCCTTTTTCCTTCTCGTTCAAGGGGCGGTCAAGATCTACAAGACCTCTCCCTCCGGGCAGGAGACGGTGCTCAAGCTCCTGAGCCCCGGCACCTTTTTCGGCGAGGTGATTCTGTTCGAACAGAGGGAATATCCGGTGAGCGCGGTTGCGCTGAGCGGCTCGCTGGCGGTGCAGATCCCCCGGGAGCAATTCATGAGCCTGCTCGACAACCGGCGATTCCGTAACGAGTTTATCACCATGCTCATGGCCAAACAGCGCTACCTGACCGAAAGAATCCTCTACCTCACGAGCTATGACGTGGAGGAGCGGTTTTTCAGGTTCCTCATCGAACGCTACGGCATCAGGAATAGCTATGCGCCGGACATATCGAAAAAGGAAATCGCTTCCGTCATAGGCACTATCCCGGAAACCCTGTCGCGCCTGCTCGACCGCCTGAAAAGGCAGGGGACCATATCGGTCAGCGGAAACATCCTCCAGGTTCAGCCGGACTATCTGGAGCAGTTCACCTGGGAAGGGCTTCCGGGAGATGACATTCCATGACGAGGAGCGGCCGGTGAGCCGGTTACATTATTCCATCGTCGCCCGCGAGCTCGGGATCGCACCCGGCCAGGTCAGGGCAGCGGCCACGCTCCTGGCCGAGGGAGCCACGGTGCCATTCATCGCCCGCTATCGGAAGGAGCTCACCGGCTCGCTCGACGAGGTGGCGGTAGCGGCCGTGAGGGACCGGCTGGCAGAGCTCGAGGCCCTCGATGCGAGGAAAGAGACGGTGCTCAGGTCCCTGACCGCCCGGGGCGTGCTCACTGAAGACCTTGGCAGGGCCGTGGCAGAAGCTCAGACACTGCCCGAGCTCGAAGACGTGTATCTGCCGTACCGGCCGAAGCGCAGGACCCGGGCGGCGATCGCCCGGGAAAAGGGGCTCGGGCCCCTGGCCGATGCCGTGTATCTCCAGGAAGGGGGAATGGATCCGGTAACTCGCGCGCAGGAGTTCGTCAGCCCCGAAAAGGGCGTGGACACGCCTGAAGACGCCCTGGCAGGAGCCCGGGACATCATCGCAGAGCGGATATCCGAAGACCCTGGAGTGAGGGCGGCCCTTCGGGCTTTGTTCGAGAAGCATGCCGTGATCGAATCCGAGGTCTATGCCGGGGCCGAGGAACAGGCAGCGACCTACCGCGACTACTTCAGCTGGCGGGAAAAGGCCGCCTCGGCGCCCGGCCACCGGATTCTGGCCATGCTCAGGGGGAGCCGTGAGGCTGTTCTCAGGCTCTCTGTACGCCCGGATGAGGACAAAGCCATCGGACTGCTTCAGAGCATGGTCTGCAGCGGGAGCAATCCCTGCACAGAGCAGGTGCGGCTGGCTGCAGCCGACGGCTATCGGCGGCTGCTCGCTCCCTCTCTGGAGAACGAGATGAAGGGATCACTCAAAGAGCGGGCGGACGACGAGGCGATCGGGGTCTTCGCCCGAAACCTGCGCGAGTTGCTCATGGCTCCCCCACTGGGCGGGAAACGGGTGCTCGCCATAGACCCGGGTTTTCGCACCGGGTGTAAGGTGGTGTGCCTGGATGCGCAGGGGAAGCTCCTGCACCACGACGTGATCTACCCGGTCGCCTCGAGCGGGAAAAAAGCCGAGGAAGCCGGGCTCGTGGTCAGAGACCTGGCCGAGCGCTTCGATATCGAGGTCATTGCGGTCGGAAACGGAACCGCGGGCAGAGAGACCGAACGCTTCGTGCGGGGGCTCGGGCTCCCGGCGCCCGTGGTGATGGTCAGCGAGAGCGGTGCATCGGTGTATTCGGCGTCCGAGACGGCCCGGCGCGAGTTCCCGGACCACGACGTGACGGTCCGCGGCGCGGTGTCCATCGGCAGGCGGCTCATGGACCCTCTGGCCGAGCTCGTCAAGATCGACCCGAAGTCGATCGGTGTTGGTCAGTATCAGCACGACGTGGATCAGGCGAAGCTCAGGCGAAAGCTCGACGATGTGGTTCAGAGCTGTGTCAATGCCGTGGGGGTGGAGGTCAATACCGCAAGCCCGGAGCTGCTCGCCTATGTCTCGGGTCTGGGCCCGGTCCTGGCGGGGAACATCGTCACATACCGGGAGAAGAACGGTCCGTTCGAGAGCAGGGAGGCCTTGAAGAAGGTTCCCCGCCTCGGTGAAAAGGCCTTCGAGCTCTCGGCCGGGTTCCTCCGCGTCCGGGGCGGCTCCCACCCCCTGGACGCAAGCGCGGTTCATCCGGAGCGCTACGGGCTGGTGGAGCGGATGGCCCGGGATCTGGGCTGCTCCCTGAGCGATCTCATGCACGACCGGCGGCTGAGGGAGAGGATCGATCTCGGAAGCTATGTCGACGACTCGGTCGGCATTCCCACACTGAAAGACATTCTTTCCGAGCTCGACAAGCCAGGCAGGGACCCGAGAGAGTCGTTCGAAGAGTTCAGCTTTGCCGAAGGCGTCACCGCGGTCGAAGACCTCAGGCCCGGCATGGAGTTGCCGGGAATCGTGACCAACGTCACAAACTTCGGGGCGTTTGTGGACATCGGTGTACATCAGGACGGCCTCGTGCATATCAGCCAGCTGGCGGACCGCTTTGTCAAAGACCCGACACAGGTGGTGAGCGTGGGCGGGAAGGTGCGCGTCAGAGTGCTCGATGTCGACACCGCGCGAAGGCGGATCTCCCTGTCCATGAGAAAGCCCCGCGCCAAGACCTGATGCCTCGAAACGATGAGACATATCTATCATTCCTCCGAATCTTCCAATGGATGAAAAGAGTGGGCGCGAAAACGACTGAGCCGCCCTTTTCCGAAGAGGAACAACAGCTCCTGGCGTGCAGCGAATGACTCATCGGGTGTGCGAAGAGCCGGCCGCCCGGCACGCGTGCGATGGAAGATCGGAGGACGTTCGGGGGGCGGACGTGCACCGCGGCTTGGTCGTCCGGGAGAAAGAGAATCGAAGGGCGGTCCGGATTTCGATCCTGCTGCTTTGACAGCATGCTTTTCGTATCCCAGGGGAACACTGCGGTACGGGCATGATGACCGCAGGGCAGGGACACACGCATTCGTTTCATGGGGTGGCAGGCCCTTTTCCCCTGGCCGAGATCACACCTGCCGTGCAAACCAGCAGTGCTCCAGCCGCGGTCAGGAGATCGATCGATTCGCCCCAGAAAAACCAGCCGATGAGGGCTGCGAAGACCACGGTGCCGTACATGAAGGGCACCACCACGCCCGCAGGCGCCAGGCTGTAGCCCCTTGTCATGAATATCTGTGCGGCCACAGCCACCAGGCCCATCAAGACAAGGACGAGAAACATGCATGCGCCGGGGGTCTGCCACGCCCACGGCAGTGGAAGCCCGGAGAACAGGGTGGAGAGCAGCGAGTAGTAGAACACGATGCGGGTGGGAGGCTCATGGAATGACATGCGGCGGATGCTCACCATGGCGAGCGACGCGAGCACCGCAGCCGACAGCGCGATGAGGGCGACCGGCTGAAAGATTCCGAGTCCGGGCTTGAGGATGAGCACAACGCCAGCAAAACCGACCGCAACCGCCTTGACAACCTTGGCTCCCATGGGCTCGCGGAGCCAGACACGGGCGATGATCGGGATGAAAAGCGGGCTCGTATAGGAGAGGAGCACCGCTTCGGCCAGCTTCATGTGAGCAAGGGAGTGGAAGTAGCAGTACATGGCGCCGAGTCCGGTCGCTGCACGGAAGAGGTGAAAATGGATCATGCCTCGTCCGGGCCGTATCGATGAGCTTCTCCGGGCACGGAACAGAATCGGCATCAGGATGAGCAGGGCAAGGGCGTTGCGGAAGAACACGATGACCTCGTTCGGAAGCTCGGACGATGCGAGGCGGACCAGTGCGCCGAGAACGGCGAACATAAGCGATGCCCCGATGATGTTGACCGCCCCGGCGGCATGTTCCCTGGCAAAGTATGAGTCGGGTGCAATTTTCAGGAAGGTTCTCCTTCATCCCGGTGCGGGACCGGCTTTTTCTCATCATCGGGACAGCCCCCTCTGCCGGCTTAGACGCAGGCCTTGAAGGAGGGGGGCGATGGTGACTTCCCCCCGGGGAGAGAAGCGCCCCCGTTTCACATCCTCTCACCTCGTCGGCTTTTCCTGCACCGGGGAAGGAAAGTATCAGACGCGAACGTGTGTTGTAAAGAAGCAAGAGGACGCGGCCCTTCCATACTCCGGTAGAAGCCGCTGCCGGCCCGATTCAGTTGTCCCTGCCGGCCCAGGTTGACTTATA
>DCDF01000081.1 GCA_002316295.1 Syntrophaceae bacterium UBA1062 | reverse complement strand
ACCCGCTCCCCTGGGAGTTCATCGATTCGAGGGTCGAGAGATCTTTCCTCCTCGGGGAAGAGCAGCGCGCGATGCATGGATCTCCCACTTCAGACTGCAGGTCGGACGGATGCACGGGCTGCGGCGTCTGCACCGGCGATATCTCCAACATCGTCTATCAGGAATCGGCGCCTCAGCCCCTGTTTCATGCATCGCCTGGTCAGGAGCCCGCTCCGTATGTCGTGGGACTTACCAAGGAAGACGAGCTGCGGTTCATCTCTCCCCGGGATTACCTGGAGATGGTCAAGCGGGCGATCCGGCGTTCGGGCCTGAAAGCGGTGTACACCCGAGGGTACAGCCCCGCCATGAAGCTGAGCATGACTCCGCCTCCGGCATTCGGCATCGCTTCGCTCAGCGAGTATGTCCAGCTCGATCTCAGAGAACCGCTCGAACCCGCAGAGGTTCTTCAGAGACTCGGCCGCTGTCTTCCAAAGGGGATCAGGGCCGTATCGTGTGTTCAGGCAAGGCTCGGAAGGCCCTATGCCTTTGTGTACCGTACTCAGAGGCCGTTCTCCCTGAATATCGAGCCGGGGCAGACCATCGAAAAGGGCGGGAAAGATCTCCTTGTAAGCGACTACCTGGCCTACTACGACGACAGCACAATGACGATCCTCATCCGGGACGGCAGGACCATTTCCCCTGTCGCCATTCTCGACGCCTTCTCCGGAGACGCTCTGTCCGCATGGGAAGTGACGAAGGTGGAAACCCTGTTTGGAAAGTAGCCGTCCCCATGCCGCCCGTGAACAACGGGGCCGATTTTCCCTGCTCTTGATACAGTTCCCGGCAAACCTTACTAAAAGAAATACCCTACGGCTTTCGGTGCTGATGCCGGGAAAAGAAAGGACACGATCATGAATCACTCGGACGAAAGGAAAACCTGCTGCGGGACAGGGTCCGGAGCACCAGGGAAATACCGCGACCCGGTCTGCGGCATGGTGACGACGGACCCGGACGCATACATCAGGTTCGAGCACCAGGGAAATACCTACTATTTCTGCAGCACGCACTGCCTGGAGAAATTCCGGAAAAATCCCGGGCAGTATCTCCACGGTGAAGCGGGGACCACACCCCAGGCGGCTGCGGGACACCGAGACCACTGCTGCCCGATGCACCCCGAGGAGCTCAGTATCGGCCCGGCGGCATGCACCAAGTGCGGCATGGCCCTCGAGCCCGCAGTCCCTGGAGCGTATCCGGCGAGCGCGCAATGGACCTGTCCCATGCATCCAGAGGTCATCCGGGATAAACCCGGCAGCTGTCCCCTCTGCGGGATGGCCCTGGAGCCTGTAACTCCCGCGGAGCCGACCGAAGAGGAAAACACTGAATATGTCTATATGAAAAACCGCTTCCTGGTGAGTGTGGTTCTGACCGTTCCCATCCTCCTTATCGCCATGCGCTCGATGATCCCGGGAGGATCACTTATCGATGCGCTGGCCCCGGCAGGCACCCTGAGATGGATCGAGCTCATACTCGCCACCCCGGTCGTCCTCTGGGGGGCCTGGCCGTTCTTCGTTCGGGCCTGGCAGTCCCTGGTCTACAGGAGCCTGAACATGTTCACCCTCATCGGACTGGGGGTTGCCGTAAGCTACGGATACAGCCTCGTAGCCACCCTGTTTCCCGGTATATTCCCTCATTCCTTCAGGGGCATGGACGGCACGATCGGGGTGTACTTCGAGGCGGCGGCCGTGATCACCACCCTCGTACTGCTGGGGCAGGTCCTGGAGCTCAAGGCCCGGAGCAAAACCGGTGAAGCCATACGATCGCTTTTGAGCCTCGCTCCCAAGACGGCCCGGAAGATCCGCGAAGACGGCGGCGAAGAGGATGTGCCGCTCGCGCTCGTCTACCCGGGAGACAGGCTCAGAGTACTTCCGGGTGAAAAGGTGCCCACCGACGGCGTAGTCCTTGAAGGCAGCAGCAACGTCGATGAGTCGATGATCACCGGCGAGCCCGTGCCTGTGAAAAAAACCGCTGGCGAGCCCGTGATCGGGGGGACGATCAACGGCAACGGATCTCTGGTGATAGAGGCGAAGAAGGTGGGGGCGGACACCCTTCTTGCCCAGATTGTATCGCTGACCGCCCAGGCTCAGCGGTCCCGCGCACCCATTCAGCGGCTGGCGGATGTGGTGTCTGGGTATTTCGTTCCCGCCATCGTCATCATCTCGCTCATCACGTTCGGCCTGTGGGTCTGGGTCGGTCCGGAGCCGCGGTTCGCCTATGCCATCATCGCGGCTGTCTCTGTCCTCATCGTGGCGTGCCCCTGCGCCCTGGGACTCGCAACGCCTGTATCCATCATGGTCGCCACGGGAAAAGGAGCGACCATGGGCCTGCTCTTCCGGAATGCGGAGGCCGTCGAGACCTTGGGCCGAATCGACACCCTCGTGGTCGACAAGACCGGTACCATCACCAGAGGGAAGCCGGTGCTGACACACGTCGGGGCGTTATCCGGATGGGATGAGAAGACCCTCCTGTCGTATGCAGCCGGCATCGAGAAGGCGAGCGGACACCCCCTTGCCCAGGCTGTGATCAACGGCGCCTTGGAGCGGGGAGCGCCGGTCGCGGAGGTTCGCGACTTCATCTCTATTCCCGGAAAAGGTGTGCGCGGAACCATATCCGGCCGGCAGGTGATCCTGGGAAACCAGGTGTTTTTCCAGGAAGAGGGCATCTCTTCAGGAGTGTTTGCCGGTGAGGCGGATATCCTGCGTGAAAGAGGCCATACCATCATGCTCGTTGCGGTGGACGGAAAGCCCGCGGGATTCCTGGCGGTGTCCGACCCCATCAAGGAAACATCGTTCGAGGCAATCAAGGCGCTTCACCGCCAGGGCATAAGAATCGTCATGCTCACAGGCGACCATACATCCACCGCACGTGCCGTAGCCGGTCAGCTGGGGATAGATGAAGTCGTGGCCGAGGTCCTGCCTGCGGACAAGGAATCAGTTATCCAGAGGCTCCAGAATGAAGGCCGGATAGTGGCCATGGCGGGCGACGGCATCAACGACGCCCCGTCACTGGCGCGCGCCCATGTGGGCATCGCCATGGGGGACG
>DCDF01000269.1 GCA_002316295.1 Syntrophaceae bacterium UBA1062 | reverse complement strand
TTATGCGATAAAGATTAGGGCCGAAGATGAAGACATTCTCCCCTAGGCCCGGCAGGAAAAGGAGTAGATATTGAACAAAAACAAGCAGAAGAGCGCGGCGAGGGACTGGGCTGAGGCTCTCGTCGTCGCCTTTATCATCGCCATGATCATCAGGGCCTTTGTGCTCCAGGCATATCGGATACCGTCTTCTTCCATGGAGGACACCCTGCTCAAGGGCGATCATATCCTCGCCACAAAATACAACTACGGGCTGACCATACCCTTCACAACCGACAAGTTCTGGGGCGCGGGTAAGGTCCCGGCCCGCGGCGACATTGTCATCTTCACCTTTCCCGGCAACAAGTCCATGGACTTCGTCAAGCGGGTGGTCGGGCTGCCCGGAGATACCATCGAGGTAAGAGACAAGAAAGTATATGTCAACGGGGAGCCGTATAAAACCATACACGAGAAACATACCGACCCGTTCATTCTCACCCAGGGACAGGGGAAGGTCAGGGATAATTTCGGCCCGATCACCGTCGATCCGGGGCACTGCTTCGTCATGGGAGACAATAGAGATCAGAGCTATGACAGCAGGTTCTGGGGCCTGGTACCTATCGAAAACATCAAGGGGAAGGCATTCGTGATCTACTTCTCGTGGGACAGCGCACGACACTGGATCCGTTTCGGCCGGATCGGCGATCTGATCCGCTAGGAGGCCATGCATGACTGATATAGCCGTGAGCGAAAAGGAGCTTGAGGGCATCCTCCGTGATCTTGCTGGCCGGGTCATGGAAGCGATGGAATCATGGCACGATGTGGTGTTCATCGGGATACGCAGCGGCGGCTTCCTGTTGGCCGGAAACGTGGTGAGGCGCATTCAGGAAAAGATCGGCAAAGCCGTTCCCTTAGGCGCGCTCGATATCGCCCTGTACCGCGATGACGTTCATCGCAGGCCTTTCTCCCTTGAAGTCAGGAGCACGGACATCCCGTTTTCCGTGAATGACAAAAAAGTGATCCTGGTAGACGACGTTATCAGCACCGGCAGGTCTGTCCGGGCGGCCATCGACCACATCGTGGACCTGGGACGGCCCAAACGGATATATCTCATGGTGCTGTTCGACCGGGGAGGGAGAGAGCTTCCCATCCAGGCGGATTTCGTAGGCAAGCACGTCGATCTGCCCGACGAGAAGGTCATCAAGCTCGAAGCAGGCCCGGACAACGTGAGTATCAAGGATGTCGTCGTGAGCGAGGTAAAAAAATGAACTGGCCCCACAAAGATCTCATCGCGATTCAGAACCTGACTGCAGACGAGATCGGGCATGTACTGGACATGGCGTCTTCCTTCAAGGAGATCTCGAAGCGGGATATCAAGAAAGTGCCCACCTTGCGGGGGAAAACCGTAGTGCTTCTGTTCTACGAGCCGAGCACCAGGACGCGCCTTTCCTTCGAAATCGCCGCAAAGCGCCTGAGTGCCGACACTGTGGCGCTGTCGGCATCGGGGTCTTCTTTTTCCAAAGGCGAAACCATCATGGATGCGGCTTACAACGTCATGGCAATGGCGCCCGACTGCATCGTGATCCGGTATCCCTCTGCAGGCATCCCTGCGAAGATGGCGGAGCTTCTGTCCTGCTCGGTCATCAACGGGGGGGACGGCTTTCATGAGCACCCCACCCAGGCGCTGCTCGACATGTACTCTCTCAAGGAGCACTTCGGGCGGATCGAAGGACTGACCGTAGCCATTGTGGGAGACATCATGCACTCACGCGTGGCGAGGTCCAATGTGTACGGCCTGGTGAAAATGGGGGCCCGCGTGGTGCTCGTCGCCCCGAAAACTCTGCTTCCACCGGGCGTGGAGTTGTGGGGGGCCAGCGTGACAAACGAGCTCGATCCGGTCATACCCGAGGCGGATGCGGTCATGATGCTCCGCGTGCAGAACGAGCGGCTCAACGAGCGATTTTTCTCCGGCGCCCGGGAATATTCGATCTTCTACGGACTGAACAGGAAGCGGGTCGAAATGATGAAGGACGGAGCGGTGATCATGCATCCCGGGCCCATGAACAGAGGCGTTGAGATCACGCATGATGCGGCAGACAGTGCCCGGTCCATTATTCTCGACCAGGTGGAAAACGGGGTGGCCGTCCGAATGACTCTCTTGTATCTGTCCATGGGAGGTACCGCCAATGTGGATTAAAGGGGGCACAATCATCGACCCTGCCAACGGAATCGAGCAGGTGGGGGATATCCATATCAGAGAAGGTCTTATTGCTGGCGTTTATCTGACAGGATGTGCGGAGACGGATGACGAGGTCATCGATGCATCCGGGCTGTGGGTGCTTCCCGGCCTCATCGACATGCACGTCCATTTGCGGGAGCCGGGCTATGAATACAAGGAGGATATCGCCTCCGGCAGCCGTGCCGCAGCTTCCGGGGGAGTGACCACTGTCGTGTGCATGCCGAACACCGACCCGGTGAACGACAATCCCTCCGTGACCCGGTACATCGTCGAAAAGGCCAGACACACGGCGGTGATCCGCGTGCTTCCTGCAGGGGCCATCACCAGAGGGCTGAAAGGCGCCGACTTGTCCGAGATGGGGCTCATGAAGGCCGCAGGCATCGTAGCGGTGACCGATGACGGCAAGAGCGTGGAAGACTCCTCGGTGATGAGAAGGGCCATGGAGTACGCCGCAACCTTCGGGCTGCCTGTGATCTCTCACTGTCAGGACAGGAGCTTGAGCGCATCGGGGGTGATGAACGAGGGGGATCTGTCTTCCCGTCTGGGCCTGGGGGGCATACCCGGCATAGCAGAAGATATCGTCATCTCCCGGGATGTACTCCTGGCACAATATACCGGGATTCCCATCCATATCACCCATGTGTCTACAGCGTCGGGCCTCGACATTATCCGGCAGGCAAAACAAGCCGGCGTAAGGGTGAGCTGCGATGTGACGCCCCATCATCTCCTCCTTACAGAAGACCGCGTGCGCGGCTACGACACCAACGCCAAGATGTATCCTCCCCTCCGCAGCAGGGAGGACATGCTCGCACTCGTCGAGGGCATCAGGAGCGGAGTCGTCGACTGTATCGCCACTGACCACGCACCGCACGCAAAGGATGAAAAGGACTTGGACTTCGATCTGGCTCCGTTCGGGGTCATCGGCCTTCAGACGCTCCTTCCGGGCGTCTTTCGGCTGCACAGAGAATACGGCATCGATTTCAGCCGGCTCCTTGCGTGCGTGACCTGCAACCCGGCCCGCATCCTGGGCATCGAAGGCGGGACACTCTCTCCCGGGGCAAGAGGCGATGTGACGCTCTTCGACCCGGAGGCGCTGTGGACGCTCACCCCTGAAAGCGTGCTTTCGAAGTCCACGAATTCCCCGTTTCTCGGCCAGGAGTTCGCCGGTAAGGTCATCCAGACGATCGTTGCGGGACAGAGCGTCTACCGGATCTAGGGAAGCAGACCGTCTTCTCTCGCCATGTCCGCCACATACCTCCCGATCGACAGGCACGATGTAAGACCGGGAGACTCGATTCCGATGAGGTTGATCATCCCTGGAAGTCCCCGCCCGGCCTCATGAGCGATAATGAAATCCCGTTCCGGCCCGCCCGGTTTCCGGATTTTCGGACGGATTCCGGCAGTGTCCGGTGAGAGGTCTTCCAGCCTCAGGAAGGGGAGCATGCGGCTGGCGCTCTCGTAGAATGCTCTTGCATGAGAAGGATCGACATCGTAAGAGATGGTCTCCGTGGGCAAGGCGTTGGGTCCGAGTCGCAGGGATCCGGAGAGATCTTTGGTGGCATGCACGCCCAGCCCCATGAGGTTCTTTTCCGGCATAGGATAGACGAGGCCGCGGACCAGCCCCTGTTTTG
>DCDF01000161.1 GCA_002316295.1 Syntrophaceae bacterium UBA1062 | reverse complement strand
CTCACCATTGCGGAAACAGGGCATCTGGTATTCGCGACTCTCCACACCAATTCCGCGGTTCAGACTGTCAACCGAGTCGTGGATGCATTCCCTGCGCATCAGCAGTCCCAGATCCGGGCCCAGATGTCCTTCGTTCTGGAGGCGGTGATCTCGCAGCAGCTGCTGCCGAGGGCGGACGGCAAGGGCAGAGTTCTGGCCGCGGAGCTGATGATCTCGACGCCCGCCATCAGAAACCTGATCCGGGAAGACAAGATCCACCAGATCTATTCCCAGATGCAGGTCGGTCAGGGCAAACACGGCATGCAAACGATGAACCAGGCCCTGTTCGCTCTTTTCACGCGCAAACTCATATCCCTTGACGATGCCATGGGATGGTCCATGGACCCTGAGGAGCTCAGGCAGATGATGGCCTCCCCCAACCAGTCCAGAGGGATGTCCCCCAACCGCTAGGGAAAGGAGATAGATCATGCCGGTTTTTGTTTGGGAAGGCAAACTCGCCAACGGAAACATCAAAAGGGGAGAGATCGAAGCTGATTCCAAGGCATCAGTACAGCTCCTGCTCAAGCGGCAGAAGATACTGCCCACCAAGATCAAGTCCAAGCCGAAGCAGATCGTTCTCTTCGAGCAGAAAATCAAGACCAAGGAAATCGTCATCTTCACCAGGCAGTTCTCGACCATGATCAATGCAGGCCTGCCCCTGGTGCAGTGTCTCGATATTCTCTCGTCCCAGCAGTCAAATCCCACTTTCAAGAAAGTACTCTCCCAGATCAAAACCGATGTGGAGGGAGGCAGCACATTCGCCGACGCTTTGTCTAAGCATCCGAAGATCTTCGACAACCTGTATGTGAACCTCGTGGCCGCAGGAGAGATCGGCGGTGTACTGGATACGGTGCTCATGAGGCTCGCCGTGTACATGGAAAAGGCCGAGGCACTCAAGGCCAAGGTCAAGAGCGCCATGACCTATCCCATCATCGTGCTGTGCGTGGCATTCGGCGTGGTAGCGGTTCTGATGATTTTCGTCATCCCTACATTCAAGGATATGTTCGAGCAGTTCGGATCCGCTCTCCCCGGCCCCACTCAGCTGGTGGTGGACATGAGCAATTTCTTCCGTCACAACTGGTGGATCATGATCGGAGTGATCATCGGGTTCATCGTTGCACTCAAATGGGTCGGCAAACAGGAGAAAGGGCGGTATTATATCGACAATATGATGTTAAAGCTTCCCGTCTTCGGCCCGCTCATCAAGAAGGTTGCCGTGGCAAAATTCACCAGAACCCTGGGCACCATGATTTCTTCCGGCGTTCCCATCATGGACGGTCTTGACATCACCTCCCGCACCGCGGGCAACGTGATTATCGAAAAGGCCATCAGAGCGGTCAGGAGCGCCATCAGCGAAGGACAGTCCATGGCCGAGCCGCTGGCGCAGGCCGGAATCTTTCCGGGCATGGTGGTGCAGATGATCTCTGTGGGTGAGGCCACAGGCGCCATGGACCAGATGCTCTCCAAGATCGCCGATTTCTACGACGAGGAGGTTGATGCAGCGGTCGATGCCCTCACTTCGTCTCTGGAGCCCATGCTCATGGTATTCCTGGGAGGCATTATCGGATTTGTCGTCGTGGCCATGTACCTGCCCATATTCCAAATGGCGGGAAGCGTGTAGCGGAGCAAATACAGGGGCTATTTCCGGCGGGGCCCGCAGGACACTGTCCTGCGGGCCCCGCTGCTTCATGACGCTGTATTCCTGTTGACCGTATCGGTCTTGCCTCTATAATAGGACCCGGGCGTTACCATGCCGTATAAAATCAAAAAGGGAGCGGACCCCGCATGAAAGGCAGAATATCGTGAGCATATTCGAGATCGTCATGCTGGTCTGCTTCGGAGCGGCCTGGCCGTCCTCCATCTACAAGTCCTATACGTCACGCACAGCAAAGGGCAAGAGCATCGCTTTCCTCATTATCGTCCTGATAGGCTACGGTGCGGGCATGCTCCACAAGCTGTATTTCAACCTGGATTGGGTAATCGTTCTCTACCTGATCAACGCGCTCATGATCACGGCCGACATCATTCTCTATTTCAGGAACACCTCCCTGGACAGGCTTGCTGATGAGCAATCCCGATGTGTCTCATAAAACCGGCGCCTCCCGGGCAATCACTTCGGAAGATCCGAAAGATCTGCAGTTCTATCGATGAGATCGCGGTATGCCACGAGCCGGATTCCTCTTGCATGAAAGGCCTGCAGAAAACCATCGGAAGTAAGAGTCTCCATTTCACCCGTTCTCCATTGATCTCTGCCCGATGAAGGATGCACCACCAGTTCGGCAGGGAAATACGCGACCTCGCCGATCCTCCCCGCACCTTCGATCATGGAACTGCAGAAAAAGACCCCCTCATGCTCCATGATTTCCTCCATCCGGCGGTAGGTGGACGGATCATATGGTATGGGCTCTCTGGTAGTGAGGGCGTATCCGGTTCTGCTGTGCCTTACGGCCGGTATCCGGTACTCCTTCACAAGATCGATCAGCACCATGAACAGGGGGAAGAACCCGTGCACATGATGGTGGGTGTCTATGTGCGTCGGCACAAGGCCGCAGGCCATGCACTTCTCGATCTGAAGGCGCGCCTCGTCCCGGCATCGGTGGAGAAACCTCGGATCACGGAAGAAGTCATTGAGCTCCTTCCGGGTAAACCGCTCCCTGCCGGGAGAACTCCAACCCAAATGCTCATCGAGGTTTACATGGACCCCCACGTCCATCCGACCTGTCTCCAGGAGTCCTTCCACGGCCTCACGGGCAAACGGGGCATGGATCAGGAGAGACACATCGCTGATCACGCCCCGCGAAAGCCCTGTAAATACGCCCTTGTTGATCTCCCTGCTCAACCCCAGGTCATCTGCATTCACAATAACAGGATGTCTCATGCGTCACGATGCCAGTGGAGCCGGACAAACCGCTCCCCCTCGGAATATTT
>DCDF01000233.1 GCA_002316295.1 Syntrophaceae bacterium UBA1062 | reverse complement strand
GATCGATCTCCGCCTGACGCTGCTCGGGGCTCATCTGTTTCAGCTCTTCCTGCACCGAGTCCATGCTGAAGAACACTTTTGACAGAAGCTCGTTCTGTTCCAGGATATACTCTTCTGGAGAGCCCTCATAGGTTTCCCGGAGGATGTCCCGATACATATGGAGCTTCTCGTCGATGCTCGTATCCGTGGATTCGTTCAGCATGACGATTGTGTCCTGCACCTGGGCGTTCCTCGCCTCTACGGCGAGCATTTCACCCGACCATATTCTTTCCGCATCCTCGCCGAAGAGTTCTTTTCTCTTTTCCCACATTGCTGCGGCACGCTCCGCAGCGGACATTCGCAGCAGCCTCTCCTTGTTTTCCTCGAGCCAGCGGTCGTACTCGTCAAGCTTGTCCAGGGTCTCCATGATGTCGCCCGAATAGTCCGGGAATGACCTCTGAAGGATGGCGAGGAACAGAGCCCTCCCGTCTGCCGGACGGGCGCCCTCGACAAGGTCCCGCACGCCGATGATGCTCGCCTGGGTGGCCTTGTCCGAGATCGTCCCGCCGTAGTACTTCTGCAGCTCGTGTACGATCCGGTCGCTGAAGGGATCGCTTCCGGGAGAGAGGTGCAGTCCGCCCGATCCTGCGGTATCCAGGCCGGGACCGCTCCCGGCGTCACGGTAGAACAGATAACAGGAAAGAATGATGACCGAGATGATTGCGGCGGATGAGATGATCTTTTTTCTATTCACGGCTGCTCGTTCCCCTCTTCACAAAGGCATGGGCAAGGTCGCGGGGACCCTCTTCAGAGCCCCCGCGACCTTTCGTCTCTACAGAAGAGGCTGGAGCCTCGCCCAGATCAGGGCGGCGAGCTTGTACGATCCGGAATCGTTCGGATGGACGCCGTCCCAGGTGATGTCCGAGCTCACGATGCTCGACCGAGGATCGACGAACACGCGGTAATTCGGGGCGGCGACCGCATTCTGGACCGCCTGTGCGAGCCTCGCATCCCCGTAATCGACCGCCTGGTTCAGCGACGTGCTCCCGATGATGCCGTTTTTCAGACGGTAGTAACCGAGGAATATGATGTTGTCGACACCGTCCCGACCCATCTGGTTCAGGAGATTGACCGTGTCCACGTACACATCATCGATGAGCGATTTGCAGCGGGAGGAGAGGCCCGATTCCCACCAGTCCACCTTGCAGTTGTACGGGTCGAAAAGGGTTGCGGGTATCAGGATATCGTTGCCGCCTCCGTCCATGAATATGGTCTGGATGTTGGGATTGTCCCTCTTTGCCTTGGCATACTGGTCGGCGATATGGCTGACCATGGAGCCGGACAGGGAATACCGGCGGAATGTCTCGCCGGCCCAGCTCTGGAGATTGTCATGAATTTTGCCGGACAGCGCGAATATGGAATCGCCCAGATTCACCACATCGTTGCGGCTCGCGTTTCTGATTTCGCTGACGCTGATCAGAGAGCATCCGGTAGCCGCGAGAATGAGAACAAGAAAAGCCACACTATGTACAACAGGCCCTGATTTGAAGATCTTCATACATTTCCCTCCCCGTTTTCATTTTTGTACCGACACAAAAACACAATCAGTCATTCGGAACAGCGCAATCCGCGTCTTCTTTCCTCCGGGATTGAACGTGAAACCATAACAAAGAGATATACTATTGGCTTATTGCTATATGTAATATTGACTATAATCAATTAATTTTTGTTGTCAAGAGGCCTTTTCATTGCCTGGAACGGCCCGCTTTCGTGAACCCGCCACATGTCATCGTCCGTGAAGCACCGCTCGCTCTCGTCGGGATTCATGGCATCCTTTTCCATGTGCCTGCGGTCGTATGGCTCGTTGAGCACCTCGTTATAATATTCGTGCTGGATCATGAGGTCCATGATCTGGCTCGTGCCGGTCCAGATCATGGCCAGGCGCACATCCCTCAGGGCCCGCTCGATGGGATACACATCCGTGTATCCGATGCCGCCCATAACCTGCATGGCATCGTTCACCACATCCCAGGCGGCTTTCGTGGCAAATTTCTTGGCTTCGCTCACGATCCTGCGCTTGTTGTGCGCGTCACTGTCCACGGCCTTGGCCGCCATATGGGTAACAGCCCGTGCCGCATCGAGCCGGGTGATGGAATCCGCGATCATGAAGCTCACCGCCTGGTGCTTCCGGATGAGCTTGCCGAAGGCGGCCCTCCTGTTGGAATACCTTACGGCAAGGTCAAGGGCGCCCCAGACCCCCAGGCATCCCGATGCGGATGTGAGCCTCTCGGGGATCATCATCTGGTTGAAGCACCAGGCCCCGCCGTGGAGCTCTCCCACGAGATTCTCCTTCGGGACCTTCACGTCGCGGAACACGAGCCGCCCCGTTCCTCCACCCCGGCACCCCAGCAGCCCATAGTGGTACTCCGTCTCCACGCCGGGGCCGTTGTCGACGATCAAAAGGCTCAGTCTGCCGTACTTGTGGGCGTCGGGCGCGAAGTTGGTTCTGCAGTAGACAAGAAAGAAATCCGAGCCATCGGCACCCACCACGAATCTCTTCTGTCCGTTAACGATGAAGTGGTCTCCTTTCAGCACGGCCTTTGTCGTTGCGCCGAAAAAGTCGGAGCCGCCCCTGGGCTCGGTCAGCGCCTCCGCAGCCACGAGCTTTCCTTCGAGATAGGGCTTGAGATACCGCTCTTTCTGCTCCTCGGTCCCGAAAACGTTGAGCGCTTCGCCCACGATGGAAGGCATGACAAAGGCGCACCCCAGAGCCATTCCCAGGCAGCCGATCTCTTCGTTTGCCGCAGCCTCGGCCACCCAGCTCATTTCCCTGCCTCCCCACTTCTTCGGGAAGCGGATGCCTCTCAAGTTGCGCTCGGCGAGCCTTTCGACGAATTCCCGGGGGTAGACGATCTCGTCTCTATCCATCCTGCGCAGAAAGTCGCTTGAGATCTCTTCTCGCACGAATCTGCGCACTTCCGCCTGAAGAGCTCTCTCCTCGTGAGTAAGCATGAAATCATACATGCGACAACCTCCTTTTCAAAAAGATATCCTCTTGTTCGATGAATATTTCAAAGAGACGGTTAAGAAAGATAAAGGCGGGCGGCAAAGAGTCAATATCCAGCGGTCCTGTATTCGGACGCCGGGCAGGGGTGCCCGGTGTGTTTCCCTCGGGATAGGCGGGTCGGGGGGCAATATTCGCCCTTCGGCCCGCCTTCATGGAAACAGTTTTTTCATCTCTCCAGCGGCGGCAGGCCGGTGACGGCGAAGGCGAAGGAAACCGTGCGTACAGCGCCCGGAGTGCAGCTCAACTCCCAGACCATAATGCCGTCTTTGTCCGGGACGGCCTTCGGACTCGATTCGACGAGCTCCACCCTGACCGCTTCATCCTGCGAAACGGGAATCTGATCCTTCAGGGTGATCTGCACCGGATGAGACCGGGTGTTCTTCACGGTCATCGTATAGGTGTACGTCGTTCTGTCCTTGCCGGTCAGCGTCTTCTCGTGGAACATCTTCCCCTCGCGCTCGACTTTGATCCCCTCATCCCTGCCGAGGTCGATCCCGATCATCTCTCCGGGCTGGGCTTCTCCAATGGTCCCCCGGCCCGTGAACTCGCCGTCCACATATGCGCTGTACGTCCCCGCGATGATGGGAGCACTGCCGCTCCAGAGAGCCTGCGTCTTCAGGAAGACCGCGCTGTCGATCCGGGGGCAGGTCAGCCTTTCGATGGTCGCCTCAATGGTTTTCCTCTGTATGATGATAGACTTGGGCGTACCGTCGCCGGGCAGGGTTATGGACTCGGCTGCGCCTATGACGTATGACGCGGCGGTGGCCCTGACCCCGGCCTCGAAGTCCTGGGCGGAAGCGTACTCCTCAGGCGCTGCTGCCGTCATGTCCGCCTTCTGTTTCATGACGCTCAGCCGATATCTCGGCAACCCGATATACCAGGGAGAAAGCTCCGGGGCATGGATGCCGAATCCCGGCCTCCCCGTTGCGACCAGGAGCTCTTCGGCCTCCCAGTCGGCGCCGGTAGCCTGTCTGACGACAGCCGTTGCATCAATCCTCACTTCATTCTTTCCCGGGGCCGCATACACGGCGTATTCGGGCTTCCAGGAGCCGCTCTTCACGGCGTATGAAATCTCCACGGTTCCGTCGCCGTCCGTCTCAACCGCGATCTCGTATCCCCGTTCCCGGGAAACCGCTTCGAGCCTCTCTTCAAGATCCTTCACCGCAAGCGAGAGGTCCTCGATCTCCCCGCCCAGCAATATGTGCTTTTTATTGAGCTCCTCCACCTTCTCGTCGATGAACATCAGCGCATCCGAGAGACGGGTCCGGGAGAACGGCGTCTCTTTGTCCTTGACCCCTGCAGCATCGAAGATCAGCTCGATCTGCCTCTCTACGGTCTTCTGGCGCCTTTTCCTTTCTTCCAGCTCCACCCTCTTCGCGCCAAGGGCGTCCCTGAGCTCTTTTGCCTTGCCCGAGGCGAGCCGTTTCGGCTCGATGCTCATGGACCTAACACCAGTGCCGCGGACGGGCGCCACGACGACTGAGTCAAGGATCAGCTCCGGGGGGCAATCGACCGCGATCCGTCCGCCGGAGGCCGAGACCTCCACGGTGAGCAGCGCCATGTCCTGATACAGCACCACGCGCTTGAAACTCTGAGCGTGAGCGGCTCCCGCCAGAACAACCGTGACAAGAATCACGGAAAGGATCTTCTTCATCTTCGCACTCCTCTCATTCTTGATGATATCATGCAGACGGGA
>DCDF01000101.1 GCA_002316295.1 Syntrophaceae bacterium UBA1062 | reverse complement strand
TCGCATTCGCCCACGGCTTCAATATCCACTACAACCAGATAAGGCTCCCCGAGGGGGTGGGCTGCTTCATGGTGGCGCCCAAGTCCCCGGGCCACATGGTGCGGTACGAATACACTCAGGGGAGGGGGGTCCCCATGCTGATCGCCGTGGAGGCCGACGCCAAGGGAGACACCCGCGAGCTCGCCCTGTCATATGCATGCGCCATCGGCGGGGGCAGGGCCGGGATACTGGAGACGACGTTTCGGGAAGAGACGGAGACGGACCTGTTCGGCGAGCAGGCAGTCCTGTGCGGCGGGGTCACCTCACTGATCACGGCCGGCTTCGATACCCTGGTGGAAGCGGGCTACGCACCGGAGATGGCGTATTTCGAGTGCCTCCACGAGCTCAAGCTCATCGTGGACCTCATCTACGAGGGCGGCATATCCAACATGCGCTATTCGGTGAGCAACACGGCCCAGTTCGGCGATATCACCCGCGGCCCCATGGTCATCGACGAGCGGGTGAAACAGACCATGAAGAAGATTCTCGACCAGGTGCAGGACGGCACCTTTGCCCGCGAGTGGATCCTGGAGAACAAGGCCGGCCGGCCGGTGTTCAACGCCCTGACGAGAAGGGGCGAGAGCCATCCCATCGAGAAGGTGGGTGAAACGCTCCGCGCCATGATGCCCTGGATCCAGAAGGACCGCAAGGTCAACAAGAAGGAGAATTAGGTGAAAATACGCAGAGAGGGCTTCCCGTTCATCGCGGTCTCCGGGCTTGTCTCCCTGATCCTTGCACGGCTGGGGCTCAAGCTCCTGGGCTTCGCCCCTCTGCTGTTCGTGACCTGGTTTTTCCGGGATCCGGAGCGGACGGTTCCCGAAGGAGAGAATCAGATCATCTCCCCCGCCGACGGGACGGTCCTCGACGTGGTGGGCACCGAAGAAGAGCGGGTGGGCCCGTGCACGAAGGTGTCCATCTTCATGTCGGTCTTCAATGTCCACGTGAACCGATCGCCCGTCACCGGAACGGTGATCGACAAACGCTACCGGCCCGGCACCTTCCACATGGCCAATCTCGGCAAGAAGACCGATGCCAATGAGCGCATGATTCTCTATATCCAGAATGAAGAGGGAACATACCGGGTCGACCAGGTGGCTGGCCTGGTGGCCCGGAGGATATCCTGTATGCCCGAAATGGGCGAAAAGGTCGAGGCGGGCCAGAGGATCGGGCTCATCCGGTTCGGCTCGCTCCTCGAATGCTACATGCCGCAAGGGTTTGAGGCCGTGGTGAGCAGAGGCGAAAAGGTGTTCGCCGGTGAGACGGTCATAGGGAGGAAAAACCAGTGAAGAAGAGAACAAAGATAAGGACGGAAGATCAGAAGAAGCGTTCGGTGCCCTTTCTGCCCAATTTCATCACCACTATTGGCCTGTTCTTCGGCTTCTACTCCATGTCATTCTCTCTCAAGGGGAACTTCACCATGGCGGCCTGGATGATCCTCATGGCTGGCTTTATCGACGGCATTGACGGCAGGGTCGCCAGGGCCACCAACTCTACCTCGGCCTTCGGCAAGGAGTACGACTCTCTCTCCGACGTGATCGCCTTCGGAGTTTCTCCGGCCATCATGGCGTATCTCTGGCAGGTCAATCAGTTCGGCAGGCTGGGCTTCATCGCGTGCTTCCTCTTCGTCGCATGCGGGGCGCTCAGGCTCGCAAGGTTCAACACCGATACCGGCGACATCACGGGATTCGTAGGGCTCCCCATACCCATCGCCGCGGCCGCGGTCTCGAGCATGGTGCTCCTGTCGCGTCAGGTAGGCGCCATCCCGCCGCCGGTCATTCTCATCGCCATGTACGCTCTGTCCTTCATGATGGTGAGCACCATCCGGTACCCCAGCTTCAAGCACATCAGCTATATCAAGGCGCACCCCTTCCAGCTCCTGGTGGCCGGACTGCTGGTGCTCGTAGTGGTGGCCCTGGCGCCGGAGATCATGATCTTTGCGCTGGTGGCGGCGTTCGCCATAGGAGGGCCGGTCTACAATGCGGTGATGCAGGTCATCGACCATATACGGGAAAAGAAACAGGAGAAAGAAACAGATCATGAGCATACCTCACGAGAGAATCATCATATTTGACACGACGCTCAGGGACGGTGAGCAGTCTCCCGGGGCGAGCATGGACGTGCACGAGAAGGTGCTGGTTGCCAAACAGCTCGAGGCGCTGGGCGTTGACAAGATCGAGGCGGGCTTTCCCATCTCTTCTCCCGGCGATTTCGATGCGGTGCAGGCGGTGGCGGGCGAGATCAAAAAATCCATGGTCATCGGGCTGTGCAGGGCGAAGGACGAAGACATCCACGCAGCCTGGAACGCCGTGAAGGATGCCGCCATGCCCGGGATCCACACCTTTATCGCCACGTCCGACATCCACCTGAAGTATCAGCTCAACATGAGCCCGGACGAGGTGCTGAGGTCGGTCGAGCGTTCCGTGAGCATGTGCAGGTCGCTCGCGCCGGACGTGGAGTTCTCCGCCATGGACGCCACACGCTCGGACTGGGACTTTCTCGTGGACGTGTACTCTACAGCCATCGCATCCGGTGCCGGCACCATCAATGTCCCGGACACTGTGGGCTACACCAACCCCCAGGAGATTTTCGAGCTCATCAGCTACCTCAAGAAGAAGGTGCGGGATATCGACAAGGCGGTGATCAGCGTGCACTGCCACAACGACCTCGGCATGGCCACGGCCAACTCGGTGTCAGCGGTCATGGCCGGCGCGCGGCAGATCGAGTGCACCATCAACGGCATCGGCGAGCGCGCGGGCAACACGTCGCTCGAAGAGGTGGTCATGATCTTCAATGTCCGCAAGGATCTCTACCGCCTGAGCACGTCCATCGACACCTCGCAGATCTATCCCGCGAGCCGTCTGGTGTCGCATATCACGGGCATACCGGTCCAGCCCAACAAGGCAATCGTCGGGGCGAACGCCTTTGCCCACGAGTCGGGAATCCATCAGGACGGCTATCTCAAGGAGCGCTCCACCTACGAGATCATGACGCCCGAGGCGATCGGCTTCGGGAAGTCGAACCTCGTTCTGGGCAAGCATTCGGGCAGGCATGCGCTGAGCAAGAGGCTCGAGTCTCTGGGATACCGGCTGAGCGATGACGACGTGAACAAGGTGTTCAGGCGGTTCAAGGAGATCTCGGACAAGAAAAAGGAAATCTTCGACGCAGACATCGAGGCCATCGTGATCGAGGAGATCTACCGGGTGCCGGACAAGTACGAGCTCAAGCACATCAACGTGAGCTCGGGCACCGTCTCCACACCGGTGGCCACGGTGGTGCTGGGCATCGACGGCGAGACCGTCAAGGAGTCCTGCTTCGGGAACGGTCCCGTGGATGCGCTCTACAAGACCATCATCAAGATGACTGGCTTCCATGCGGAGCTGAAGCGGTTCTCGGTGAGCTCCATCACCGGCGGAACCGACGCCCAGGGCGAAGTGACCGTGGAGCTCAAGGATCGAGACACGGTGTCGACCGGCCAGGGCGCGGATCCGGATATTCTGGTAGCCTCCGCCAAGGCGCTGGTGAACGCGCTCAACCGGATGGAATTCCTCAAGAACAAGAGATCGCAGGAAGTTCCTCATCTGTAATCTTCAAGAACAGGAGGCGGGAAGCAGTGGGAATGACTATTGCCGAAAAGATCCTCGCCGCGCATACGGATGCGCGCGAGGTCACACCGGGCGACATCGTGAAGGTGAACGTGGACGTCGCCCTGGCGAACGATATCACGGCTCCGCTCGCCATCAAGGCCTTTGAGTCGGGAAAACAGGCGAAGCCGGCCGATCCGGACAAAATCGTCTTTGTCCTTGATCACTTCACCCCGAACAAGGACATCGCGTCCGCCAATCAGTGCAAGATGGTCCGGGATTTCGCCCGCAGACACGAGCTCGAACATTTCTTCGACGCCGGCGAGGTCGGGGTGGAGCATGCCCTGCTCCCCGAGAAGGGGCTCGTGCTGCCCGGCGACCTCATCATCGGAGCGGACAGCCACACCTGCACCTACGGGGCGCTCGGCGCCTTCGCCACCGGCGTGGGGAGCACGGACCTGGCAGGCGCCATGCTGACGGCCCAGGCCTGGATGAAGGTGCCCGAGAGCATGAAGTTCGTCTTCAAAGGCGAGCTCCTGCCCTGGGTGGGCGGCAAGGATCTGATCCTCTACCTCATCGGCGACATCGGGGTGGACGGCGGGCTCTACCGGGTGCTGGAGATCGAGGGCCCGGCCATCGATTCCCTGGACGTGAGCGGACGCCTGACCATTTCCAACATGGCGATCGAGGCGGGCGCCAAGGCAGGCATCATCAGGGCCGACGCCAAGACCGAGGCCTATGTAAAGCCCCGGGCGAGGAGGCCGTATACGATCTACACCAGCGATGAGGACGCGCGGTACGTCTCCATCAGGGAGTACGACTGCTCCAACATCGAGCCCCAGGTGGCGTTCCCCCATCTGCCCGAGAACACGAGGCCGATCAGCGAGGTCGGCGAGGTGAGGATCGACCAGGTCTTCATCGGCTCCTGCACCAACGGAAGGATCGAGGATTTGCGGGTCTCGGCGGAAATCCTGAAAGGCAGGAAGGTTGACCGCGGCGTGCGATGCATCGTCATGCCGGCCACCCCGGACGTGTTCCGGCAGGCCGAGGCCGAGGGGCTCATCCGGATCTTCCTGGAATCAGGCGCCATCATCGGCCCTCCGAGCTGCGGGCCGTGCCTTGGCGGGCATCTGGGCATCCTCGCAAAGGGAGAAAAGGCGCTGGCGACCACGAACCGCAACTTCGTGGGGCGCATGGGCGACCCGGCCAGCGAGGTCTACCTCTCGGGCCCTGCGGTTGCGGCCGCCTCAGCGATCGCCGGAAAGATCTCCTCTCCCTCGGAGGTGATGTGATGAAGATCATGGGACGCGTATTCCGCTTCGGCGACGACATCGACACGGACGCCATCATCCCTGCCCGCTATCTGAACACCTCCGATCCCGAGGAGCTCAAGAAGCACTGCATGGAGGACGCCGATCCCTCTTTTCCTTCGAAGGTGGGGAAGGGGGACATCATCGTGGCCGGCAAGAACTTCGGGTGCGGCTCCTCCCGTGAACACGCCCCGATCGCCATCAAGGCCTGCGGCGTGAGCTGCGTCATCGCATCGAGCTTCGCCCGGATCTTCTTCCGCAACAGCTTCAATATGGGCCTTCTCATCTTCGAGTCGGACGAGGCGTCCGGAGAGATACGCGAGAGCGATATCGTCGAGGTGGATGCCTCCACCGGCCTCATCAAAAACATCACCACCGGGAAGCAGTACCAGGCCCGGCCGATCCCTCAGTTCATGCAGGAGCTCATTGCGGACGGGGGCCTCATGGAGCACATCATCAAGCGGGGCGGGATCTAGCCGTCATCATTCTGCAGGGCGGTATGATTCTGAAAGGTACAGGGGCCTCACGTCCCTTTCCTCCTTGCGGGGAAGGGATATGGAGAGGGGGCGGCGTTGACAGCGCAGCTCCCCATTGAAGGAAACATGCGGTGCTCCAGCAGAGACACTCACCGGGCACAGCCGCACAAACAGCCGATCGGGCGCTTTTCACCCTGGCGGTAAAAGGACGGACATGTGTGCCTGCTCCTGCACATCGTTGAGCGCCCCGCTGGAAACGGATGCGAAAGGAATACCATGGCAAAGGGACTGCGAATCGCTGTAGTGGGTGCAACCACTACGGCCGGAAAAGAGATCATACGGGTGCTCGAGGAGCGGGATTTCCCGGTGGGCACGCTCCTCCCGCTGGAGACCAAGGGCTCGCTCGGCAACACCGTGCAGTACTGGCAGGAAGACCTCCCGGTACAGGACGTCACTGGGGCTTCCTTCACCGGTGTTGACATCGCGTTTTTCGCCGCAGCGGAGAAGGTGAGCGGAGAGTTCGCCGGGGAAGCCGCACGGCGTGGATGTGCGGTGGTCGACACCTCTCCCCGCTTCCGGATGGACGAGGATGTGCCGCTGGTCGTTCCCGAGATCAACTCGCACGCGATCGCCGGGCACGCGGGCATCATCGCAAGTCCGTCTCCCGCAGCGGTGCAGGCGGCGCTCGTGCTGTCTCCGATTCACAAGGCCGCTGGGGTCAGAAAGGCCGTTCTCTCCACCTACCAGGCGGTGTCAGACATGGGAGAGGCTGCGCTCAACGAGCTCACCGAGCAGATCGCGGATCTCTTCAACTTCCGGGAGACTCAGTCGGCCGTGTTCCGGCACCAGATGGCCTTCAACGTCATCCCCCAGACCGGCGACTTCCTGGAAAACGCCTATACCGCAGACGAGATGAGCATCGTGGAAGAGACCCGGAAGATCCTCGAGGACGAGTCCATCCGGATGAGCGCCACCACGGTGCTCGTGCCGCTGTACTACTGCCACTCTCAGTCCGTGAACATCGAGACTTCCAAAAAGATACCGCCCGAGAAGGTCCGGGCGCTCCTGAAGAAATCGCCCGGGCTCAAGGTGGAGGACGACCCGGCCGCCGGGATCTACCCCCTGGCGGTCTACACCGCCGGGAAGGACGAGTGTTTTGTGGGAAGGATCCGGCAGGACCTCTCGGCGGAAAACGGCATCGTCCTGTGGAGCGTTTCGGACAATATCCGGAAAGGCACCGCGATAAACGCGGTCCAGATCGCCGAGCACCTGATATCCATGGAGAGATGAGAAGAGACGTGAGAACGGAGCGCGCGGACGAGCCATGAGAATGACCCTGGGCCAGTACATTCCCGGCGACTCGCCGGTGCATACCCTCGACCCGAGGGTGAAGCTCTTTCTCATGGGCTTCGGCATCGGGGCCGCATTCCGGATGGACACTCCGCTGGGGCTCGCCCTGTTTTTCGCCGTGTGCGCCGTCTCGACACTGGCCGCCGGCCTGTCCTTCAGGAGGCTGGTCAAGGGCCTGAGCCCGTTTCTCTGGCTCTTCGCCATGACCGCGGTTCTCCATGTGTTCATGACGCCAGGACAGCCTGTGCCCTGGCTGCCCCACGCCACCTGGCAGGGGTTGCAGAACGGTGTTCAGACAGGGCTCCAGCTGATGTTCGCCATATGGATCTCCACGCTCATGACGCTCACCACCTCGCCGCTGGACATGGTGTGGGCCATGGAATGGTACATGAAGCCCCTGAAGTATCTCAAGGTCCCCGTTGACGAGATCGCTCTGCTCATCATGCTGGCGATCCGGTTCATCCCACTTTTGTTCGAGGAGGCCGACCGGATCATCAAGGCCCAGAAGGCCCGGGGCGTGGATATCGAGACCGGCGGGGTCTTCAAGAAGATGCGCTCGCTGGTGCCGGTTCTCGTTCCCCTGCTGCACAGCGTGTTCAGGCGGGCGGACGACCTGGCCGTAGCTCTCACTCTAAGAGGCTACTCCCCGGGCATCGTCCGAAGCCGGATGAAGTGCCTCAAGGCAAAGAAAAGCGACATCGTATCCCTGACGGGTGCGATCACCGTCCTGATCGTGCTGATCCTGCTTTAGCGCTCTTTCCAGCAAAACCTGATTTCACACATCGAGAACGATGAGAGAATTGACAAAGCCGGCGTCCCGTGCTTTTATACTGGTTCTTAATGCATGTTTGATTGTTATGAAAAGGAACGGCCGAAGGAGGTCTGAAAAACCTGTACAACCATCAGCGGGTGTATGAGCCGCCTTCCTGTCAAAGAGGCATTGGCTGCTGATTATAATAACTGACTGCTGACTGCGGGCTGAGGGTAAAGGGCAAACAATGAAAAAATTCATCTACCTTGCAATCGTTGTCGTCTTTCTGGTCGCCGTGTTCATGAGGATCAATGCGATCTCGTCTCTTGCGGGCAAGGAGGCGCCGGGCATTGACCAGTACTATCGGGAAAACGGCATTCCGGTCGAGGCGGGTACGGTGAGCAGGGGGGAATTCCTCGTGTTCTGCAGGGTGAACGCCCAGGTCCTCGGCCTCAAGCAGACCGAGATCGTCACCCAGGTGGCTGCCAAGATCCTCAGGGTGCACCACGAGGTCGGAGACAAGGTCAGGGCCGACGAGGTGATCGTCAGCCTCGACAAGGAAGACCCTCGGAGCTCTGCCCAGTACCGCCAGCTCAAGGCTGTCTATGAAACGACCCTCCTGAGCTATCAGCGCACCCTCGAGCTCAAGGAGTCCGGGGCCGTGTCCCAGAGCGAGCTCGACCAGATCAAGATGAAGCTCGACGTCGACAGGGCCAACCTCGAGAACGTGGTCGAGCTGGTGTCGCTGTCCAGCCCGCTCGACGGGGTGATCCTGGACATCAATGCCCGCGAAGGCGAGCTCGTCACGCCTGCTAAGCCCGTGGCCGTAGTGGCGAGGACGGACCGCGTCAGGCTCGTCGCAGAGGTGAGCGAGTCGGACATTCAGGGCATCCGGGTCGGCCAGAAGGTGATCGTCAACGGCGTGCAGGGCTCCGAGTCGAACACCGGAAAGGTGACCAAGGTCTCTCTGAACGCAAACCCGAGGACAGGCCTTTTCCGGATCGAAATGGAGGTGGAAAACAGGGACTCCGCTCTGCGAATCGGCACCTACACCTCCGCACAGGTCGAGGTGATCCGCGACCCCCAGGCCCTCTACACCGACCTGAGGGCGCTGCAGGAGAACCCGGACGGAACGTACTATATGTACGTCATCTCCGAAGGCCGGGCGGTGAAAAAGCCTGTGGAGATTTCCGGCATGAACGACGATTATGTCCGGATCGTCTCCGGGGTGTCTGAGAACGATCGCGTGGTGACGAGCGGGTTCACCAGGCTTTCCGACAACGCCAAGGTTCTCTTCTGACCATGAGAGATCATCCGGGCAGCCCATGAACATCATACGTCTCTTCATCAACCGGCCGGTCACTACCATGATGATGGTGCTCGTGTTCGTGGTGCTCGGGTACATCTCCTACCAGCGGATGAACGTCGACCTCTTTCCCGATGTCGACGTCCCCGTGGTTCTCGTTACGCAGGTCTACGAGGGCGCGGCGCCCGAGGAGATCGAGATCCAGGTCGTCAAGAAGGTCGAGGACGCGGTATCCAATATCAGCGACATCAAGCACATCAACTCCAAGATCTACGAGAACTACGCGCTGACCATCATCGAGTTTCACTACGGGGTGGACACCGACATCAAGGCCATCGAAGTCAAGGACAAGGTGGAGGCCATCACCCAGGATCTTCCGGAGGATGCCGACAAGCCAATCATCGAGAAGTTCGACCCATTCGACGAGCCTATTCTGAGCGTCTCCCTGTACAGTGACAGCATCCCCATCCACGAGATCTACGAATACGCGGACAATGTCCTCAAAGACAGGTTCTCCCAGGTGGGGGGCGTGGCGAGTGTGGAGGTGGTGGGCGGAAAGGAGCGGCAGATCAACGTCCGTGCGGACCTGCCCAAGCTCATGAACTACGGGGTGTCGCTCACCGACCTTGCCGCCGCCATCAATGCGCGGAACATCGACGTGCCCGCAGGTTCCATGGACCGGGGCCTGTTCGAGATCGGGGTGAGGCTCAAGGGGCAGTTCGAAACCGTGCAGGACATCGCCGACATGCACATTGCCGTGAAAGACCGGGGCATATTCCAGCTCAAGGACGTGGCCACGGTCGAGGACGGCTTCAAGGACATCACCTCGGCTGCGCGGTTCAACGGCAGGGAAGCGGTCATACTCGAGATATACAAGCAGACCGACAGCAACGTGGTCCAGACCGCGGACGGCGTCTACTCGGTGCTCGACCGGATACGGGAGGGCCTTCCTCCGGGGCTGATGGCCGAGCTTTCCTGGGACAACACCGACTTCATCCGCGAGTCCATCAGCGACGCGCTCTCCAGCATCTTCCTCGGGGTGGTGCTCACGGCCCTGGTGCTGTTCCTGTTCCTTGGCGACATCCGGATGGCGCTCGTGGCGGCCGTGGTCATCCCCACGTCCATCGTCTCCTCCTTCATGGTCATGCAAGCCCTGGGCTTCACCCTGAACATCGTCACGCTCATGGCCCTGGGAGTATCCATCGGCGCCCTGGTGGCCAACGCCATCGTCATCATCGAAAACATCTACAAGCACATACTCGGCCATGACGATCCGAAAGAAGGCACGGTCCGGGGCACCTGGGAGGTGCTGGTGGCGGTGCTCGCCTCAGCAGGCACCAATATTGTGGTCTTCGTCCCCATCGCCTTCATGAAGGGCGTTTTCGGCCAGGTGTTCTATCCCTTCGGGATAACCGTCGTCGCGGCCACGGTGTTCTCTATCATCGCCTCCTTCTCGCTCACGCCCATGCTCTCCTATTTCGCCATGCGCAGCACCAAAGACCCTGAAAAGGGGTGGGGCGTCATCGGCCCGAGGCTGAAGTTTTTCGCGCTCGGGGTGGAAAAGGTCAGGGACGAATACCTGAAGGTCCTGGATGTCTGCCTCAGGCGACGGAAGCTCACCGTCGTCTTCACTGTTCTGATCTTCGCCGGGTCGATCTTTGTCATGAGGTATGTGGGAGGCGAGCCGTTCCCGCCGTCCGACAGCTCCGAGCTCACCATCGAGGCGGAGCTCCCCCAGGATGCGTCTGCCGAGGCGAGCGTGCTGGTGATGCATCGGATCGAGGAGATGGTGAAATCCATTCCAGAGCTCAAGGACTATTCCTCTACGGTGGGGGGAAAGAACAGGGGCGTCAACGAAATGCGCACCCATATCAGGCTCGTGGACGCCGCCAAACGCCCGCGGAGCGACAAGGATATCGCGGAGAGCCTCGTCGAGCCGCTGTGCACGATACCTGACCTCGAATTCAGCGTAACCGCGGGCAGGTCCTTCGGCAATGAAGGAGACATGGACATCGAGCTCTACGGCCCCGATTACTCAGAGCTGGTGAAGATCTCCGAGCGGGCCAGAGGGATCATGAACGAGACGGGAAACTACCAGAGCATCATCAGCTCCTACAAGGTTCCTAAGCGGGAGATGCGCTTCATATCGGACTCCTTCAAGTCGACCGTCTACGGCGGGAAGAACATCGGGCTGGGAGGCACGTTGAGGGCTGCGATAGAAGGCGACAGCTCCTCCGTGTTCCGGGAAAGAGGGCAGGAGTACGACATCAACGTCGCCCTGGACGAGAAATACACCGGCTCCATCAACCTCCTGGGCGCCATTCTGGTACCGCTTGGCGAAGACAAACTGCTCTTTCCCATCAACAAGGTGGGTGTGTTCGTGCCGGCGCGTGCGGAGGCGAGCATCGAGCGCAAGGACAAGGAGCGTAAGATCACCCTGACGAGCTATATCAGCAGGCTGAGCCTGACCGAGAACATGGCCATCCTGAAGGAGAAGTTCAAAGGCCTCGATCTAGGAAGAGACTACCGGATCGAATTCGCCGGGGACGTGGAAATCAACCAGGAGGCGAGCGAGGCGGTTTCAGAGGCGTTCGTCATTGCAACCATCCTCACCTTCATGCTGCTGGCTGCGATCCTCAACTCATTCGTCCATCCCTTCACTATCATGCTCACGGTGCCGCTGGGTCTTGCCGGTGTGTTCTACACCCTGTTTTTCTCGGGCATTACGATGAATATGCTGGCCATGATGTCTATCGTCATGCTCGTGGGCATCGTGGTGAACGGCGCGATCCTGATCATCGACAGCGGGATGAGGCATGCCCTCGAAGGCGGGGACGATCTCGCCGGCTCGGTGAAACAGGCGTGCGCTGAGAAGTTCAGGCCCATAGTCATGTCGAACATCGCCATCATCTGCGGGCTGCTTCCGCAGGCCTTCGGAGGCTCGGGTGCAAGCTTCCGGGTGGCGCTGGCCCTGCCAACCATCGGCGGCATCGTCGTCTCCACACTGTTCACCATGTTCTTCATCCCGGTGATATTCACCTACATGGAACGCCTCCGGAAATTCAGGATGCCTGCACTCTGGAAGGCGAAAGACTGACAAACTCTCTCTGTCGTGATCTGCCCGAGCGCCCCTCAGGCGATGGAAGGAGCACATATGAACAAGGCATTGCCGAAGCACAAGACCAAGATCGTGTGTACGATCGGACCGGCCTCGAGGAAAAAGCAGGTCTTGAAGGGGCTCATCCTCGCGGGTATGAACGTGGCGAGGCTCAACTTCAGCCACGGGAATCTCGACCAGCACGCACGGGACATCGATGCGATACGGCAGGTGTCGCGCATGCTGGGGAGAGATGTCGCCATCCTGGGCGATCTTCCCGGGCCCAAAATCCGCATCGGCCAGCTCGAGTCGGGATCGTGCACCCTGAAGCGGGGCGACCGGGTGGTGCTGACGACCCGCCGGGTGAAAGGCACCTCCTCACTCATCCCTGTCCAGTTCGAGGACTTCCCCCGGAGTGTGGAGCCGGGCGGCAGGATATTTCTGAACGACGGTTTCATCGAGCTCAAGGTGCTGGAAAAGAAGGGCAGGGATGTGCTCTGCCGCGTCGTCATCGGAGGCAGCCTGCTCTCGAACAAGGGTATGAACCTCCCGGACGCTCATCTCACCATGTCGGCGGCGACCTCCGAAGACCTGCGGTTCATCACCTTCGGCCTGGAGCACGGCATCGACATGTTCGGCCTCTCCTTTGTCCGCAGCCCCCGGGACATCAGGCGGGTCAGGGAGTTCGCCTCGAAAAAAGGATCGGATATCTTCGTGGTCGCCAAGATCGAGCGCGGTGAGGCTGTCAGAGGCAGCGAAGCCATCATCGATGCCGCTGATGCGGTCATGGTCGCCAGGGGGGATCTCGGCGTGGAGGTAGCGATAGAGGATGTCCCTCTTATCCAGAAACAGCTCATCCTGCAGGCGAACCTGGCCGCGAAGCCGGTCATCACCGCGACCCAGATGCTCGAGTCCATGACGGACAACACCCGCCCCACGCGGGCGGAGGTGACAGATGCCGCCAACGCCGTGTTCGACGGCACCGACGCTGTAATGCTCTCCGAGGAGACTGCCATCGGCAAGTACCC
>DCDF01000006.1 GCA_002316295.1 Syntrophaceae bacterium UBA1062 | reverse complement strand
ACGCGCCCGCATACGCCGGGGAACGGGTTTGTCCTCTTCATGACCCGGTACGCATCTTCCAGCCTGCCCGCCCGAATGAGCGCGATGTACGCGGGAACGTCCATCTCGATGGGGCATGCATGCTGGCACGGAGACTTGAACAGCGCGGAGCACACCGCGGCGGGGCACTTCTTGTCGTAGATATGGGCTTCGTACTCTTCCCTGAAGTAGCGGATGGTCGAGAGCACCGGGTTCGGAGCCGTCTGGCCGAGCCCGCACAGCGCCGAGTCCTTGATGATGGAGGCCAGCTCTTCGAGCAGATCGATGTCGCCGTCCCTGCCCTCGCCCTTGCAGATCCTCTGGAGGATCTGGAGCATGCGCTTGGTACCCTCGCGGCACGGGGTGCACTTGCCGCAGGACTCTTCCTGGCAGAACTCCATGAAGAACCGGGCCGTGTCCACCATGCAGGTGTCCTCGTCCATGACGATCAGACCGCCGGAGCCCATGATGGCGCCGAGCTTCACGATCTCTTCATAGTCGGTGGGCGTGTTGAGCGCCGCGGCGGGGATACAGCCGCCGGACGGGCCGCCCAGCTGGGCCGCCTTGTATCCTTTGCCGTTCCTGATGCCGCCGCCGATGTCGAAGATGATGTCGCCGATGGGAGTGCCCATGGGCACTTCGACCAGGCCCACGTTGTTCACCGCGCCGGTGAGCGCGAACACCTTGGTGCCCTTTGACCGCTCGGTGCCGATGGAGGAATACCAGCTGCCGCCCTTAAGGATGATCTGCGGGATGTTCGCGTAGGTTTCCACATTGTTCAGAACAGAGGGCTTTTGCCACAGACCCTTTACCGCGGGGAACGGCGGTCTCGGCCTCGGCATGCCGCGCTTGCCCTCGATGGAGCCCATGAGAGCGGTCTCTTCGCCGCATACGAATGCGCCTGCGCCCTGGTACACCTCGATGTCGAGGCTGTAGCCTGAACCGAGGATGTCATTACCCAGCAGACCGTAGGCCTTGGCCTGCTCGATGGCGAGCAGCAGCCGTTTGATGGCCAGAGGGTACTCCGCGCGGCAGTAGATGTAGCCCTTGTTTGCGCCGATGGAGTATCCGCCGATGATCATTCCCTCCAGAACTGCATGAGGATCGGCTTCAAGAATGGACCGGTCCATGAACGCCCCGGGGTCGCCCTCGTCGGCGTTGCAGAGGATGTATTTCATATCGCCCTGGGACTTTCTGGCGAAGGACCACTTCAAACCGGTGGGGAATCCTCCGCCGCCTCTTCCGCGGAGACCCGACTTCTTGACCTCCTCGATAACCTCGTCCGGGGTCATCTGGGTGAGAGCCTTGGCCGCTCCCATATAGCCGTCTCTGGCAATGTACTCGTCAATCTTTTCAGCGTCGATGAGGCCCCTGTTTTTCAGGGCGATGAGCATCTGCTTGCCGAAGAACGGGATGTCGAGCATGTGGGGGATGGGGGTTTCCGTGACCGGCTCCTTGTACATGAGCCTCTTGACCGGCCTTCCCTTGACTATGTGCTCTTCGATGATCTCCTTGACGTCATCCGCCTTCACATACTGGTAGAAGGTGCCCTCGGGATAGATCACCATGATCGGCCCGGCCGCGCAGAAGCCGTTGCACCCGGTTTCGACGATCGCCACCTCATCGGTGAGCCCTTTTGCCGCTATTTCCCTGACCACTGCCTGGTGAACGCCCTCGCTGCCGGACGCTCTGCAGCCGGTACCGCCGCATACGAGAATATGAGCTCGAAAGACCTTCATTTACTTTCCCCCTTCCTGCTCTCTGCCCCGCGCAAGCACGAAGTCCGTCTGGATTTCGCCGCCGAGGACGTGCCGTTTGAATATCTGGCGGGCCTTGTTCTCGGTAAGGAACTCATAGACGATGGGCTCCTTGCCCTGCACTTCGACGGTCGCGAGCGGCTCGCGGCTGCAGATGCCGATGCAGCCCGACGTGGTGATGAGCACGTCATCGACGTTGGCCTCGCTGATTTCATTCATGAATGTATCGAGAATGCCCTTGGCGCCGGAAGCGATTCCGCATGTGCCCATATGGACGGTCAACTTCACGCGCTTCTTTCCGGCTCGGAACTGATCTTCTTTCTCGACCTTTTCCTTGATCTTTTTGAGATCGTTGATCGTTAGCTTCGCCATGGCGGCCTCCTATCGGTACTGGGCAAGAACGCCCGTAAGCTTCGCAGGCTTCATCTGGCCGTGAGTGTCTTCATCGATAACTACAACCGGCGCGAGCCCGCAGGCGCCCAGGCAACGCACGGTCTCCAGAGAGAAGTTTCTGTCGTCGGTGCATTCGCCGGGCTCGATGCCCAGGCTGTGGACCAGCTCTTCGAGGATCCTCTGGCCTCCGCGCACATAACAGGCCGTTCCCAGGCATACCCTGATGACATGCTTGCCCCGAGGAACCATTGTAAAGAAAGAGTAGAACGTCACCACCCCGTACACATTTGCAACGGGCAGGTTGAGCCCCTTCGCAACACGGTACTGAATCGCCATGGGAAGATATCCGCATACGTCCTGGACCTGCTCGAGAACCGGAATCAACGCCCCCGGTTTTGACTTGTGACTGCCAATAATCTCATCGACTTTTGCGAGCTGCTCTGGGGTGAAATCCTCCAGCCCCGCTTCCATTTGAGTCGTATCAATACCTGCCACTTTGTCCTCCCTTATGTTCCCTTATATTCTTTGTACATGCCTCGTACGTATCTCGTCTCCTCGACTTCTTCGACATATCATGCCTTTCGTCTCGCTTCAAGCCCAAACTGAATGATGGCTCACCATTCATGGACTCAATTCTTCTATTTTGTTCGCGTCTTACGACCTTTCCGGAGCTTCCTGGCATGGGAACCGAAACGCCTTTCCGTAAGGCCCTGTTCATGAGACAGGAAAAATCACCTTTGGAATACTCCTCGGGGAGCCCCCGGCAAGAAGAATCCTGGAAATGCCGGTTAGCGATATAATACGTCTCGGGATCGAAATCAAGAGATATCTGCCTGCAAAAGCAGATCAAATTTGCCGCTTGACACATCCAATGCAACCTCAATAAGTTAGTGCCCTCATGACAGGCATCGTATTGATCGGCGGCAGATCGAGCCGGTTCGGCTCGGACAAGGTTGTAACTCCGATGGGGGAGAAGATCCTCATCGAGCGCGTCACCGATGTCATCGCCCCGCTCTTTGAGGATGTCTTTCTCATCGGCCACAGACGCGAAGGGCTCGAAGCCTTCAACATCGTGGAAGACCTCATCCCGGGCCGGGGGCCTCTGGGAGGCATCTATACCGCGCTGAGCGTATCAGAGACTCCCCACTGTTTTGTCTTCGCGGCCGATATGCCCAATCTGAGCCGGGACCTCATCGAGTATATGATCTCGGTCTCGGACGATCACGATGCGGTCGTTCCTGTGTGGTCAAAGGGCAGGGAGCCGCTCCATGCCATCTATCACCGCAGAATACTCCCGATCATCGCCGATCTGCTTCAGAAAAACGCATTCCGGATATTCGACCTCCTCTCTGGCGTCGATACCCTGATCATACCCGAGAAGACGATCCGGCAGTTCACCGATCCCGCCGTCACCTTCGCAAACATCAACACACTGGCCGATATGCAGCTGGCCACCTGAAGAAGAGGCGACGGGTTCCGCCCGCAGAAGCCGGCGCGTCCGGCGCGGGCCGTGCGGAAAATTATTACCGGTCTCATCGGGTTGCCTTGGAAATCAGGGAGACTCTGTGATATATGTTCACTGAAATGATGGATGAGACCAATCTTCTCAGCAGCATCACGGCCCTCATGAAGAAGGCCTGCACCGTGCTGCCCGATGACGTGCACCGCGCGCTTTCCCTGGCGTACGCCGGCGAGCGCAAAGATTCGATCGCCTGCGAGACCCTGGGTATGATACTTCAGAGCGCCGCGCTCTCCGCCGAGGCCGGACTCCCTGTCTGCCAGGACACCGGGGTGCCTCTGGTCTTCGTCCGGGCCGGCACGGTCCCGGACATGTCCGCTGTCGAGACGGCCGTCAGGCGGAGTTTGAAGACGCTCACGGAAGCAGGGCTCCTCAGACACAACTGCGTGGATGCGGTGACCGGGAAAAATACGGGCGACAATATAGGCCCGCACGTGCCGCAGATCCATTTCTCCCCGACCGATGCCGCCGCCACTGTCGGCGTGATGTTCAAAGGGGGCGGCTCCGAGAACGTGAGCGCCCAGTACTCCCTGCCCTGCCCCGAGCTCGATGCGGGCAGAGATCTCGACGGGGTGAGGAAATGTATCCTGGATGCCGTGTTCAGGGCGCAGGGCAAAGGATGCGCCCCGGGCATTCTCGGGGTCTGCATCGGGGGTGACAGGGCGTCCGGCTTCCTCATCGCCAAGGAGATGCTGTTCAGAAGACTCGATCAGAGGAACGACTCGCCCGTGCTCGCCGGGCTCGAAGACACGATCGTGGAGCAGGCAAACTCGCTGGGGATCGGCCCCATGGGCCTCGGCGGCAAGACCACTCTCCTGGGCGCCAAGATCACAGCCGCCGGGAGGCATCCGGCCTGCTACTACGTCACCGTGAGCTACTCCTGTTGGGCCACGAGACGCGCAGCCGTCGAGCTCGACAGCGATGGAAGGATCGCCGGATGGCTCTGAAAACCGTCTCATCCCCTCTTTCTCCTGAGATTGCCCGGTCCCTGCGCGTAGGCGATCAGGTAAGGCTGTCCGGAAGAATCGTCACGGCCAGAGACGAAGTGCATCGATACCTCGCCTCGGGCGGCGCCCCGCCTGTGGATCTCCAGGGGCTGGTGATCTATCACTGCGGCCCGGTGGCTGTGCAGGAGAAGGGCATCTGGCGGGTGACCGCAGCCGGACCCACGACCTCCATGAGAGAAGAGCCCTATGAGGCTCGGGTGATCCGCTCGCACCATCCGGGAGCGATCATGGGGAAAGGCGGCATGGGCGAAAACACGCTCCGGGCGCTCCAGTCGGAAGGATGCGCCTATCTCCATCTTACCGGAGGGGCCGCGGCGGCCGTCGCACGGAGCATCACCCGCGTCGAGGATGTGTATCTCCTCGAGTTCGGTCTGCCCGAAGCCATGTGGGTGCTGCATGTAAAGGATCTCCCCGCCCTGGTCACCATGGATTCTACCGGGCGTTCTCTCCACAGGGATATCGAGCGGGATTCCCAAGAGAACCTGCAACAGATATTGAGGCGCCCCTTCAACAGTGCTGAAGGGACATGATGAGCGGTTTAGCCGCTGCCTCCCTCCTGTATTTTCTCTTTGGACCGCTTCCGTCGGGGTCCCCGGAGAAGAGAAGGATGGGAAGCCCGACGGAAGGCCGCCGGAAGTAATCGGACAGAAGACCCCTTGTTTGAGGACCGCACTCGCTAAGGGGAACATACGAGAAGGAGGAATGGTGTATGAAGGTCAATGATCTGTTCAATCTCAAGGGCAAGGTAGCCATCGTGACCGGAGGAGGGAGAGGCATCGGCAGGTTCATCGCCGAGGGTCTGGCCGAGGCGGGGGCAAACCTTGTCATCGCATCCCGGAAGGTCCAGAAATGCGAGCAGGCGTGCGAAGACCTGAACGCTCTCGGGGTCAAGACACTGGCAGTCAAATGCGACATGTCTTCTGACGAGGACATCCAGGGCCTCGTGGATGCGGCCATGAAAGAGTTCGGCAAAATCGACATCCTCGTGAACAATGCTGGCATAACCTGGGGCGCGCCGACGCTCGACTTTCCCCAGGACAAGTGGGACAAGATCTTTGCCGTCAATGTCCGGGGGGTGTGGGTGCTTTCCCGGAAGGTCGCCAACATCATGAAAGATCACGGGGGCGGCAAGATGATCAACATATCATCACTCTTCGGCTCCCGAGGCTCCATTGAAGAGGGCCACCCAGCCGTGGCGTACAACCCATCGAAGGCGGCGGTGGAGGTCCTGACCAAGAACCTCGCGGTCAAGCTCGCCCGGCACAAGATCTACGTCAACTGTATCGCTCCGGGCTTCTTCCGCACCGACATGATGGAATACATCTTCAAGCCCGAAATGAAGGCGATCCTGGACATCATGATCGGGCAAATCCCCTTGAAGATGTACGGCGAGGCCGACCACATCAAAGGCATCGCAGTATATCTCGCATCCCCGGCGTCTGATTTCGTGACCGGCGCAGTGATCCCGGTTGACGGCGGACTCGGGGCCATGTAACGGAGCGGTCGCTCCGGGCTCGAAACAAAGAGAGCCCCGTGAACGCTTTTTCTGCCCCGGGGCTTTCTCATCTTCTCCCACGTTTCTCACGCCCGGATTTCCGGCATGGCTGCCGGGTACGGGCGGAAGCATCCCTCACCTTTCAGATCACGCCGGTGATGCGCCGGACGGCCTCTGGAATGTCATTGCCCAGAATATGGAGGCGCAGCACCTTCCTGCCCTTCTCCACAAGCGCGTTCAGGTCGCCAAGGGCCTGTGCGCTCTTGAGCGTCCCGAAAGAAATGGATGAGTTCTTCGAGCCCGGCTCGTCCGGGATCGCGAGATCTTCGGGGCTTGCGCAGGTGAGCTGGAGAAAGAGCCCTCGCCCTGCATCGCCTTTGTGGAGCTGGCCCGTGGAGTGGAGATACCGGGGCCCGTATCCGCATGTGACCGCGACCCTGCGCGAGTCCCTGATCTTCGTGCGCAAACCGTCAAGTGCGGCGCCGGTGTCTTCCGAGGGAGGCAGGTACGCCTGGACGGCGACATAAGACCCGTCTTTCGCGCCGTCGAGAAACGAGGCGAGAGCATCGCCGAGGCTGCCCGCCCCGGCATCGCCGTAGACGCTGATGCCCTGATCCGTAAGTGTTGGATCGGGTTCGGGAAGAGCCCCGGTTTTCCGGAATCCGTCAACCGCCTCCCGGGCGCGGTTTTTCGCAGCCTCCACATCGGGCTGGTCAAAGGGGTTGATGCCGAGAATGTGCCCGGCCACGGCAACGGCTGTCTCCCAGAGGAAGAACTGCCCGCCGAGGTCAAGGATGTCGTGCAGGGTTATACGCACCACGGGGTGGCCGGCCTTCTCGATCTTTTCAAGCCTGCCGGTGCATGTTTCATCGCCGTCCATGCACAGATGGATAAAGAGCCTGTCGTCGCGGTACTGCCCGGGAAGCCCCAGGTGCTCGTGCAC
>DCDF01000010.1 GCA_002316295.1 Syntrophaceae bacterium UBA1062 | reverse complement strand
TGGACTGCGCCTTTTCTCTGCCCTGGGCGGCGTTGGATGCGTTCTGCTTGATGGAGGAGGTCATCTGCTCGATGGTGGCGGCCACCTCTTCGATGGCGGAGGCCTGCTCCTGGGTCGCCTGGGAAAGGCCCTGGGAGCCGGACGCCACCTCCTGCGTCGCCGCATCCACCTGCATCGCCGCCAACTTCACACTCATGATCACCTCTTCGATCTTGCCGACGAACTCGTTGAACCAGTAGGCGATGTCGCCCACTTCGTCCTTGGAGAGAATAGGAAGCCTCGCCGAGAGGTCGGCGTCACCCTGGGCGATGTCTTTCATTCTCTCCGATATCTCGTTGGCCACTCGGGCGATACGATGGGCGACCAGCATTCCGGCGATACCGATGAGGATTGAGATGATGACGAGGAAAACGTACATATGCATTCTGACTGAAGTGATCTTCGAGAGGATCTCGTCTTCGTTCGCAGAAGCCCACATGATCCAGTCGAGGTCTTTGTTGTAGACGAGATATCCCCATTTCAAATCTCCCTCGAACTTGTACTTGAAAAGCCCCCGCTTTCTGTTCACGAGATTGCGGACGGATTCATGGGCGTTGTAGAGATTCTTGTTGCCCATGAACTCGGATCTCGGATGATACAGGCATGTTCCATCCGAAGAGAGGATGATCATATATCCAGTATTATAATATTTCTCTTTCTGCGCTTCCTTGATGAGATCAGCTTTCAGGCTTCTTTCCATCTGATCGCGTATGATATCGAGAGTGCCGGATATGGCGGCGTGCCTGGCTTCAGCCATGCGTGCAAATCCTTCCGCCTTCGACCGCAGGTAATCCCCGGCCTGCTCTTCCAGGACCGAGACGCTTCTGTTGCCAATATACAGAATCGCGATGAGCAGCGGGATGATTCCCGCTGCAAGGCTCAGAGCAACCAGTTTTCCTCTTAATTTCATTTCCATTGCACCCGCTCCTTTGCCGGTGAATGCCAGGCGGATTCGCGCCTGCTATCTCCGGCTTCAGATTCCTTTATGCGAAACCATGATTCCATTGCTTATATGTTCTCTCACGAAATCCTTTTTATCTGCTGAATGCCATGCGCTCTATGCCGTGAACGTCGAGTATGAGAGAAACCCTGCCGTTGCCGAGAATGGTTGCACCCGATGTTCCCTCGATTTTCCGGAAGTTCTTGTCTATGCTCTTGATGACCGCCTGAGTCTGGCCCAGAACGTCGTCAACGAGTACCCCGAAACGACTCTCCGTGCTTTGAAGAACTACGACGAGCGCATCGGTGGGGTCGGTTTTCTCGCCAGGGATATTGAAGAGCTCGTAGATTCTCACCAGCGGGATATAGTCTCCCCGGATATCGACCAGCTCTCCCTTGCCCTCAACGGTTTTTACCTCAGCCCTGGAAGGCCTGACCGACTTGTCTATGACCGACAGAGGTATAGTGAGCACTTCGGTGCCGACCCTGACCATCATGCCGTCTATGATGGCGAGAGTGAGGGGGAGCTTTACCCTGAACGTGGAACCTTTTCCCCGTTCGGAAATGATCTCAACAGATCCGTGGAGATCCTCGATGTTCTTCCGTACGACATCCATGCCGACGCCCCTGCCGGAAAGCTCGCTCACCTTTTCGGCTGTGGAAAGACCGGGAGCGAAGAGCATCTCGAATATCTCTTTGTCGGAATAGGTTCTCCCCGGATCTGCCATGCCTTTCTCGATGGCCTTTTCCAGAACCTTTTCCGTGTCTATCCCCTTTCCGTCGTCAGAGATTTCGATGAAAATATTGCCTTCACGCTGGAACGCCTTCAGCCAGATGGTGCCCTCGGCCGGCTTCCCGAGACGCTTTCGTTCTTCCGGCGACTCGATACCGTGGTCTATGGAATTCCTGATCATGTGCTTGAGCGGGTCACCGATCTGTTCGATCACGTTTTTATCCAGCTCTGTGTCTGTCCCACTCATTTTGATCTCGATCTTCTTTCCCAGCTCGAAGGACATGTCGCGAACAACGCGCCGGAACCTGTTGAATGTCCCCTCGACAGGGACCATGCGCACCCGCATCACCTGCTCCTGGAGCTCACGGGAGATCCTCTCGAGAGACGCCGAAGCGCCCTGAAGAGAGCGTGAACCGGTGTTCTCCTCGAACTCGCTGGCGAGCTGCGACATGCGGGCTACACTGATGACCATTTCACCAACGAGGTTCACCAGTTTGTCGAGCTTCTCGGTGTCGACCCTGATCGTGGAGGATTTCGCTATTTTTCTGCTCTGGGACTGTGCAAGGGCCATCTTCTCAACCACCTCTCGAGGGGCTTTGCCTTTTTCAACCAGAACCTCGCCCGTGGTCTTATGGTCCTTGAGCGCTTCTTCCACATCCTTGGGCCTGACAATGCCTTTCTCCACAAGGATCTCTCCAATAGGCTTCTCCGCAAGGCTCAAATCAACGCCTTCCTTGTACTGGGAAGAGATGTCCTCGATGAGGATGTTGTTTTCATCGATGACGAACAGAAAGATATTTTGGATATCCGACAAGGGCCTGGCGGTCTTGAGAATGATCTCCCACCAGGTGTAGCAGGTCGTCGGTACAAGGTTATAGAAATCGGGCACCGCGTCGGTGAACGCACGGGTTTCGACAATATCACCGTTGTCTGCGAGCTCTCTGAGGAGCATGAGAGGATCCTGGCCGGTAGAGAAAATGTCGGGCCTGAACTTCATCGTTATCGCGAGCACCCGTTCCTCGCTTTCGGGCTGACTTCTCATCCTGGATTGACGGGGGCTCTCTGCCGGCCTGCCGGCTCCCGTGAACCTTTTGAGGACCAGGGTGATATTTTCTATCTCCGCTCTGTCCAGGGCTTCGCCCTCGGCGGATGCAGTGATCATGCGCTTGAGAAGATCGACCGCGGAAAGCAGGTTGGTGATGAGTTTCTTGGTTATTTTCAGGTCGTTGTTACGTATCCTGTCGAGAATGTTCTCGATGTTGTGGGTGAAATTGCTTACCTCATCGAACCCCACCAGGCCTGCTGAGCCTTTGATAGTGTGGGCCGCCCTGAACACCCTGTTGATGATACCCTCGTCGTCCTGATCTTCCTCAAGCTTGATCAGACCGGCCTCGAGTTCCCGTATCTCATCTTCACTCTCATCCAGGAACACCTGAACCAGTTCGTCGATAGCCATGCTCTACCTCATAAACTTTTTCGTAACGTAGACGAGCTGCTCGGGCTTGAATGGTTTCACGAGCCACCCGGAAGCCCCGGCCTTTTTACCCCTGATCTTCATCTCTTCCTGTGATTCCGTGGTAAGAACCAGGATGGGCGTGTATTTGAACGGAGTCTTCTTCACCTCGCGGATAAACGTAATGCCGTCCATCACGGGCATATTGATGTCGCTGATGATCATCCCGATATGCTCGCCGCTTTTCATGGCCTGATTCAGCTTCTCCAGGCCGTCAGCACCGTTGACTGCATTGATAGTCTCGAAGCCTGCTTCTTTGAGCGTGTAGTTCACTGATGCACGAAGGGTGGCCGAGTCATCGACTACGAGTATCTTTTTCTTCATCAGACCCCCTCCTTCAAGATTGTATTGAATCCTGAAAGAAGGACATGCTCCTTAACCTGAGGACTGATCGCCCGGATACTGAACGCCCCTTCGCTCTCCGCACTCTTTTTTATGGCGTACAGGAGCTGGAGACCGGATATGTCGATGTCGTCCACTGCGGATAGGTCGAGGACCATGTCCTGAATGGTTTCATCGAGGAGGGGCTCGATCTTGGTATGGGCCGATTCGATGTGTGAAACGGTCAAAGAACCCTTAATGACGAGTGCGCCGGATGAGTCTTTATAGATTTCCATATGTCCTACCTCATCGAGATGGGGAACAGCTTGTCCAGTTTCACCGCCTTGAAGATGTGATAGATATTTTCGTGAATCCCCTTGATCTCAAAACTCGCATTATTGCTGTCCAAGCTCTTGAAAAAAATCAGTATTTTGCCGATGCCGGAAGATCCCATGGTAGGAACAAGGCTCAGATCCATAATCACTTTTGAGGGCTTGAGCTTCAATGCCTTGCCCAATTCTGTTCTGAGCACTTCTGCCGCTTCGGTATCGACGGCGCCGGACACCTTCACGATAAGGGCGTCTTCTGTCTTCCTGGTGGTGACTTCCATGGTTGTTCTCCTTTTGTGCATGTTCATATCCACAGGGTAATCCCTCTTGATCCCCCTGATCGGATAAATAAAAACAGATCTTTATAAGAACTCGTCCCGAAGATGGCGCTAAAACAGCGTAAGCCCGGTTTCTTTTCTCTCGGCTTCATCCCCCGACGATAGATGATCACTGTGAGGATGCTCGAGACGGTGGATGATGTCGCGGAACTCCTGCGAGCCGAGGCTCTGATCATAAGAGGGAATATGTCGTCCGACCTCATCAAGGATCGAAGAAATGCATTGGCTGAAGCGTCTCAGGTCGTCGAGAATGATCTCGCTGCCGGTCAATGTCTTCAGAAGGTCCTCGATATCCTGTTTGAATCTCTCTATGGAGTCAAGACATCTGGCGGCACATATGTCGATTCCTTCCATGGATTCGATCATGAGGCGCCTGATATCATCGAGGTTGTGAGAGGCAACTACCCGGATTCTGGAAAACTCTCCGGTTATTTCCATGTGCCCGGAGACGCCTGTTGCATGCCATATCACTCGGGCCAATGATTCGACCCGCACTCTGAGACCCGAAATCGATTCGAGAAGAGCGATCTCTGTGCCGCCGCAGGAGCGATCTTCGGCGATTCGCTCAAGATCCTCGCAAACGGATGCCATCCGGGAAACAGTGGCTTTCTGAAGCGAGACCAGGTCGGCCAGCGAATCGAAAGCAGATGAGAGATCCTCGATCATGCAGGTTATCTCTTGGGAAACGATGTCAAAAGTTGATTTCGAATAACATTTGAGAAGGAGGAAATCACTGATGGCGTCTTTATCCTCTTTGGCACTGCGGATCATGTTTTCGATGATTCGTATTTCCCGCTCGAGGTCCCGGCCGTGTGTCCGGATCACCCCGGCGAGACGGACAATCAGGTCCTGTGCGAGAAGAGAGGCCTTTTCCTGGAAAAGGAGAAAATCCAATTTTTCCCCTGTGCCGCCGGTGATTTCCACCGGGCGCAGCATCTGTTGCAGTCCGAGGACAATCGCCGTGATATCCTGGTTTACAATATCATGGGTCTGGAGGCCTGACATGATCTTGAGGATAAGGTTCTTCACGATATTGGAGCGGGAGACCAGATCTCGGAGAATATCGGTCACGCTGTTCAGAGAGCATGCAAGCGACGGTAAAACAGTATCTCTGCCTGACCTGACCATTTCCTGATATTCGCTCTGAGCCAAGCAGGATTTTTCCAAGATGTGCCGCAGGTCGTTCCGAGCGGCTGCGAAAGCAGAAAACCCATCTGCAAGGATCGAATCCGCAGAGCTTCTCGGCGGGAAAGACCTCTCGAAAAGGCTCAAGGATCTCTGGTAGTCGTGGTCTATGTGTTCGAGGATTTCCAGTGACTGCGCCAGAGACCTTGTCATATGGCCGGCCTGAACGTCCAGCGACTTCAGAAATTCCTCCAGCCGTTCGGTCAGGGCGCCAATCCTGCCCGGAGATCCGGTGATACTCAGGGAATCAAGGATCTCCGCCGCCTGCTGGACGGTAAGGAGAACCCCTTTGTTGATTTCCGGCAAATCGGTACATATGTGACCGTAGGCCTGATCGATTCTTGCCTGAACGGCCTTGAGCGAGCCGATAGCCCATGCAATTCGTCCATGATCAAGCGTTGAAGCTTGCATTGCTTCAGTGATTACGCCGGCGACAGAGGTATCGGTAGAGCCAATATGAGTAGCAGGTTTATTCTTCCGCATTCGCTCGAGATCTCCACACAAAGCCCTCTCGGACGAAAAGATAGCTATCTTTAGGACCTCTGTCGGGTATGGTTGAAGCCTCCCGCCTTAAGGCGAAGAGAAGAGACCGCGAGGTCCTTCTGCTGGAGAAGAGTAGCAAGGGCCAGGCTCATCCAGATTTTGTATTACCGGCGGGGCTGAGCCAGTAGAATTTATCCATCGCAGCCGTAGAACGATCGATGGCGGGCCGAGGGTGATCTCGGTTTCTTCGTATATAAGAGCTGCACATGGAACATGCACATTGACAGGGATATAAATGAATATTATCTAGTGTGGAATCCACTCTTGGAAAACGACTGATTGTATTGGTGATTGAGGCAGGCCGGAGGATGATTCCGGAACTCACCCGTGATGGAAGTGAGAGCCATCATCGTCCTTGGATGAAAACAATTGGGCATCAGAGCCGCATGCAGGGGACATCATGGATCGTTCGTTCATTGTAATAGTTACAGGTCTTTCCGGTTCAGGGAAATCTACCGCACTCAAGGCGATAGAAGACGAGGGATTCTTCTGTATGGACAATATACCGGTAGACCTCATTATGAAGTTTATCGAAGTGTATGATTCTGCATCGTTCGACATTCCGAAAGTCGGCATCGGCATTGATGTCAGGGCAGGAGCGGAGTCTTTTACGAAAAAGGCGCCGTGGATGGTTTCGCTCTTGAGAAATATGGCTGCGGATGTACATCTCATATTCCTGGAGGCAAGCAAGGAAAATCTCCTGAACCGATTCAAAGAGACCAGGAGGAGGCATCCGCTCAGCGAGATTTATCCGAACCTCATGGATGCCATCGAAGCCGAGATGAAGATCATCGCGCCGGTACGCGATATGGCGGATTATATCATCAATACCTCTGAAATGAATGTTCATGAGCTTCAGGCGAAAATGAAGAGCATCATAACCGCCAAGGATAAATCCAGGGATATGTACATAGAAATCCGCTCGTTCGGGTTCAAAAAAGGGATTCCAGTGGATGCGGATATCGTCATGGATGTCAGGTTCCTTCCCAATCCGTATTTTGTGGAAGCGCTCAAGGACAAGACAGGGTCAGATGAACAGGTAAAAGAATACCTTTCCCAATATGAGAGCTATCAGGAATTTATAGGGCGGTTCAAAGATCTCATCCGTTCCATTCTCCCTCTCTATAAAAAAGAGGGAAGGTCTTATCTCAATATTGCATTCGGTTGCACAGGCGGTAGACACCGCTCGGTCGCTGTGGCCGAGGAGGTCATGAAGCTGATCGAAGAGGCAGGATACAACGGAAAGCTTGTTCATCGGGACATCGGGTCAGGAGGTCGTTGAAATGGTCGGAATTATTGTGGTTGCTCATGGAAGACTTGCTGAAGCCCTGGCTGAAACCGCTGAGATGATCGTCGGCCGCACGGAAGCATTCAAGGCGTGTTCGTTCTGTCAGGGCAGCGATGTCGACAAGCTCAGGAGAATGCTGAAGACCAGCATTAAAGAGGTGAACTCGGGAGAGGGCGTGATCATTCTCACCGACATGTTCGGCGGTACACCCTCCAATATCAGCCTGTCCTTTCTGGAGCACAATGAGGTCGAGGTGATCACCGGAGTAAACCTCCCCATGGTCATAACGGCGCTGACCAAACGGGAGGGAAAAAACATGAAGGAACTTGCCCAGATACTCAAAGAGCATGGGTCTCACAATATCAACATTGCATCCGAGATTCTCTCTACGACCATAGGGAAAAAATGAACATACTCCTCGTGCGGGTTGACGACCGATTTATCCATGGACAGATACTGGAGTCATGGATTCCTTTTCTGAAAGCCCAGAGTGTGGTCGTCGCCAACGATGCGCTGGCGAGCGATCATTTCCAGAAAACTATCATGTCTATGGCCATCCCCGACAGGATTACCTTGCGGATCGTAACGCTCGACGAGGCGACGTGCCTGGGGCAGGATACGGAACTTGACAACAAGAGAACGCTGGTCATCGTATCTTCCATTAAAGACGCATATGTTCTCTTTTCGAAAGGATTTCATTTTTTCAAGCTCAACATCGGGAACAACAAAGGAAGTCAGTCTTCCCGGCAGGTATCCTACTCTGTCTGGGTCGACCCTGATGACATCCAGATGATCAAGGAGCTTATGGGACATGGGGTGGACGTCAGCCTTCAATCGGTGCCCAGGGAGCGGGTCATTGATATGAAATCAATCATGAGCTTGGTTATGTCATGACTGTTTCGATCGTGCTCAGTGTCATAGCTGGATCGCTTCTCTGGCTTGACCGCGTCTTTGTTTTTCAATTCATGATCAGCAGGCCGATTATCCTTTCGCCGCTGCTCGGTCTGATCATGGGCAACGTGACCATAGGTCTCCTTGTCGGCGCATCGCTTGAACTTCTATGGCTCAACGCTCCGCCGGTCGGGGCTTATCTGCCCGACGATGATTCCTTCTGCGCCGCTGTAGCGACTCCGGCAGCCATATGCGCCTCCGCATATATGAACGATGTATCTTCAGCCGGCTTTGCCATCACGGCAGGCCTTCCCTTTGCCGTTGTCGGGAGAATTCTGGATACCCATATCAGGAACCTGAATCAGGATCTGCTTGGTCTGCCACCCGCTCAAGGAATCGAGCGGGCAATAGGGAGAGCCATGGGCAAAGCGATTGCACGCAGCTACCTCCTTGCTCTGATAACGTTGGGGATCTGCATCGGTCTTCTGTGCACAGCAGCTATTTCGATAGGTCCGATCATGCCCGATTCCGTGAAGATCGCTTTTTCATATATGCCGGTGGCAGGAATTGCGGTCGGATTGGCAGGACTCGTCATGAAGGATATACCCAGGCCGGGAAAGACAGGCCTCTTTATTCTCGGAATGATCATCGTACTCATGGTCTCATGGATTCTCTGATCCTGCAGAAAACAACGAGGGAAGATATCCGCCCGGTACTTGCGATAGAGAGATTGTCCTTCCATTCACCGTGGGACGCCCGGACCTTTATGGACGCGCTGAGCGACAGGAGGAGCTACAATCTCACCGCCGTATACCAAGGGCAGGTCGTGGGGTATTGTTTCACCATTGCAATGAAGAGGATGGTGCATCTGCTGAATCTTGCGGTTCATCCGGAGTTCCGGCAGCAGGGGATCGCAAAGAGACTTCTCGATGCGATATTTCTATTTGCCAGATCGGGCAGGAAATCGTATGTGTTTCTTGAAGTGAGAAAATCCAATGACATAGCCAAGAAGCTCTATTTTTCCCAGGGATTTTCTCATGTCTGCACATGGCAACGGTATTATTCCGATACCGGAGAAGATGCCTCGATCATGGTGAAGAGACTTGAAAGGACATAATGGATGAAGGAAAGGGAAGCTGTAGTTCAAGACAATCGCGAGGTGGCGACAGACACCTTCCTCATGACACTCGCGTGCGATTTTCCCCCGTTCACTCCCGGCCAGTTTCTTATGCTCAGGATCAACAGCACCTGTGACCCCTTTCTCAGACGGCCTCTGGCGATATTGTCCCTCAAGGGGGATTCTCTCGAAATCCTCTATAAGGTGAAGGGCTCGGGAACCTCCCTCCTCGCCGGGAAGAGGCCCGGCGACGTCATGTCCGCTCTCGGTCCTCTGGGGAACGGATTCAGTACACCTGGGCAAGACGAGGAAGCCATATACATTGCAGGAGGAACCGGACTTCCTCCGATATTGGCACTGGCCGAAAAGGTCAGGAGAGGCCGTCTTATCATCGGTGCATTCGGGGAAAACGATATTCCTCTATGGAACAGGATATCTTCCATCCGGGACGTCCATGCACAGGCGACAACGGAAGACGGATCTTTCGGGAAGAAGGGATTGGCGACCGAGGCGCTCAAGGATCTTCTGCATGAGATTTCTCAGCCGTCCATTATCTATGCCTGTGGTCCGGAAGGCATGCTGAGAGAGATTACGGAGCAGGCGCGTATGTTCGGAGCACGATGCGAGGTTTCACTCGAGGAATACATGGCCTGCGGGTTTGGCGTGTGCTCCGCCTGCGTGGTGAAAACATCGGAAGACAGCCGGAAGGTCTGCGCTCAGGGCCCTGTTTTCGATGCATTCAGCATCAAGTGGAGGGACTGATGGATATCTCTGTTCGTATTACACCTTCTCTCACCTTGAAAAATCCTGTTCTCAGCGCTTCCGGCACCTTTGCATATGGAGAGGAGTTCTCCCGTTTGTTCGATCTTTCTCTGCTCGGGGGTGTCGTTACAAAAGGACTCTCCCTTCTTCCAAAGGAAGGCAACCCGACACCCCGGATCTGTGAGACTTCCAGCGGTCTCATAAACGCAATCGGTCTTGAGAATATTGGGGCAGACGCGTTCATTGCCGAAAAGCTCCCGTTTCTCAGACAATTCGACACTTCGATTGTCGTCAATTTTTTCGGGACCAGTGAGGAAGAATACGTGCTCATGGCGGAAAAACTCGATATCGAAGGGATTTCGGCTCTTGAGATGAACGTTTCCTGCCCAAATATCAAAAAGGGGGGGATCGAATTCGGCAAGGACCCGCATGTCCTCCGACGGCTTACCGCAAACGTCCGCTCGGCAACCAGCAAGCCTCTCTTCGTAAAGCTTTCACCCATGGTGACCCAGATCGGAGAAATGGCTCTGGCGGCGCAGGAGGGCGGGGCGGACGCCCTGACCTGCGCCAATACCTTTCCGGCCATGGCGATCAACGAAAAAACCTGCAGGCCGATTCTCGGCAACGTCACGGGCGGCCTTTCCGGCCCGGCTATAAAACCTATTGCGCTGAAGATCGTGTGGGAAGTATCGAAACAGGCCTGCATACCTGTCATTGCGTCTGGCGGTATCACTACCTGGCGGGATGTTGTACAGTTCCTTCTGGCCGGTGCATCAGCCGTCGAGATCGGCAGCGCCTCACTCAGAGATCCTCTGTGCTTCACTGAGATCATTCGAGGTTTCGCTGATTATATGCGGGAGAAGGGCCTGAAGTCGGTTTCGGAACTCATCGGAAAGCTGAAAACCGATTAGGCATATGTATGAAGTCCGTCGCACGGGTCTGATGGTCTCCACCCGGCGGCGATAATATTTTTACGCGATTCAAGGAGAATGTTCTGCTTTTCGGTACAGAGCATCTCCGGGAGACATGTGTTATGATTATGCGGGAGGTCTCAGGGGAGTCGCCCCTGATCGTGGTCTGTACTGCCATGTGCCTAGGGATAGTTGCCTGCCTGGGAAACATTCCTGCAAGTGTCTTCTGCCTTTTCTTTCTTTTTCTGCTCTATGCAAGGGGCATGCTCCTGCATATGGTAATCGGCCTTGTTCTTGCAGCAGGTGCGATCTCTCTTTCACCCCGATGGACGGACATTCCCGACGGAGAATACCGGTTTCAGGGTACTGTGGTGGAATCCGGTTTTCTGAGAGGCACCTACCGGATAATGCTCGATAATGTGTGTGTCGGCGGGAACAATATTCGAGGCCGTGTCCTGTTCAATGTGTATGACAATGTGAGTGACTTGCCCAAAGGAAGTATTATCGAAGGAACGGCACGTGTGAAAAAGCCCAGGCCTCAAGGAAACACCGGAGAGTTTGATTATCGTGAATATCTCCTGAGCAAGGGCATAACCCTGAGCGGATACATAAAAGATCAGGCTCAAGTAAATAATCTCAGAGCAGGCAGAGAGTCATCATTCAGGCATGGCATCATTTCTGGGTTTTCACAATACGCAAGGCCCGAATCTGAAGTGATCAATGCTGTACTGACAGGTGATTGTTCCGGGCTTGTATACTCGCTGAGGGATAGTTTTGCCTCTCTTGGGATAGCTCATCTCATAGCAATATCCGGTCTTCACATGGGAATCATGTTTATATTCGGGTACGGAGCGGTCTTTGCTATGCTCAGGATTTTACCACCAATTTCCGGATATCTCGACACCCCGTTTATTGCCAAAGCAGCCGGGCTCGTTTGTGTGGTCTGTTATACAGCTTTTGTCGGATGCTCTCTCCCAGCGGTCCGATCAGCCATAATGGTGACATGCATTATCGTATCTCTCATGTTAAAACGTAAAGGGACCCTGCTTGAGAGCCTTGCCCTCGCAGGAATAATCATTCTGCTATGGAAGCCGCATTCTTTGTACTCTTCGAGCTTTCTCCTCTCATTTTCTTCAGTGCTCGGGATTGTAGGGGTGTATCGGCGGCTTCAGGATTCTCCCCGATGGGTTATGTATATCGCGGTGCCGGTAGTCGCTACGGCCTTCACCCTGCCCATTACCATGATTCATTTCGGTTTTGTCTCATTATCAGGAATCTTGGCAAACATCATTTTCGTGCCATGGTTCAGCTTTGTCATCATGCCGTTCTGCATAGCAGGGGCTGCCCTGTCTTGGCTTTCAGCCGATATCTCTCAATTTCTTCTCTCACTGTCCTTCGATGCAGTCGGAATAATTTTCAAAACAGGGGAAATTTTCGGAGGCCTGTATCCGACAGCCTGTCCCGGCACGGTCTGGGGTTTGATGTGCTATTGCGGTCTGATTGTTGCGTTCTTTTCAAGTGCGTCCCAGTTGCGGTGTGTCATCGTCTGTGTAAGCGCGTTTTTGATTGCGGCAATCCCAGTGGGGATGCACATATATCAGCATTATCAGCCGCTCTGTTTCGATTTCATCAGTGTCGGACAAGGAGACAGCGTGCTTGTGACAAAGGGGCAAAGAGCCGTTCTCATCGATGCCGGAGGCTCTCATACCGGGTTCGATACCGGCAGGTTTATCGTAGGACCCCATCTGCTGAGGCGCGGGGTGACGAGTCTCGATCTTGTCGTGGCGACCCATTCCCATCCTGATCACATCGGCGGCATCCCCTTTGTTCTGGAGCGCTTCCCGACCTCAGAGATATGGACAAATATGGAATATGATTGGAATCCGGATTTCCAAAACATGATCCGCATTGCACACAGAAAAGGAATTCCAGTGAAAAACGTATGCTCGGGGGATATGCGTCATCTCGGGGGAATGAACATCGAAGTCCTCAATCCACGGGAATGCATCTCTCAAAGAAGGAAAAATATGGACTTGAACTTGCAGTCGATCGTGTTAATGATCGAAGACAGCGGCATGAAGGGGCTGTTTATGGGTGACGTAGGGGGGCTTGGAGAAATTAGATTGTGCCGCCTTCATAAAGACTTGTCGGCAGACGTGCTCAAGGTAGGGCATCATGGATCGAAAAACGCCTGTCAGGCCATGTTTCTCGAACGCGTGAAACCCAAAGTCGCTGTCATACCTGTGGGACATGGCAATGTCTTCCATCTGCCAAACAGGCTATGCCTGGATCGCTTGACTCAACATGACATTGCCACGTATCGTACAGACATCAACGGAGAAGTTACGATCAGCTCTAGAGACAATGCTCTGTTGATACAATCAGGAGATAAAGTAAGAGAGAATTTGTGCCGATAGAATAAAGGATCGGTGTTCTGTGCGCATAGGGGCGTGAAGGAATGAACAGCAATGAAGAAATCTTGAAGCCTTTGGATGTCAGTGGATTCTCTCTTCTCGAACTCATGGTGGTCGTTGTGATCATCGGTATCCTCGCTGCGGCCGCTGTTCCGAACATGGGGGGGTGGCTGGCCAAAAGAGAGCTGAACTCAGCTTCCAGGGTATTGTATTCTCACATACAGCAGGCGAGAAGTGAAGCTGTTCGGGGAAATGAGGTAGTGAAGATCTCTTTTTATACTGGAACGACGCCGGACAGCTATATCGTAATCGGGAACTCATCAGGGATAATTATTCCTCAAACAAGCCTGCCGAGCAATGATTTGTCGTTTTCCTCCATAAATTTTTCAGGAAACGCGACAATGGCATCCAATGAAACCGGGTTTGACGGCAGAGGGCTGTCATTACAGTCAGGAAGCATCATCATCACGAGCTCGAAGGCCCCCAGTGCCGACAATGATCGGACCATCACCCTGTCTTCGGGAGGGAGCACAAGCATAACCCCATGATGAACAAAACTATTTTGCACGACAAATCCGGTCTTACACTGGTAGAACTCATGATCGTTATGGTTCTGTCTCTCCTGCTCATGGCTGCGGTTTATCTCGCCTATCAGGCACACCATATTCACAGCCTCTCGCAGGAGCAGGTTCTGACAGCTCAGCAGGATCTCAGGGCCGTGATGGACATCCTGGAGAGAGATATCAGGAATGCCGGATGCGACCCTGCCGATCCGCCGATGAATCTGGTTGGCATTTCCACCACGAGCGGCGCCTTTCCGTCTTCCAATGTGACAAAACTAGGGTTGTCGATGGACCTGGACGGAGATAGCAACACCACCGGAGTAGACGAAGTAGTAAGTTATATCTGGAACCACTCCACCGGAGAATTGACGAGAAACGGGCGTGTGCTGGCAAACGGGGTCACGAACCTGACATTTACCTATTCTAGCAGCGGGGCTGATAAGACTCCGGCAACAAACAGCCAGCTCGGGGCTGCTGCCTCCGAGGTGAGAACTATTGAGATCACCCTTGAGGTGAGAAGCGACAAGCCGGACCCTGATACCGGCAAATATATCACCAGAACCTTTACACGAGAAGTTAAGGGAAGAAATCTCGGTCTGTAGAAAGGCCGAATTGTGAAGAACGGGGTGAGATGATATGGGCGGCAAGGGCTTTACACTCATTGAGCTGGTTATCGCTATTCTCGTTTTTGCTGTTGGAATTCTCGGCATAGTCAAGATGCAGTCGCTCTCAATCACTGGGAACAGCTATGGAATGCACATGTCGCAGGCGGTTAATATCGCCCAGGACAAGCTGGAGGAGTTGCAGAACCTCTCGATCACGAGCGATACCTTCAACGATGGAACACCCAACGCTTCAGTTCCACAGTATATTAAGACCATCAATGGAACAGATTATTCCATTGAATATAATGTGAAGACGATTTCGGGTTTGGGCACCAAGGAAGTCGAGATAGTGGTAGGATGGCCGGAAGTACTGAGAAACCCCAGCATTTCCATCACTTTTGTCAAGAGATGATCCATGAAAAACGGTATACTTATGCTAAGACAACATGCAGACCAATGTGTGGTGAGGGAAAATCGGGGAATGGTCCTGATACTCGTTATGCTCGTGCTTATGGCCGCGATCATCATCGGGACATACAGCATGGGATCATCAAAGATCGAGGTCAGGATCGCAGGAAACGAACTGCAGTACAAAAGGGATTTTTACACCGCCGAAGGTGGTGCAGAGTTTCTGATCGGTAACTTCAAACCTATCATGAACAACCTCTCCGCTGGAACGCTCGCTGAGGGTGACACGCGGGATATTACTACAGATGTACACGATGCCTCGGAACCTGGAAGCATTGTCAGAAATGCTACGGTTTCCATCACTTACGAAAAAAGATTCGAATTTCCTACCTCTGGAACAGGCATTTACAAGCGTCACTATAAGATCGTTTCCAGGGCGGGAGATCAAGAGATAGAAGTCGGCATAGAAACAGATGATTTTTAGATGTAATCTTCCTGTAAGGAGAAGAAATATGAAGAGGAGAATCCCGATTCATATACTGACCGTAACGCTATTGTTCTTCGCAGGATCGCTGTATGCCATGGACACAGACCTTTATACTGGAAAATCAGTGGCTGTTCCTCCGAATGTGCTGATCATTTTCGATACCTCGGGGTCCATGGAAGATGAGGTGGTCAACAGGGAATACGATCCTACCTATGATTACTCGTCAGAGCCCGGTACGCCTTATACGAACGATTATGTATATGTAAGATCCGGAGGATATTATAACGTTTTTGCTACCAGTGTATCGGCAATCAACTGTTCAAGTGCCAAAGATGCCTTGAACACCAAAGGCACGTGGTCAGGGTACATCAGGTCATCTTCTCCATACAATTGCGGCGGACACACCAACAGGAACCTATTCACAGGAAGGTATCTGAACTACTACTTCTCGGAGGAAACTACTCGAGGCAGAAAGATCGATGTGGCACGAGATGCCATCAAAGGCCTTCTCCAGAAACTGCTTGATGATGGGATAGACATCCGCGTAGGCCTGATGCGGTTCAATGGAACGGGAAGCAGCATTTCCAGTAACATCGGGGGAAGGATTTCTGTCGCAATCAATGATCTTGATGCTGCACAAAAAGCGCTCCTCGACGCTGCGCTCGACGGTTATCAGGCGGATGGGGGGACGCCCCTGGCCGAATCTCTGGCCGAGGCTGGACTGTATTTCGCAGGCAAGCAGTCCTGGGCAAACAGCGGTAAGACCACACCCGGAATGTCGAGCCAGGGGATGTATACTTCGCCGATAAGATGGAGATGCCAGCAGAATCATATCATCCTCATGACCGACGGCAACTCCCAGGTTGATCAGGGAGACGGGAACGGTAAGAATATTTTTACCAGATCGAACTATATGAACGGCAGATCAATCGGAGACCGGGATAATGATGGTGCCGACCCGGGCACCAGCAATTTCGACAATAACGGTACTCACTGGCTTGATGATGTCGCCAAGTTTCTCTATGATGAAGACCTGATTATCAACGGCACTGACGAAGCTGGGGAGCCTTACGGCGCATATGTGTATAACTCCGCCACATCTCCAGTGGAATTTGAACGGCAGAATATTCATACCCACACCATCGGTTTTGCCACTGGGACAGATGAAGAGCTCTTGAGAAGGGCGGCGGCAGGCTCCGGCAGCGATCTGGGATCTCATGGAAACGGCCTGTATCGGACCACATACACGGCTGCAGAACTCAAACAGGCGTTTACAGATATCTTTGGGTCAATCGTGGAGAAAAACGTCAACCTGAGTGCCCCGGTTGTACCCGTAAGCCAACTCGATCAGAACTATTCCGGCCGGAACCTCTATGTTGGGATGTTCCATCCGCTGGACGGCCCATTCTGGTACGGCAATATCAAAAAATTCGTCCTCGACAAGGAAGGCAACATTCTGCAGAAAGACAAAACACCCGCAGTGGATGGTGACGGGGTAGTCCTGCATGATGCGTCGACGTGCTATCAGAACAGCGATAAAGACGGCTTCTACGTCAACAAGGGGGGTGTCGGTGCGGCGTTGCTATATCAGACAGACAGGAAGTTCTACACCTATAAGGATGACGGAACAGCGGCATCAGACGATCTCACAGCGTCTTCAAATGAATTTGGAAAGAGTAATGCAGACGTATTGACACAGCTCGGAGCGCCCGATCCAGAGGATCTCATCGATTTCCTGCGGGCCGAGGGAGCATATCATCCGCAGAGCGGCCAGCCGCCAAAGAAGCGCGAATGGGTTTTGGGCGATCTGCTCCACTCGAAGCCGGTCATTCAGCAGGTTGAAGGGACTCATGAGAAGATAATGCTGGTGGGCTCGAATGACGGTTTCTTCCACTGCTTTATTGATGATGACAAAGGAGACAATGAAAAAGGCGAAGGAGTGTCGGATCCGAATTATCTCAATGACGAAGTACGGGAGGCCTGGAGCTTTGTTCCATGGACCCTCATACCAAGGCTGAAAAACCTGAAAACAGAAGGGAGCACACATCAGATCTTCGTAGACGGCTCCCCTGTTCTCTACCCGTCCGGGTCGGATATGCTCGTCACCTTCGGGCTGAGAAGAGGAGGGGAAGAGTACTATACGCTGGACGTGGGGAATTACAGCGACGGGAAATATACTGGGGGATATGCCTCCCCCTTGTGGAAGTGGAGCATCCAATCGGACATTCTTTCCACCGAAAATCTGGGCCAATCCTGGTGCACCCCCCGGGTAGGCAACATCAAAGTGGGTGGAGACGTAAAAACCGCCTTGTTCTTATCCGGTGGATATGACCCCGCCCAGGACAACGACCACTACGACTCCAGCGATCCAGGAAAGACTCCCAATGCCTCCGACAGCAGGGGCAGGGCCGTTTATGCCGTTGATGCATCCAACGGATCGCTCCTGAGCACGGTGGTGAACTTCAATTACAGTAATTATCCATCCATGACTCACTGTATAGTGGATCTCCTGGCATATGACTCGGATAGCGATGAGAACCATCTCATCGATACCATTTATGCTGGAGACATGGGCGGAAACCTCTTTGTGTTTCATGACAGAGACGCTACAGGCAACGAATGGAACAAGCAGCTCCTGTTCAAGGCCAGGGACGGAGCTACGGTCAATGAATGGCTGAAGTTCATGTACTATCCGGCGGTAAAGAAGGAAATATGGGGTGATTATGTGTTCATCGGAACCGGAGATCGTGAAAACCCGAACGATATGAACACATACAACTATTTCTTTGCCATAAAGAACCGCTTCGAACCTGCTACCATACCGTGGGCCCATCTGTATGACGTCTCGGGATTAGGCTTAGACGATTACAATGAGACCATCCGTTCCACGCTCACTTCCGATGTCTGTAAAGGATGGTATATCAGGTTTCCAAACGAAGGAGAAAAGGTTGTCTCTTATCCGGTTATCTATGACTACAGGGATGAAAACTATGTTCGTAGATCGCTGGTGATTTTTACTACTTTTACACCCGACCCACCCAGCACGGATCAGTGCAACGTCGAAGTATTCGGCGGAGCGAGGGTCTATATGCTGGATTACAAGACAGGTGCTCCGGGGGTTGGAACAAATAGGTCCACCTATATCGGAAAAGGGATGCCGTCAGCTCCCCAGATCATTTACCTGAAGGACGAAGACGATGAAACCATAGTGAGGGCAAAGCTCATTGTAACTTCTGCTGGCAATCCGGAAAACGAAGGGAACCAGAACGATCTTGCCCCCCGGTTCGATCCTGATCTGACACTCCCAAAAGATCATGGTGCCCCGCCGATAGCCCCCACCATCCGCTACTGGAAGCAGAATTGATGAAAAGGAGATAAAGATGGTGAACCACAGAATATATATACCGCTGCTGGCTGTCGTGCTTCTGATCGCATCTCAGGGAATATGCAGTGCAGAATGGGACAAGCCGGCACAGTTTCGCTGGAAGCAGATGGAGTTCCAGGCCAAAATATCATATATAAGCCCTGAAAGTGATTTCATCCTAGCATCGGAAAGACCAGTCAATATCGTTGATATGCGTCATGGCAGGCAGCGTTACCGCACGCACATTCTGGACGCCCTGGGCAATACGATGCAATACAGCGATCTGAAAAAAGGCCAGTGGATCTATGTGAGGGGAGGGCATCTGCCCGACGGGACTATCGGCGCACGAAGTATATTCCTCATCCCACGCCAGCTGGATGAGAGAAAGATATTCAACGATTACCCGGCACTGAAGTACTTATCTCCCTGGGGGGAATAAAACGTTCCGAAAGCGGGAATCATCGCATCATTCTGCGGGTGAGCTTCGTTCTCTGTTGATGGCTCTCTATCGCAGGGTGCCATTGGCCTGTAATTTCCGAAAGGCCGGTTTCGGCATTCAGTGAATGATGCGTACATACGCCGCCTCGTTCTCCACAAGAATATCGGCCTTGGCAATCTGACGCCGTTTGAGATTTTCCATAGCATCGAAGAGGCTGCCCTTGATTTCTATGATGTGACAGATGGAGTGCCCGTGAATGCCGGTGATGCTGACACGGATAACACCTTCTGTTGCCTTGAGCGCATTGATCATCGACTGGTAGGTCACATAATCGCTGACCCCTTCGACACAGAGCGTTTTCTTGGCTACGCCTGGGCTATCGCTTAAGATTTTCTTGCTTATACCCGTCCTGACGGGCTTGATGACCTCGTTGATCATCAGGGAGTTCATGGCCGATGTCGAGAAATCACCCCTCAGGGAAACAGACCATGTTGAAAGAACCGAGCGGGATGCCACATCCATTAGGGAGAGCTCAAGCGAACACTCGTAGAGCGTATCGAGTACCGGGGTATAGGCAATAGAACCGGTTATGAGAATATCCGCCCCCGCAGAAAGAGCAGCATCCAGGGGGGTCGAATCCTCGCGTGCAGCCCTTGTTTTTTTCGGGGGGTCTATGATGTATTCTCCATAATGCTTCAATTCCCGTGCGAACTGTGATTCAAAGGAAGAATAAGACCGGTCTTTGTTGGATGTCCACCATTCATATGGTTTGACATTGCCCGGGCCAAGAAAGGAAATTGCGAGAAGCACCTTGGATCTTCGTTCCCTGGGAACCGTGAGGGCATGGGCATCTAGCCATTGCCTCAGGGAGTCATCGTCCAGTTTGACGTCAACGCTGAGAAGAAGCACATCATCCTGCTGATTTCTTGACGTAATCTGATATTGCAGAATGTCCTGCGTACCTCTGGACGAAAGGTAGCCTGGAAGGAGCTGCATCAGGTCGGCGACTGAGCTGCCGGGGACATGCCTGAGCGACGCCTGGAGAATCGCTTTTGCGAATGCGTCATCAAGAGCTCGTTGCTCCGCTCTGGCAAGATTGGCGTTCTCAATGGACCCCACACCGAAGACCGCAAGAGATGCGTCACCTCGACAGATAAGGGGTGCCGCTAAGGAAAAAAGGAGGAAAATGATACAGGCCTTTGTCTTGTAGGTAGTCCTCATCCCGCCAGGAAGTCTTTCAGTTTTGAATTCGTCTCGGATGGCTCGATACTCGCGACCGCGTGCTTGTATATGAGTATCGGTTTGTCTGTCTGAATGAGAATGCAGAATGGGTCGAAGCTCTTCACAAATCCCTCGACCTTGTCTTTGTCGATGAGAGTCACAACAATGGGGACCCTTTCCTTTCGCGCTTGATTAAGGAACTGATCCTGCACATTAAATACAACCTTGCCCATTGCAACCTCCTTATTGGTCCCGATGCAATTTTTGTTGTCGCGCTAATGTCTATATATTGTATTAATCATAATGATCTTTTGATCAAGTCTTTTTTGTGTTAGTGCAATAAATTCTATTGGTACCCCACTTTTTGTGTTTTCGGGAGACCGTATGTCGAAAGAAACAGTCGTAGAGCGCATAAACGATCTTCGAAAGCAGATCGATTATCACAACTACCGGTACTATGTTCTCGACTCTCCGGAGATCTCCGATTTCGAGTACGACGAGCTCATGCGGGAGCTTCTCAGGCTGGAGGCGGAGAATCCGGAACTGGTGACGTCCGACTCTCCAACCCAGAGAGTCGGCGCCGCCCCGGTCGATTCTTTTCCCCCCATGGCCCACAGGGTGCCTCTCCTGAGTATCGATAATGCCATGGACACCGATGAGTTGCGTGCATTCCATCAGCGCGTAGTCAAGTTGGTGGGGAAAGAGGATGTTCCTTACTGCTGTGAGCCGAAGTTCGACGGCCTGGCCGTGGAGCTTGTCTATGAGAACGGGATATTCGTACGGGGAGGCACCCGCGGGGATGGGTACACCGGTGAGGATGTTACCAGCAACCTCAAGACTATTAAAAGCATCCCTCTGAAACTCATTGCCGAAGACCCGCCGGATTTTCTCGAGGTGCGGGGTGAAGTGCTTCTGTACAAGAACGCACTGAAGGCACTGAACATGGAACGGTCCGAGAAACAGGAGCCCCTGTTCGCAAACCCGAGAAATGCAGCGGCAGGTTCTCTGCGGCAGCTGGACCCTCGTGTCACGGCATCGAGGCCTCTTGTCTTTTTTTCCTATGGGATCGTAGATGCTGTTTCAGTCGGGCTCGATTCGCAGTTTGACACTCTCCGGAGGCTCCAGGAGTATGGATTCAGGGTGAATCCGGATATCCGCCTCTGCCACGGCATTGATGAGGCGATCGATTTGTGCCTGAGTATGCAGGAGAAGCGGGAATCTCTTCCATACGAGATCGACGGAGTGGTGATCAAAGTCAATGACATAGCCGATCAGCGGGTGCTCGGAATCAGGGCCCGTTCACCCCGCTGGTCGATCGCCTATAAGTTCCCTCCGGTTCAGGCTACGACCATCCTCCGGAAAATAGGAGTTCAAGTCGGAAGAACAGGCGTCCTCACTCCGGTGGCCGTCCTCGACCCTGTAAAGATAGGCGGGGTTACTGTTTCGCGAGCTACCCTCCACAATGCTGACGAGGTGAAAAGAAAGGACGTCAGAGAAGGAGACACCGTGATTGTACAAAGGGCGGGCGATGTGATCCCGGAAATTGTTGCCCCGGTGGTCTCCAAGAGGACCGGCAAAGAGAGGGAATTCGCCATGCCCGAGGCATGCCCGGTATGCGGCTCCGGTATCATCAGGGACACGAGTGGAGAAAAGGGCAAGCAAGGCGTCATGTATCGATGTGTCAACATGGCGTGTCCCGCCATTCTCAAGGAGCAGATCTATCATTTCGCATCCAAGGACGCCCTCGATATCGACGGACTGGGGAGAAAGATAATCCAGCAGATGGTGGATAGAGGCCTTGTCAGAGATGTGTCCGATCTTTATACCCTCAAACGGGATGATATTATGGGCCTTGATGGATTCGCCGAGCTTTCTACGTCAAACCTCCTGAATTCCATTCAGGAGAGCAAAAAGACCACCCTCGGGAGATTCTTATACGGTCTGGGAATTCCTCATGTCGGAGAAGTCGCGGCAAGAGACCTCGCGCAGCACTTCGGGTCATTGGAAAAAGTCATGGAGGCAAGCCAGGATGAGCTCCAGTCCATGAAAGGCATCGGAAAGGAAATGGCCCGGGCTATCAGCAGCTTCTTCTCGAACGAGCGAAACCGCGCAGTAATCGGAAAGCTGCTGGAACGTGGCCTCGAGATAACATTACAAAAAACTCCCAAGCGGGCAGAAGCGCCCCTTGAAGGAAAGAAGTTCTGCTTTTCCGGAACCCTGCAGTCCATGACGCGCTCGGAAGCAAAGAAGGAGGTAGAAGGCAAAGGAGGGCAGGTCGTTTCTGCCGTGAGCTCCCAGCTCGACTACCTGGTTGTCGGGACGGAGCCGGGTTCCAAGCTCGACAAGGCCTCGTCTCTTGGAGTAACCATAGTGGATGAGGATGAATTCCTCAGAATGATCAGGGAGGAATGACAGGGTGAAAGCCTTTCACGTTACGATACGCGGGAGGGTTCAGGGTGTGTGGTTCCGCGCCACAACCAGAGAGCAGGCCCGTCTCCTGGGCGTTTACGGCTGGGTTCGGAACACACCGGAGGGCGATGTCGAAGCCCATGTGCAGGGCGAGCCCGATGCAGTCGATAGTCTTATAGCATGGTGCCGCCAGGGTCCTCCGGGAGCCCGGGTGGACAGTGTGGAATTCGACGAGGTTGAGCCCGACGACACCATCCGGGAGTTCCGTATACTCCACTGATCTTTGCGATCATATCTCTGGAACGAACCGCTTTTTTATCCTTGCAAGAGTGTGAACTTTGTTATATGAGTTCCACGCTCCTTGCTCCGGACAGGGGCTACAAAACCATAAGGAGGATACAATGGATCTCTACGAGATAATGTTCATCCAGAACCCGGATCTCGGGGAGGAAGACCAGGAAAAGCTCCTCACCCGTTTCAAGGCGGCTGTTTCCAAAAACGGCGGCGAAATCATCAAGCTGGAAGATCAGGGAATCAAGACCCTCGCATTCAAAATTCAGAAGCGTTCAAGAGGCCGTTACTTCCTTATCTATCTTGAAGGACCGGGGTCCATGGTTTCCGAGCTCGAGCGTTTCATGAGGATCGACGAGAACATCGTGCGATTCGTGATCATCAAGCTCGACAGCCACATTACAAAGGAAGAACTGATGCCCAAGGCCGCTCCCGAGGAACAGCCGACAGCCGAGGACAAAGCAGAGGAGGTGGGTGAATAATGCAGAACAGACCGGGAAATCCGCGCACAAGGACGTACTATAAGAGAAAAACATGCAGGTTCTGCGAAGACAAGAATCTGAAGATAGACTATAAGAATACAGGCATGCTCCGTGATTTCATCACCGAACGGGGCAAGATACTGCCGAGAAGAATCACCGGGACCTGCTCGCGGCATCAGAGGAAGCTGACTGTCGAAATCAAGCGGGCGAGGATCATGGCCCTTCTGCCGTTTACCGTTCACGATTGACGTTATGCCTCTGACAGTGGGAGGCCCGAAGACCCTGTGGTTTTTTAGCGGGGTCTTTCTTTTTATGGGGATTCTGGTAATCGTTGCAACGGCGCAGGCCCTTCCTGTCGCACTGTTTCTGCCTGCCCTCTACTCGATTTTCTTCGATCGGGTATCCCCATATACCAAGCCGCTTGCAGTTGCATCCATCCCTGCGGCGCTCATTGTCGTACCGGGCTTTATGCACAGTGTCATCCTGTATATGTTCCTCATTGCATGCGGGGTCCTGATACACTGGTCTGCGAGCAGAAAGGATGCGGGCATGGCCGTTTTCCTGCCGTCGTGTCTGCTGCTGATTCTTTTCATACTCAGCATCAGGGTCATGGCATGGCAGGAAGGCATTCTGTTTCAGGATATCGTCGCCAGGTGGGTGGGAGATGTCATGAATCAGATCTCTGTAGTGTACGATCGAATTCTTCCTTCAGGAGAACTCGCTGATTTCAGGATTAACAGAGGAGCCATGGAAGCGAGGATCACAGACTTGTTCTGGGGGATAATCGCATCATCCATCCTGAGCATCATGTGGCTCAATCTCGTGATAACGACTGCGCTGAGAAAAACAATGCAGCTTCGCACCTGGAAGTGTCCGGACTGGTTTGTTGGGTTCTTTATTCTGTCAGGCCTTTTCATCCTGATGAAATATGACAATGTACGCGTTCTCGGACTCAATCTCATGATCGTCGTGTCGCAGGTCTATTTCTTTCAGGGGTTGGCCATTGTGGCTTCCGTCATGACGGAGTACAACTGGTCAAAGGTCATAAGGTTGGTTGTTTACATATTGATTTTCAGTCAGATATATATAATGATCATCGTTACAGCGCTTGGACTGTTTGATACCTGGTTCAACTTCAGAAATATGATAAGAAGCTCAGAAGGAGATATAACATGAAGGTAGTGCTGCTGGAAACTATTGAAGGTATCGGGAGCGTAGGACAAGAGGTAAAGGTGAAAGACGGATATGCAAGAAATTACCTGGTGCCCAAAGGCCTCGCCCTGATGGCGTCCGACAAGAATCTCAAGGCCTTCAAAGACAAGATACAATCAAAGATCAGATCCGAAGCGAAGTCCAGAGAGCATGCGCAGAAGATTGCCGATCAGCTCGACGCCGTTACTCTGAACTTTTCCGTGAAAACCGGGCAGGAGGGAAAGCTCTTCGGCTCCATCACCTCCACGAACATTTTCGAAGCTCTGAATCAAAAAGGCTTCGAGGTGGACAAGAAGAAGATCGTGCTTCCCGAGCCGATCCGCCACGTCGGAACCCATGAGGTGACCATACGGCTCTACCCCGGAGTCAATGCGCAGGTCAAGGTCGAGGTGTCTGCAGAGAACGAGGAATAGCGGGATGGAGAGCCCTTCCCCGATCCTTCCCCACAATAAAGAGGCGGAAGAATATCTGCTCGGGGGAGTGCTGCTGGAGAACTCTTCGCTCGACATCATCTCTGAAATTATCTCGCCGGAGGACTTCTATGCGGAGAGGCATCGCATCATCTACGAAGAGATGCTGAGCCTCAGAGACAGGGGGCTTCCAATAGATCTCGTTTCCCTGGTCGAATCTATCGAAAGCAAAGGGAAGCAGGACAAGGTCGGGGGGGCAAGCTACATCGCTCAGCTGGCCGATCGCATACCGACGACCGCCAATATAGAGTACTATGCCAGACTCATCCGCGAGAAGGCCATCCTGAGGTCGCTCATTGTCGGTGCAGGAAACATCATCAAGACCGCTCGAAATCCCGGAGAGGAGGTTCCTCTCGTATTGGAGTATGCAGAGCAGGTCATCTTCGACATCAACAAGCAGCTCAAAAACAAGAAAGGGGGACTGATCAAGGTCAGTATCCCTCTGCAGGACATGTACCATACTCTGGGCCGCATGGCCAAAGGAGAGATTGATGAGGGGGTGGTTCCCACCGGATTCATCGATCTGGACAATCAGCTGCTGGGCGGCCTCCACGGTTCCGATCTCGTCATCATAGCAGCCAGGCCCTCTATGGGCAAAACGTCCCTCGCCATGAATATCGCCCAATACGTATCCGTTACCGAGCAATTGCCGGTGGCGGTGTTTTCCCTGGAAATGGGGGTGGAGCAGTTGGTTCTCAGAATGCTCGCATCTGAAGCGCAGATAAATCAGAGCCTGGTGAGATCCGCAGCTTCTCTCTCCCTGCTGAAAAAGGAAGACTGGAGCAATCTTCTGAATGCCTCCGGCATCCTCTCGGAAGCACCTCTCTATATCGACGATACGCCGGGTATATCGCCCATGGAAATCCGCGGCAAGCTCAGAAGGCTCGCATCGCAGGAAGATCTTCGGCTCGTGGTGATAGACTACCTCCAGCTCATGACCTCATCCCGCGCCCGGTCTGACTCGCGGGAGCAGGAAATTTCGGAGATATCCCGGAGCTTAAAGGCTATCGCAAAGGAGTTCGGCATACCTGTTATCGCCCTGAGTCAGCTGAACCGGAGGGTGGAGGAGAGGCAGAACAAACGCCCTCAAATGGCCGATCTGAGAGAGTCGGGGGCGATCGAGCAGGATGCGGATATCATTTGCTTCATCTACCGTGACGAAGTATACAATCCCGACACGCCGGACAAAGGGATCGCAGAGCTCATCATTGCAAAGCACCGCAATGGTCCTACGGGAGAGATCAAGTTGTCCTGGAGGCCCGAGCTTACCCGGTTCGAATCATACTCCAACCGTTAAGCCGTCCCGGCATCCTTTACAACGCGCACGCGGCTGGAGGATACGGTTTCTGCATAGAGACTTAGAACCCATCCCTAAATAGCGTTTCCAAATCAGTAACTATCTGCGATCATCTGTATCGTCCTAAATTATGGATGGGTTCTTAATCGAACGATCGGATTGCCCCCGACACGTCTGCCGTCTGGAAGCGAAAAAGAGCAGGGACCGGAAAGCACTACAGTCTTCTGCGCCGCATGGGATAGCTGTGGCTGATGTCGATATCCTCGACCAGGAATTCACGTTCTTGTTCCATGACCGTCCTGATGCGCTGAAGAGAGCGCATCTCGATTTGACGCACCCGCTCTCTCGTTACGCCGATCTCTGTTGCAATGTCTTTGAGTGTTGCCGGAGGATCATGGAAAAAGCGTTTCTGGATGATGTAAACCTCGCGTTTTGTGAGGATCGGAGGATCAGACGACAGGATTTTGAGAAGATATTGATGCCGCTCTTTCTGTGCATAATGATCGTCCTGGTCAGGTCCCTGGTAGAGAAGATGGTC
>DCDF01000148.1 GCA_002316295.1 Syntrophaceae bacterium UBA1062 | reverse complement strand
GTCCCTGGTAGAGAAGATGGTCAAGGAGGCATTCCTCGTTGTTTTCGTTATCCCATGAGACCGTGCTGTCCAGAGAGACGAGTCCTGTAGCGTGGGTGAGCCTTCCGGTATGCACCTGGTAGCTCTTGTGAATGAAGTTTCGAATATAGGCCTTTATCCACCAGATTGCATAGCAGATGAAGCGGACTCCCATCTCGGGGTCGAACCGAGTCAGTGCTCTTACCAGGCCCATATTCCCTTCCTGCACGATCTCGAGGGGGCTGTAGCCGAGATGAAAGTAGGAATGGGCGATCTTCACCACGAAACGAAGATTGGCGGTGATGACCTTCTGGCCTGCCTCGATTTTTCCCTGCCGGTACTGCCGTGCAAGATTGAGCTCCTCTTCAGGCGTGAGCAGGGCATAGTCTTTGATCTTTCTGGTATACAGCTCAAAATCGGAAGACGAATATTTACTCCCCATAGACCCTCCTTTTCACAAAAAGGACACGATCTTTCCTAAGTTACATGATATATTTCACAGATGTCAAGACTAATATCAGGATGCTTTGGAATAGTGAAATTTTAATGAGATGTTGTAAACAACAATGTCTGGAAAAATAAGGCCATATCTTTCTCAAAACTGATCAATCATTCACAATCCTGTATTTTCGGGCTTCTTTTCCTTGTTTTTGTTTTTAACAGAAAGAGGTAGATATAAATACAAAGGACTACGGCTATCCCGATAAAGAGCGCTAAGGTAGCCTGATGGGAATATCGATGTACGAGGACCATGTTGTTTCCTACCAGATATCCGATCCAGGCGAGAACAACCACCCATATACCGGCGCCCAGTGCGGTATAGATCGAGAATTTCAGAAGATTCATCCGGGCGAGGCCTGCAGGGAAAGAGATATACTGGCGGATGCCGGGGATGAGCCTGCAAACGAAGGTGCTGATCTCGCCGTGAAGGAGAAAGAAGTGGTCAACCTTCCGGAATCTCTCCGGGGGAAGAAAGAAATACTTCCCATACTTCAGGAGCAACGGCCGGCCGAGCCACAGCGCTATCAGGTAGTTGAAAAAGGCCCCCAGCAGGCTGCCGAGGACCCCGCAGAGAACCACCAGATAGATATTCATCTGGCCCTGTGATGCCAGATATCCGGCAGGCGGCACTACGACCTCACTCGGAAAGGGGATGAATGAGCTCTCAAGAAACATCAGCGCAACAATGCCGGTGTATCCCAGCCTTCCGATCGTCTCCACCAGCCAGAGTATGACCTGCTCCATATATCATATATTATATGAGGAAGATTCCCGTTGCAATATTTGCATTATGTGATTAGATTCATGACAGACATGAATTTCCTCGAGCAGGTCGCGGCAACAGCCCGAAAATGGATACAGACGAAATTACGATAAATATTGATTCCCTGTCCTATGGAGGCAGGGGTGTCGGAAGAAGACAAGACGGCAAGGTGGTGTTCGTGCCGATGGCTCTTCCCGGTGAGCAGGTGCGTGTCCGGGTGGAAAAAGAACGCGGATCATACTGTATCGCCGGCGCACCGGCTGTCCTTCGTACCTCCCCGCACCGTGTCGAGCCGGAGTGCGGCCGATTTTCCCACTGCGGTGGATGCGACTGGCAGCATCTTGCGTATACTGAGCAGGTCAGATGGAAGAGCGTCATCCTCAAAGATGAAATCACCAAAACCGGCTATGTGAAGATCCCTGAGCAATTTCAGGCAGTGCCCTCGGAAACGGGATACGGCTACCGGGGCCATGCGACATTTCAGTGCAGCTATGAACCCGATTTTCTACTTGGATTTTTCCGGAAAGGAACGAACAGAATTATCGATATCGACTCCTGCCCGGTGCTGAAGCCGAGGGTGCGGGAGATTGCCTCAGGGGTGAGGGACATCCTTCGGAAGAATCCTATTCCGGGGCTCTACTCGATCGAGATTCATTCGCCGCAGGATGAGAGTATCCTACAGGCCCGGTGCAGGAGAAACGTCCACAGAAATGCGTCAGGCATCATGGAGAGAATATACCGGGAGCTCGATATTTCCGGACTTTCATTCGTCGTATCCGGCGCCCGGAGAAGCGACCATGTATTTGGCCAGCGTTTCTGCCGGTATTCCCTGAACGTACATGGGCGCAAGATCCACTTGAGCTGCTCCTTCGGCGACTTTATCCAGGCGAATATGCAGCTGAATACCGCCCTTGTGGAGCATGTCGTTGATCTCGCCGGCGGGGCGGGGAAGGTTCTCGACCTCTACGGCGGGAGCGGGAACTTCAGCATTCCGCTTTCACTGGCCGCATCTGAGGTGGTCTCCATAGAGAGGAGCTCGAAACTCGCGTCACTGGGCAACATAAGCGCGAAGAAAAACCGAGTCGGAAACGTGAAGTTTCTTGCCATGGATGCGCTGAAAGCGGTCACGTCCATCCGTGACGAGGCGGTCGGATTCGATACCGTCGTACTGGATCCTCCGAGAGAAGGGGCAAAGGACGTTGTCCAGATTATCCCTGATCTACAGCCGTCTCGCATCATCTATATTTCCTGTAACCCGAGCACCCT
>DCDF01000150.1:4865-26262 GCA_002316295.1 Syntrophaceae bacterium UBA1062 | reverse complement strand
CCCGCGGCCGAGCGCCGAACGGAGAGCGGAGGGATGCATGCATCCGGCCATAACACCCGGGCGATGTGACATCCGACTTTCGTCGTGGAACACCGCCTTGGTTCCATGGTATTGAAACCGGCAAAACATATGAAGAGGAGATTTCTCCATGAGAAAGGAAGTCACGGCAGGTGAGCTGAACACCGAGAGCTTCACCAGAGAAAAGGTCGAGGATATCAGGAATGCCGTAGGCGACGGAACGGCGATCAACGCCCTTTCCGGAGGGGTCGATTCGTCCGTGGTCACCATGCTCGGACATCTCGCCCTGGGGCCCCGCCTGCGGACGGTCATCATCGAAAACGGCCTCATGCGCGAGAGCGAGGTCGAGCAGGTGGTGGCATATTTCCGGGACCTCGGCGTCGCGGTCGAGGTCGTGGATGCCCGCACGGAGTTCTTCGCCGCGCTCAAGGGCGTCACCGACCCCGAGAAGAAGCGCGAGGCAATCACCCAGACCTTCTACCGGGACGTCTTCGGCCGTATCGTCCGGGAGAGCAGCGCCAGATATCTCCTCCAGGGGACGATCCTGACCGATGTCGACGAGACCGTGGCGGGAATCAAGCGTCAGCACAACGTCTTCGAGCAGCTCGGGATCGACCCGCAGGCTGCGTTCGGTTACCGCATCCTCGAGCCGCTCATCGAACTTCGCAAGGACGGCGTGAGGAAGCTGGGCAAGTCGCTCGGGCTTCCCAACGAGCTCTTCGACCGCATTCCGTTCCCGGGGCCGGCTCTGGCGGCGCGGGTGATAGGCGAGGCCACGCCGGAGAGGATCGAGACGGTCCGCAGAGCCACCGTGGTGATCGAGCGTCTGCTCAAGGAGAGCGGCGCCTTCCAGTACCTGGGAGTCCTCCACGAAGACCGCGTGACCGGCATGCGCGACGGAAAGCGCGATTTCGGCCAGCAGATCGAGGTGCGCTGCTGGGACAGCACTGACGCCCGCACGGCGAAGCCGACTCGGCTTTCGTTCGACCTGCTGGAGCAGCTCGGCCGCGAGATCATCCGCGAGGTGCCGGGAGTGGTGAGCGTCACCTACAACATCGCGTCGAAGCCGCCGTCGACTATCGAGGCGATCTGAGGGCTTCATCCGGGCGACGGCCGGCCGGCGCCCGATGCATGTGCGGGAGAGAGGAAGCGTCCGCGTTCGCGGCGCGCAGGACCAGGATATGAGCGTGCTCAGCGGAAAGAAGCTCGTGTTCCTGCCCGGCCTGGACGGAACGGGGATCTCGTTCGAGCCTTTCAGGGAGGTGCTGCCGCCCGATGTCGCGACGGCGGTGGTCCGCTATCCCGCGGACAGGCCCCTGAGTTTCGAGGAAACCGTCCGATGCGCCAGGGAACAGATCCCCTGGGACGAGGGATCCATCGTCCTGGCCGAGTCCTTCTCAGGGCCGGTGGCGGTCGCCCTGGTGGGCTCGGGAATGCTCGGGGCGCAGTGCCTGATGCTGTGCTCGACCTTTGCCCGTCCGCCGAGGCCTTTTGCGCTGAAGCTCCTGAGGGCCCTTCCGCTCGCGGCGATTCTGAGGCTCACACCGCCCCGGTTTTTGCTGAAGCTGGCGGTCGCTGGAGGCAACGAGCCGGCCGAGACGTTCCTTTCGCTGTGGCGGCGGGTTATGGCCGCAGTCCCGCTCGAGGTGCTCGTTCACCGGCTCGGGATCGTCGCCGGGATGGATGTCCGCAGTCTTCTTCCCCTGCTGAGCGTTCCATGCCTGTATATCCAGGCCGCATCCGACAGGACCGTGCCGGCATCCTCTCTCTTCGACTTCACGGAGGCGGTCCCGGATCTGCGGGTGAAAAGGATACCGGGGCCGCATTTCATTCTCCAGGCACAGCCCCGGGCGTCGCTCGCGGCGATCGAGGCTTTTCTCGGTCTCATCGAGCGCCCGTGCAGCGGGCACGGGCCCGGGCGCTGAGACATATTTTCGAAGGTTAAAGGAGGCGGAACATGGAGATAAAGGTCAAGCGGGTGTACGAAGAACCGGCCGATGGAGACGGATTGCGCGTCCTGGTGGACAGGCTGTGGCCCAGAGGCGTATCCCGGCCGAAGGCGAAGATCGATCTCTGGCTCAAGGATATCGCGCCGTCGAACGAGCTCCGCTCCTGGTACGGCCACGACCCTGAAAAGTGGCCCGAGTTCAGGACACGCTATTTCGCCGAGCTGGACAGCCGGCCGGAGTCTGTGGAAGAGTTCATCGGGCGTGCGCGCTCAGGGACCGTGACGCTCCTGTACAGCTCCCGGGAGCAGCGGCTGAACAACGCGCATGCCCTGAAGGAATATCTGCAGGCCCGCGCGCGGTAAAGCCTCAGCAGCCGGGGCCGGGGCAATCCGGAGGAGTCGTGCCGGCGCCCGCCGCCGGCTCTCCGGAGTCCGGCCCCGGCTGCCGCTCCTGCATCCGCGCCTCCCTCCCCCGCGCGAAGCGTTCCGGGGGCTTCGGAGCTCGTCTCCTTCCCGATCCTTTCCCTTCCCGTTCGATGAACCCCTCTCCCGACCCGCCGGAGGTACGCCCTCGGCGAACGACCGAAACCAGCCGCTCGAGCGGACAATCCAAGCTTGAGAGATCAGGGAGAATACCCATTATTACCCTTGTCGGGACGCAGAGATCCGTCCCCTGAAAACTCGACCATTCGACACCCTCAACCAAAGGAGGACAAGTGCAATGGAAGAAAGAATAAACGTACTCCCTTCAGCGGAATCCGTTGGCCATGTCAAGTGGAGCGCCATATTCGCCGGAACGGTCATTACGCTGGTCGTCATGCTTACGCTCATCATGCTGGGTCTTGCAGTGGGCTTTGCCACCATCAACCCCGCAACGGAAGAAAATCCGTTCGGGGGTCTCGGTATCGGCACCGCCATATGGTGGGTCATCAGCAGCATTATCGCATACTTTCTCGGCGGCTGGGTGAGCAGCAGGGTTGCGGGCCTCCAGCGCGTTTTCGACGGGGCCCTGCACGGCCTCGTGACTTGGGGCCTGGTGACGCTGCTCACTATGTTCATGCTCACGAGCACGGTCGGCTTCATCCTGGGCGGCGCGTTCGGGCTGGTAGGCAATGTGGTCTCCGTCGCCGGCCAGGCGGCGGGCACGGTCATACCTCAGATAGCCGGCGCGGTATCCGGCCCGGCGCAGGACATCATACAGGAGGCCGAGCAGGCAATGGACCAGAACCTGAGGGAAGGTGTGGACGCTCAGACCGTGATACGGGACCTCGGCCCGTCCTTATATCAGATGATGCAGGGCGGCGTCACCGAGCAGGAGCGCCAGCAGATGGTGAAGCAGATCCAGCAGTACACCACGCTCTCAGAGCAGGAGATCCAGAACATTGTCCAGCAGATGGAAACCCGCTACCGGGAGCTCGCTCCGCAGGTGCAGCAACAGGCCCAGCAGGCTCAGCAGACCGCGCAGCGGGTGGCGGGACAGGTGGCCGATGCGCTGTCGAAGGCGGCGCTGGCGTCATTCTTCATGCTCATCCTGAGCGGTGCTGCAGCCGCCCTGGGAGGATGGGTCGGACGGGTGAAAGGTATCGTGACGGTGTAGCAGCCCCCGTCCGAGAAGACATTCCGCATTCATGAGATCCGGCGGGGCGACGCCCTACCCGCCTCCTGCGGAGCCTGCGCCCCTGTCCTCGAATCCATCGGATGAAGAGATCTCCCCTGGCTCGTACGCCAGGGGGGTCTTCGCGTCCGGAAGGACGGGAGAGCCGGCGAGAAGCTTCGGGGGAAGCAGCATAATGCACGCGGGCAGGAAGGTAAGCGCTGACAGGGCGATGGTGAGCATGTCCACGGCCACGAGAATGCCCATCTGAGATATGATGACGAACTGGGAAGGCGCCAGAACCAGGAACCCTGCAGCCACCGCCAGGGCGTTATAGACGATCCCCCTTCCCGATGTGTTCAGCGCCCTGTCCAGTGCGGACGCCACCGGCAGTCCCATACGGATCTCGTGCCGGTACCGGCTCAGAAAGTGGATGGAGTAGTCGATGCCCATGCCGATATCGATGCTCGCCACCGTGGCCGTTGCTGCGTTGAGCCTGATCCCGCTCACCCCCATGATCGCAAAGTCGAGCGCGATGGGGATGAGGAGCGGCATCATACTGTAAACTCCGAGCCGCAACGACCTGAATACGCCCGAAGTGATCAGGAAGCACAGGAAAATCGAGATGAGGAAGCTCTGGATCTGGCTCCTGACCACGATGCGGTTGAACTCCTTGGCCATCACCGCAAGGCCGGTGGTGATGATGTTCGTATCCTTGTGTCCGGCCAGCTCGTTTTCCTGGAAACGCTTCGCCGCGTCGATGACATCCCGGGCGAGATATCCGCTCAGAGACTTCATCTGCAAGATGATCTGGGCCTTCCGGAAGTCATAGTCAACAAAGCCGTCCAGCTCGTCTCCTCCCCCGGAGAAGGAAAACAGCAGGAGATACTGGGCGACAAGCTCCCGGGACTCCGGGATTGTGTAGAACGCCGGATCGCCGTCGTGCATGGCCTGGTTCATGCGCTTGATGAAATCCACGATGGAGACGGCCTTGCCCACGTCCTCTACCTTCATGAGCTCCTGCTGCAGCTTCTCGATCTTCCTCAGCACCGCCGGCTCTTTGATGTCGTCGGGGCCGGGCGTCTCGAACACCACGTGGAAGACCGACGTGCCCCCGAAGCTCTGATTGAGGACTGTATCCGCGATGCGGATCGGACTCCGCTCCCGGAAATCCTCCACCAGGTTGAGATCGCTCTTGACATGCCTTCCCAGGAATATCGAAACGGCCAGCACCACGAAGCTGGCCGCGATGACCCACCTGCTCTTTCGGATGCCGAGGTACGAGAGCCGCTTCAGGATGGGGCCCACATAGTCCCTGCTCGAGTGGTAGTGGTGCGTCACGCTCCCGCTATGGGCGTCGATGAGGGAAAGGAGCGCAGGGATGAAGGTGAGCGCCAGCATCATCGATACGCAGAGGCCGAATGCCGCGAACAGCCCCATGTTTATCAGCGGCACGATGGTCGAGGTGGTGAACGAGATGAATGCCGCCATGGTGGTCATGCAGGCCATGGCAACCGGCATCCTGACCCGTGAAACCGCGCCCAGAATCCCGCTTCTGCCCTTTTTCCCCTCCGCGTCGTCCGCCAGGACGTTCTCCAAAACGTGGATGCCGTATGCCGAGCCGCAGGCGATGAGAACCACGGGCAGCGCCGTGGTGACGAGTGTGAGAGGGTTTCCGACCAGGGCCATGAGCCCCAGCGTCCACACGGCCGATATTGCCACGGAAACGAGGGGCAGCAGGGTGCCGCGGATGTTGCGGAAAAACAGAAAGAGGAAGGTGAGCAGCACCACACAGACCAGGGGAGGCAGCAGGATCAGATCTTTGATCATGTAATGGCTCTGGAGGGCCTCAACCACCTTGGTCCCAGATATATAGAATTTTTCAGGCCCCTCGTACCTGCTCAGGATATCCGTGATCGCATAATAGATGGGCACGATCTGGTCGGTCTGCACCTCCCGCTGGAGCACGACGAGGATGCCCGTGCCGCAGCCGTCGCGGGTGATATAGGTGTCTCTGTACACCTCCCACGAGCCGACCTTGTCCTTGAGGGCGGCGATATCCGCCTGAGTCAGGGGAGCAGCCGTGTCCGAGACCATCGGGGAAACATCCAGACCGGATTCGCTGCCCTGGATATTCTTCACGTTCAGCAGGCAGGCGACCTTCCTCACCTCCGCGATCTCTTCCAGCTCCAGGGCGATTTTGCCGAGCTTCTCGAGGGAGACCGGGTTGAAGATGTCGCCGGTATTGATCATGCCGATGAGGATGTCGGCGTAGGGCTCGAAGGTATGCTTGTTCGCGACGAAAATCTCGACCTCGGGATTGTCGTCTCTCAAGACGACCTCGACCCGCGGGTCCATGGTGATTTTGGGGATCTGTAACCCGAAGAACAGCGTGACGGCCGCGACGGCCAGGATTACCCGCCACGGATGCTCAAGGCAGAACCGAATGACCCTCTCCATAGAAGCCCTCTCCCCGTCATTCCAACAATGCGGCCGATCCTGCAGCCCGTATGTCGTGAAATGACACGGGCCTATTTATATCAACAATAGAAATACCCGACAACGAGATTCCCTGGTTTTCATGGGAAAATTGGGGGGGCGTTATTGCTGAATCCTATCGGCCGCGGCGGGAACAGTCCGGGGCCTCCGCAGGGGACCTCATCCCCGGCGCCTGTGTTAGTCTCTTCTCATAACCGTCCGCGGCGTGAACGGGCATCTTTCCCCGCCTTCTGCCAAAAGGTGTCAGGCGGAGAATTCTCTCATACCTGCACAGGCAGGCCGCATATCAGAACCGCCATGCGAAACCGAACTGCGTGGTAAAGTCCGGCGCTTCGTCGGTGAGGCCGAAAGACAGTGCTGCATTCAGCTGGACCTCGTTCGTCAGCTGGTACAGAATGCCTCCGTCCATGCTGCCCTCCCAGTCCGACCACTCCTCGGTGTTGGCCCTGGCGAAGAATTCCACGAAGCCGGCCAGATCGCTCTGGAACGGGTAGAAAAGCGCGAGAGCGTTGCTGACGCGAATGTACTCGTCATCTTCATCCGCGAATACATCGCCTTCCGGAATGTATGCGATCGCCGGTGTCAAACCGACGGTGAAGGGGCCGCCGACATTGAAGTAGATGGGGACCTCTACACCGAAGGACATCCTGTCCAGCCCGAAGTCGTCCGTGCCGGTGGGCAGAGTGAAAAAGGGCGCAACAGCCAGGGCGGACTCCCCCTGCGGGAGCATGGTCTGGGGATAGTTGGGCCCGTACACATGGTACTTGAGACGAAATTCCGTATCACCAAGCCCGAAATCGTCCTCCCGGACGCCGTTTTTCAGCCACTGCCAGATCAGGGGCTCGATAGTCACACCTGCTTCGAGATTTTTTGCAAACCCGACACGAAGGGTGGTATCGCCGATACTGATCCGCTCGCGCTTGAAGTGGTTGTCATCCCAGAGGTACGAAAACACACTCGTCTCCACCTGAAAACGACCGGGACCCACAGTGAACGGGCTCTTGGCCCTCATGGGTCTGTCTGTGTACATCAGGCCGAGCTGGCTCAAGGGCATGGGGTTCCCGAACGTGTAGTCCTGGCCGGCAGGCTGCTGCGCCTGCACCGGGGTGGCGATGAACAGGACGATGATGAATGCTGCACCGTATATGATGTTTCTGAGCATACCTCCCTCCTTATCACGTATTCCTTACAGGAAATAAGGATAGAGGCCCGAGGCGGTTTCTCAACGCAGGCAGGCGGCCATGCGGGGAATGCGGGAAAGGGCGATCCGATCCCTGACGGGACAAGGACCTGCAATCGCCGGACCTTTGCCGGTCGTAATCTTCTCACGCCCGCCGGGGAACATTGATTTGACAGAGCATACGGTTACCATTGGTTATGAGAGACTGTTACCAATTTCCAAAGCAAAGGAGAAAGGCCCATGGGAATCTTAACATGGATCCTGCTCGGTCTGGTTGCCGGTATCCTGGCAAAGTGGATAATGCCCGGCAGAGATCCCGGGGGAATCATTGTCACCATTCTCATCGGAATTGCGGGTGCCGTCGTCGGCGGGGCCATTGCCTCGCTCGCCGGGCTGGGGACTGTTACCGGCTTCAACCTGTGGAGTATCATCATTGCGCTGCTGGGGGCGATCCTCCTCCTGGCAATATACCGGCAATTCGTCGCCAGCAGAGCACACAGGGAATACAGAAAATAGCATCTGTAACGTGATCTTCGATCCCTCTCTCCCGTGGTACAGCGGCATACGCCCACCCGGAAAGAGATCCTCGCAGCCGAGGGAAGGATTGTCCCCGATCTCATCGCCCCCGGTCTGCGCGTTCTGTTTTGCGGCATCAACCCCGGCTTGTACTCAGGCGCAGTAGGTCACCATTTCGCGCGCCCGGGAAACCGCTTCTGGCCGGTGATTCATGCGTCCGGGTTCACCCGGCGGCTCCTGTCGCCTTTCGAGGAGCATGAGCTTCTTGAAAGCGGCTATGGCTTGACGAATATCGTTGAGCGGTCCACCGCAGGGGCCCGCGACCTGAGCCGCCGGGAGCTTAAGGAAGGGGCGCGAAGGCTTGAAGCCAAGGTTTTGCACTACCGGCCCCGATTTGTCGCATTCCTGGGGATCGGGGCTTACCGCACCGCCTTCGATCTTCCGGGAACAGTGCCGGGCAGGCAGGATCGGACCATCGGGCGGACGGCGGTCTGGGTGCTGCCGAGCCCGAGCGGGCTGAACGCCCACTATGAGTTTTCCAGGCTCGTACGCATATACTCGGAGCTGCACAGGGCCGTTGAACACGAGTGACCCGGCGCATTGCGGACGAGCCCTCGGATGCAACAGGAACAGACACGCACGTTGAGTTCCCGGCGAGATCGGGGAGAATGGCCTGACAGAAAAGGCCGGAAGCGTTTTTCAAGCTTCCGGCCTCCGGCTTCCTCAGATGACGGAACAGGGGCTCTCGAGCCGACCGCATCAGGTGATCTTCGCGTAATCGATCACCACGTCATGGCGCTTGCGGGCTTCTTCGATGAATGCCTTGATGGCCATCTCCTTTTTCCGCAAAAGGAGCTCTTCGCGGATTCTCTTCAGCTCGTTCTCACCGGCTCCCGAGGCGAGCGCTTCTTTCTTTTCCTTGAGCCAGACCACGTAGACCGTGTTCCGGTGTGTGTAGACCTTGGGGTCCTGCAGACTGCCGAGGTCGTCCTGCAGCCCCTCGATCATGCCGAGCTTCGGCACCAGGTACGATGTTCTCCTGAATTCCCCGGTGCTCTCCGGGCTCATGGCGTTCAGCTCGGCGAGAGTTTTCTTCGCCAGGTCTCCGGCATGCTCCTTCGCCTTTTCGAGAGACTTCTCGGTCAGCACGTCCTCGACGACTCTGCTTCTGATCTCCTGGAGCTCAGGGATGCGGGCCGCTATCTTCTCCCTGACCATGTAGATCATGCAGCCCTCGTCTGTCTCCACGACAGCGCCGATCTCACCCTGTGGAAGCATGAATGCCTGCCGTGCAACTTCCTCGCTGCCGGCCACACCGATGTTCTCGCCCTCCGCGAAAGGCCCGATCTCCCGGGTTTCCAGGCCTCTCGACTCGGCATAGTCCGCCAGATCGGTGATTCCCTGCTCGAAGAGCTCCATGTGCGCATTGCCGGCCTCGTCGCGTGCAATGGCCATCGCCCGCTGATACCTCATCCTCTCGACTATGGAAGCGGACACCTCTTCGAAGGATCTCTGCTTCGCTTCCGATTTATTCTCGAGCTTCAGCACGTGAAAACCGAGTGCTGTCTGGACCGGGCCTCTCACCTCTCCGCGCTTCATGCCGGAGAACGCCTCGGCAATGGAGGCCGGCAGGGAGCTCTGAGGCACAGTGCCGATATCGCCGCCCGCCGCACTCGTGCCGGGGTCTTCCGAGTATTTCTTCGCCAGCTCGGCGAAGTTCCCTCCCGCCTTCACCTGATCATAGATCTTCTGCGCTGCGGCGCGCTTCTTGTCGATGGTGGTCTGGTCCGCATCCTGAGGAACCCGGATAAGAATGTGCCTCCCGTGAATCTTCGCCTCTTCGGCAAACTCCTGCCGGTGGGAGTCGTAGTAGTCTCTTGCCTCATCCACGCTTACCGCGGCTTCGTCGAAATACTGCTCCACCGGGAACAGGACAGCGGTCAGGACGATCCTGGGCGCTATTTTGTAGCGCTCCTTGTTCGCTTCATAATAGGCGGCCGCCTCCTCATCGCCGACGACCGCATCCTTGCTGAACGACTTCGCGTCGACAGCCAGATAATTGAGGTTGAACGAATCGTTCTGGTACTGATAGTAGGCCTCCACCTCCTGGGGGGAGACGATGATATTCTCGGTGATCATGGAATAGACTCTCTGCTGGAAAAGGGCCTTGCGCTGCTGCTCTTCGAACTCAGCAGGGGTCATTCTCTGGTACTGCAGAAGCCGCTTGTAGCTGTCGATGCTGAACTGGCCGTTCTGCTGGAAAGCGGGGAATGTCCGGATGGCCTCCTGAAGCTCTTCATCCGACACGCTCACGCCCAGCTTCCTGGCTTCATCGTCCACGATATAGTCATTGATCATCTGATCGAGCACGGTCTTTTTCAGGTCGAGCTGTGCGAGGACCTCGGGGGTGAATGCGTCGCCCAGTCTTGCCTGGTAAAGCCTCAGGGCATCGCTGTATGCCTTGGCGAACTGCTGCTGGGTGATGATATAACGGTCGATCTTGGCGACCTTGTTTGCTTCCCCTGACCAGTAGGCGCTTCCCCCCCAGAAAATGAAAACGATGATGATGGCACCGAATATGAACTTCGTGATCCAGCTCTTGGACCGCTTTCTCATATATGTAAGCATGAGCTACTCCTTCTTGGTCACTGCATCCGATATTGAAGCGCAAGATAGATGAATATGGGAATTATTGCAAGGATTTCATTTCCCGCTCAAACCCGCCCCGCACGGTCGGAGAGCCCCTATGCCACTGAATCCCGGATGTTTTGTGCACCGGGGTGTTCCCCTTCGGGAGGCGATGTGCTATACATCGGTCCCTAGGCAGTGCGAGAGTTCCTGATCCGAGAGGAGAATGCCGTGGAGAAGATATTCCTACTGGCCGGCATCGCCGGGTCTGTCGGCGGCCTGTGCCTGCTGGTCTATCAGGGATTGATGTATCTCATGCACAACACCTGGACGCAGTACAGCGTGCTCACGCTCGTGGAGAGAGGGCCCGATTTCCTTGCCGATACGGTCCGGACAGTTCCCGCGGCGGCAAATGCGCTTGCTGCATGCCCGCTCTTCGCGGCCCTCATTGTCGTCGGGCTGGTACTGCTCTTCATCGGATCGATGCTTCGGAACCGTTATGGATGAGCACTGCGCCGCCCCCTTGAGCCGGGCGGCGGGGCATCGGGGAGCTGTCTGGTCATTCCCCCTCCCGGGTCCTCTCACCAAGGGAAGAGGAAGAAGAGGAATCCCCCGAAGACGAAATCAACAGGCCTCAACCGGACAAAGCCCGCCGCCTGATCAGGGCGAATGCTTCCACATCCCGATTCTCTTCGCCCGGGCCTCTTTCTCGTAGGCCGCGAAGAGGTCCCTGTTTTTATAATCGAAGCGGACATCCGCCTGCGCCCAGCCGTCTCTTATGATGCGCCCGTTGATGAGCACATCGTCGGCATAGACGTATGCCAGGGTCCTCCCGTAGCGGTCCAGAGGGGTCGCCCCTACCCTGATCTGCACCTTCCTGCCGGCCAGGAGTTTTTCGAGATGCTCCCTGCTCTCTCTGCCGAACGGCTCTTCCTTCGAATAGGGCGAGTCCACCTCGGGTGCATCGACGCCTATGAGCCGGATATTCCGCCCGTCGTCGATCCGGATCGTGTCGCCGTCGTAAACCTCGGTCACTTCATGGATATCGAGGCTTCCGGCCCAGCGGAGCAGGGACACGAGGAGTACGGCCATGAGGACCACCAGGGGCCAGCGCACGTAATTTCTCACAGCCGCTCTTCTCCTTCGCCCTCTGAAAAATCGGCCTTCTCCCCGAGGTTCCTCAGCAGGCGCTCCGCATAGAGCCTGCTGTGAGTGACGGGGGCGAGGTGCGTTCCGGGAAGCACTTCCAGCGAAAGGGCGGCGCCTGCAGAGAGCGCTTCCGGATAGTACCGCTCCCAGAATCTCTGAGCCGTTTCCTGCTCGACGCCTGAGGCGCAAGTACCGCCCAGGATTCTCTGCGGGCTCATGCAGGTATCTTCGGCGCCGAAGATCACCGCCACCCGCTCGATGCGGCCGACGCCGAAATTCCCGCCGTCGCAGTACAGACTGCAGTCCCTGATGTCCCTTCCCACCCTCAATATCTTGGCGGGGTGGCGATGCACGACGGCACCCGCAACCGATCTGGCGAAATCGCCCGCAACACCTTTCGTGAACCCCCAGGCGGACATGAGCGCGTCTCCTGCACCGCCCCCTGCGAAAAGCTTCGAGATCCGCACCGACTCGAGGGCAAACCTGCCGGTCAGGGAAAGAGGCCCTCCGGGCTCGTACCCTGCCGGACATACCTGGCCCAGGCCCGCGACCGCAGCGGGATAGGCGTGGGCGATCCGCCGTGCGAGAATGCCGCCGTGGGACCATCCGACGGCGACCAGCCGTGCGGAAACGGCACATGCCGCCGGGTCGGGAACAGCCTCTTCGCTCAGGACGCGGACCTCTCCATCATCGGGAGGGAGACCGCGAACCCCGATGCCGCGGGATGCGAGCGCCGTCCTCACCACTGCCATGAGGACGGCCTCCTTGCCCCTGTCGCCGCGCAGGCGCTCATCTGCGCCGTACGGTGTGTCGCTCACCGGCACGACAACAATGCCCGACCTGCATCCGAGCGCCAGCTCCGAGCTGAATGCATAGGCGTCGGACGGTCTCTGGGCATGGCCCTGGAAAAAGACGATCACCGGTCCCCCGAGGGCGCCGGTTTTCGCGTCTTTTTCGCGCTCGGCCGGGCTTCTGGCGTCGATGAGGAGATACCAGGCACGCAGGCTTTCGCCGTTGTAGATGACCCTGAGCACACAGGTCCGCGGGCGCGTCTCCACACTGCGCTCACCGGCGCAAGCCGGCGCCGATGCCATGAGTGCCAGCAAGGCCAGGCCCAGGATCTTCATAGTCTTGATATACCACATCCGTCCCTGCCGCCATATCATCATTTATGGCAAGATTGCGGAATCTCCGGGAAATACGGATGGGAGGAAGCGGTTACTCGATGTTCGTCCGGCCCGATGAGCCCTTTTCGATATCGATGATGGAGTGGCCGCCGGGGAAAGTCTTGATGACGTATCCGTTGAGATTGTCCATCTTCCGGATGATGTCCCGGATCTTCCGGGCCTCCTCCAGAATATGCTCGGCCATCTCCCTGACAGAGGCATCATCGGAAGTCCTCAGGATTCCCTTCGTTTCTCCCATGAGCACGGTCAGCGGCTGGAACACCTCGTGAGCCGTGGTGCTCGCCAGCTGGGTGATCACTTCGAAGAACTTCAGCCGGTCTTTCTCATCCCTCAGAGCGATGTAGTCGAAGGCCCTCTGAACAGTGAACTTGAGGAGGTCCGCACCGAAGGGCTTCAGGATATAGTCGTATGCCCCCAGCCTCAGGGCCTCGATGACGCTGTTGACGCTCGCGAAGCCCGTTATGACCACGATCAGAGACTCCATTCGCCGTTTGCGTACGAAATCGATGACCGCCAGCCCGTCGACATCCGGCATCCTCAGGTCGGTGATGACGACCGGGAACTCCTCTTCGGAGAGGATGCGTATGCCCATCTCGCCGCCGACCGCCTTGACGACATGAAAACCCTCTTCGCTGAGGATGTCCTCCACCAGGCAGCAGTCGCCCTCGTCGTCGTCGATGACAAGGACTTTTCTTTCATTATCGTCTTTGGGAAGTGTCATATATCGCTATTTAATAGAGCAAAGAATGCACATTGGCAAGACAAATGGAATCAGACGTCCGCCGCGTGCGGCACCACCGGTATTTCTCTTGCATATGCTCAGGATCTTCTACAGAAAGAGATCACTGAAAGGAGTGAGCATAGCAACAGGCTCAGTTATCGTTCTGGGTGAGTGCGATGTTCCCCAGGTAGGAATGGACCATGGCAACCACCGGGGTGGTCATGGGGTCGAAACGCTTGTGATACTCCACGACGAACCGCTCACCGGCAAAATAGATCACCACCGGCCTCACGTCGTCCCATTTTTCCGAACGCTGCGCTCTGTATTCTTCCAAGGTCACCACTCTAGCCTTTCCCCGATCGTCCATAGCGTTGTTATCGGCTGCTTTTTTCCGTTCTTTACGACGCGTCTCACTCGAGCCCGAAGATCATGGCGAAACGGCCGAGACCAGTTTTGATCTGCTGGCTGTAGCTCCGCAGATCGGGGCGCTCCATGAGATTCTTCCCCAGGTATTCCATGCACTGGGACGGGTTGCTTCTGGGGGCCACGACCGTGATGGGTTTTCTCTCGGTCTCAGCCTTCTTGAAGTTGTCCCGGTCGTAGAGGATGCCCCCCAGGTACTCGGGTTTTATGGAGAACATGGCCTCCATGTTGTTGATGCGCTCGTCCGCGGTCTGGCAGATCCGGTTGAAGAGAAACAGCCCCTGCTTCAGGCTCGTGATCTGGTTCATGATCACCCAGGGCTTGTATACTTTTCTGGGCTCATAGAATTCCACTTTTTTCAGCAGAGATTCCTCGATGTCCTTGAACCGCTGGAACGATGCCTTTATACAGGCGTATCCGGCGATGATGTCCTGGGGCGTCGTGACGATGAGAATTTCATCGGACGCCAGGGCGAAATCCATGACCGCCGTGCCGATGCCAGCGCTCAGATCGAAGATCGTTATGTCGTAGTTTTCGCTGATCTTCCGGAACGACCGGATGAATTTGGTGCGCTGGACATAATTGATGTTCGCGAGCTTGAACTCCCCCGAGCTTCCGCCCACGAGGTCGAACCCGTACGCCGTCTTCTGGATCATGTCTTCCAGGGGCACATCGCCCAGGAGAAAATCGTACAGAGTGTACTCAGGGAAAAGTGCCAGTTTATTGGATATATCGGCGTTTCCCAGATCGGCGTCGATCAGGAGGACCTTTTTGCCTCCCTGGGCGGCCACTGTCGCCAGGTTGGTGGAGACGTGAGTCTTTCCCACGCCTCCCTTGTTGGAGATGACCGAGATGATGCGGTGCTCACGCTCGACCTCCTCTTCCGTCTCGGCGGGAGGAGATTCGTTCTTTTTCGCCGGCTCGGAAGACGGAGGGGAATAATACGTGTCGATGGCCTTGCGGATGGCCGTCTTGTCGCCCAGAGCGGGGTAGACCTTTTTGCCGATGTGGAAGGTGAGTGTCTCGACAACTTCCTTCTGGTCCGGATCGCCGATCGCCACCAGAACCCCGCCGTTGAGGAACCGTATCGGGAGGCTGTTGTAGTTCCTGGCGAACACCTCCTTGAGCAGATCGACACACTTTTTGTCGGGTACCTCTTTTTCGATGTCGATGTAGGGCATCCCACATTTCCGTGCTAAGGCTCTTGTCTCCGCAATGTTATTCATATAGGCCTCTCCTCGATAGAAGTATTCGGAAAAAGCGGAGTGAATCTTTAGCCGGGGTTGCGAATCTTTTCCTTTAAATTATGAAGGAGATTCAGGGCCTCCAGAGGAGTCGTCCTCTCGAGATCGATCCCTGCGATCAGCCGGACCAATTCACGGTGATCCTCGTCTGCGGGCTCCGGCCGCTCGGTATGAAAAAGGCTCTCCTGAACAGGGGCATCCTGCCTTGCAGCGGGAACCGTCTTGGCCTTCCTGCCGATGGCGCCCAGGATGATGCGGGCGTTTTCCACCACCTCTTCGGGGACTCCTGCAAGCCTGGCCACATAGATGCCGTAGCTCCTGCCGATGGCCCCCCGCCTCACCTGGCGCAGAAACACCACATCGTGGCCGCTCTCCTCGACCGCCATGTGCAGGTTCTTGATCCCCTGGTGCCTTCTGGCGAGATCGGCCAGCTCGTGATAGTGAGTCGCGAAGAAGGTCCTCACCCGGCGCCGGTCGAGATACTCGGCCACGGCCCAGGCAAGCGACATGCCGTCGTAAGTGGACGTGCCCCTGCCGATTTCGTCCAGGATGACGAGGCTGTTTTCCGTTGCGTTATGGAGAATCTCGGCTGTCTCGCTCATCTCGACCAGAAATGTGCTCTGTCCTGCCGAGAGGTTGTCCAGCGCGCCCACCCGGGTGAAGATCCTGTCCACGACTCCTATCTCGGCCCGGTCCGCCGGCACGAACGACCCCATCTGGGCCATGATGGCCATCAGCGCGATCTGGCGCATATACGTGGACTTCCCCGCCATGTTGGGCCCGGTGATGACGTGGATGGTGTCCTTTTCGCCGTCAAAAGAACAGTCGTTGGGAACGAATTCGCCTGATTTCAGCACCTGCTCCACCACGGGATGTCTTCCCGATCGGATCTGCACGGACCTGCCGGGGGACACGACGGGTCTGCGGTACCCGCGGTCAAGGGCGAGCCAGGCGAGCGAGCTCAGGGTATCGATGCAGGCGACGGCGGCAATTGTCTTCTTGAGCTCCGCCGTCCATTCGACGAGATAATCCAGAAGCTCCGAAAAAATCCGCGCCTCGATCCGGGAGATGGCGTCCTGGGCGCCCAGGATCTTCGCCTCGTACTCCTTGAGCTCGGGCGTGATGAACCGCTCGGCGTTTATGAGGGTCTGCCTGCGCATGAAGTGCTCCGGGGCTTTGTGCGCGTGCGCCTTGGATACCTCGATATAGTAGCCGAACACCTTGTTGTAGCCGACTTTCAGGGAATTGATCCCGGTCTGTTCGCGAAGCTTCGCCTCCAGGTCCGCCATCCACTGGCGCGAGTCACGGCGGATCAGTCGAAGCTCGTCGAGCTCCGAATCCACCCCGGATGCGATCACGCCGCCGTCGCCGAGCCTGTTCGGCGGGTCCGGCACCACCGTGGCATTGATGCGCTCCGTCACCTCGTGCAGGGGATTCATCTTTCGGGAAACGTCCGCGAGCAGCCTGGATCGCGCATGCTCGAGGACGCCCTTCACGGCCGGCACCTGCTCCAGCCCCCCTGCCAGCGAGCGGACATCCCGCGGGGATGCGCCGCCGGTGGAGATTCTTCCCAGGACCCGCTCCATGTCGGGAACCCCGCCCAGAAGATCTCTGATCTCCTGCACCGCGCCGGGATTCTTTGTGAGCTCTTCCACCGCGTCGAGCCTGTCCTCGATCTCGCTGGGGCTCATGAGGGGAAAGGATATCCAGTCGCCGAGCATCCGCGCGCCCATGGATGTCCGGGTCCGGTTCATGACGCCGAAGAGCGTATTGGACCTGTCCTGGGAAAGAGAGTCGAAGAGCTCGAGGTTGCGCCGGGTGGTCGCCCCGAGAATCATGTATCTCCCCGGGTTGTAGAACTTCAAGGAGGTGATGTGGGCGAGCACTCCCTTCTGGGTTTCCCTGACATAGTCGAGCACCATTGCAGACGCGATGAGCGCGGTCTCGTGGTCTTTCAGGCCCAGTCCCTCGACCCCCAGCACCTTGAAGTGGGCGCAGAGAAGGTCCCGGGCCTTCTCCGGCGTCATCGCCGTCTGCCTGCCGGTCAGGTAGAACCCGTCCGGCACGATATCGGGGTCTGAGGCTATGATCTCGCTGGGGGACACCCGGTGGATCTCGTTGAGAAGATCCTTCTCCGAGTCCATCCCGGTCACCCGGAAATCGCCTGTGGAGATGTCGATGAACGCAATGCCGAAACTGTTCTTGCGTGCGTCACGGCACACCGCCATGAGATAGTTCGCCCTGTCGCTCACGAGGTGATCGTCCTGAAGGATCAGCCCCGGAGTGATGACCTGCACCACCTCCCGGCGCACGAGCCCTTTGGAGGCGTTCGCCGGCTCGCTCTGCTCGCAGACCGCGACCTTGTATCCCTGTCTGATGAGGCGGGATATATAGGAGTCGGCGCTGTGGTAGGGGACGCCGCACATGGGAACGGGGTTTTCCCTGCCCTTATCCCTCGTTGTGAGCGCTATGCCCAGGACTTTGGACGCCTCGAGCGCATCGTCGCAGAACATCTCGTAAAAATCGCCCATGCGGTAAAACAGTATGGCGTCCTGGTGAAGCTTCTTGATATCCAGGTACTGCTGCATCATGGGGGTGAGATTACCCATGAGATCTCTTCTTCTTCTCCTCTTCTTCCCGGAAGTCCTTGAGCAGCTTGGCCTTGAACCTGCCGACGAACTTCGGCCGCTCCATGTACGGAAGATTGGTGGCGAGGAAGGACTCCTTCATGGCGTCCCTCACCGCATCTTTTTCACGCTCGTGGACTGCGGGCCTCTTCAGCTCCCTGGTGAGCGTCGCCCGGTTTCCCCCGACAAATCCCTTCAGCTCGGCATCCGCATCATCGAGCTCCACAATTGTGGTGAACGTGAGATGGATCATGTACAGATCCGCCGTGAGAACGGCGGTCTTGTCTTCTACGACGAGCTTCACCCCGTTGCGTAAGATTATCTCTTCCATGATCCTAAGGACATAATACGACGCAGGGGTGAAAATCAAGCGAAGAACGCCGGAGGCAAAAGCAGGGGCCTGATGAAGGGGCCGGGGGCTCAGACTGTTACAGCCTCCCGCCCAGGAGATCCTCCAGAAGGCCGGATGACGCTTCGAGGGCGGCTTGATGCAGCGAGGCCTTGATGCAGGGGTAATCACCGGGCTCATTGCATTTGCAGGGTACAGAGTTTCTTACCCCGACTTCGGGGCTGCGCCACAGGAGCCGGTTGGTGCGGAGATCGATCATCTGCCCCTGGAGCCTGGCTGCCGCATCGGTGAAGCCCTGGTGATAGTAGTCAATGTAGTGGCAGTGCATCCCATACCACCTGCAGTCGATCACAATCAGCGCGTCGAGACCCTCCCCGGGAACGACTCCGCGGTAGTCTCTTTCCGCATATCCGCTTCCATGGCCTTCGAACCGGGGGAGGCCGTCCTTTTTCACCCAGCCTTTCAGGGCAACGGCGTTCCAGCCCCCGGCCGAGAGCTCTTTGACCAGGCGGTCCTGAATTTCCCAAAAAACGTCCGCATCCCCTTCCCGGAGATACCACTCCAGCTTTCTTTTGTCCGAGAGCGGAATCGGGTGCCCGGCGCCCCCGTACCTGCGGTCACGGTCACGCCGTCCAAGGATGCCCGGGACTGTGCCATACGGCCCCGCGCCTCCGGTCGGCAGACCCTCAATGCGCATCTCGGGCGGGCAGATCCTGTCGAAAGCAACCCCGACCGTGAGGCCTCGAGCATCCCTGATCTGCTCAGGGAGCGGGACGGGCCTGCGGGAGGCGCATGAGCACAGGAAAGCGCCGGCGATGAGTACGGCTGCCAGGAGAAGAAACCGGGGCTTCGGTTTCATGGGATTTTTATAGCCCGCTCGCACATATTTTCAACCCCTGCGGCTGGCTCGCCATGATCGAGACACGTCCCTCTCGATCTTCGGGCCTCCTATCTGCGGCTGAAAGAAAAAGCGACGGCCGCTGGGCGCCATTTCTAGAAAAGCGGCATGGTGGATTTCATGAAGACCCACGCATCCGCGAGGGCGCTGTTCATGAAAGACGGCATCATCTTTATGACCACGATCAGGAAGGTAAGGCCCAGGGCTATGGTGACGGGGAACGACATGAGGAAGACATTCATCTGGGGTATGGCCCGTGCCGTCAGTGCGAATGAGATATTGAGCAGCAGCAGCACACCGATGACCGGTGCCGCCACCTTGATTCCGATCAGGAACATCCGGGCGGCATAGGACAATACGGTCAGAACATAATTCTGCCCGGGGAATCCGGCCTCCACCGGGACGACGTAAAAGCTTTCGACCAGGGCCCGGATGAGCAGGTGATGGCCGCCGAAGGAAAAAAAGAGGAGAAAGGCGACGATGTAGAGCACATTTGAGGTGATAGGCGCATCCACGCCGGTCATGGGGTCCACGATGTTCACAATGCCGAACCCCATCTGGAACCCGATGAGCTCGCCCGCAATCTGGACGCCCGCGAAGATGACGTTGACCGCCAGACCCAGGCACAGGCCGATGAGGAGCTCATGGACGAGCAGCACTGTCAGTGTGATGACATCCAGCCCGTCGGCGGCGATGCCCGGAGCAGGGACCACCGGAATGATCACCAGGCTAAGGAAGAATGCGATGATGGCGGCAATCCGCCTGGGAACGATCTCGGCGCTGAAAAAGGGAACCAGCGCGAAGATGATCCCCACCCGCGCGAAGACGAAGATAAAAGAGAGAATGTCCTGCCATGCGAGGCTCAGCAGCTCGTTCATCGGATCATCAGCGGGATGTTGCTGAAGAGATTGATGGTAAACGTGGTGAGCTTCTCGATGATCCAGGGCAGAGAAAAGAGCAGCGCAAGAAACACTGCCACGATCTTGGGCACGAAGGTGAGCGTCATCTCCTGAATCTGTGTGACCGCCGAGAACACGCTGACACTCAGCCCCACGCACAGACCGACCAGCAGCATGGGCGATCCCACGAGCAGGGTAACCTTGATGGCCTCCGCCATGATCGAGCTGATCGTTTCGGGCGTCATGTGATAAACCCCCTCACGATGGATCCCACCAGCAGGTTCCACCCGTCAACCATCACGAAGAGCATGATCTTGAACGGCAGCGAAATCATGATGGGGGGCAGCATCATCATGCCCATGGACAGGAGGATGGATGCGACCACCATATCGATGATGAGAAACGGGATGAACAGGATGAACCCGATCTGGAACGCGGTCTTGAGCTCGGATATCATGAACGCGGGGATCAGGGCCCTGGTAGGCACCTCGTCCTTGTTGGAGGGCTTTTCCTGCTTTACGATGCTCATGAACAGGGAGAGATCGTTCTCTCTGGTCTGCCTGAACATGAAGTCTCTCAAGGGCGTCTCGGCGTTCTCCAGAGCCTGGGAGAACGATATATAACCTTTCTGATACGGCTGCAGGGCCTGCTCGTTGATCTGCTGCATGGTCGGAGCCATAATGAAGAACGTCAAAAAAATGGCGAGCGCTGTAAGGACCTGCATAGGAGGCATCTGCTGGGTGCCCAGCGCCTGGCGGAGAAACCCCAGGACCACAATTGTCCGGGTGAATGATGTCACCATGATGATGATCGAGGGAGCCAGGGCGAGGATGGTCAGGATAAAGACCACTTGAAGGACCCCTACGACATCGTCGGGATCGCCCGCCTCCTGAATCCCCAGGCTGACGTTCGGGATGGTCACTCCCTGCGCAAAGAGCAGATCGGTGACGAGCATGACGATCATGGCGGCGCCTGCGGCGATCCACACGATTTTCTTCATGACTGGCCTCTTTCTAAGCTCCCGCTTCCTGGATGGTTTTTTCGAAATCGCCCTGCTCGAGGTCCTTGATCAGGGTGACGGTGTTCTGGGTGACACCGATGAGCAGCACGGACCTGCCCACACGTACCAGGGCGAGGTTTGCCCTGGCGCCGACCGGCACCTGGCCTATGATATCCAGACCGATGGACCTCCTCACTCTTGCATAGGGCCCGTACTTCTTCGCCGCCCACGCCAGTGCGAACAGGCCTGCAATAGCCCCGATCAGCACTGCGAAGGTCCTGACGCTCAACCCCACCGGGCCGCCGTCCGCCGCAAGGCACGGATCGGCCGCAGCGAGCAGAACCGCCAGCGTCAGCAGTGCGTTTTTCGCTATGAACGTGCTCATCGCAGCCTCTTCACCCGCTCCATGGGGCTGACGATGTCGGTGAGCCGTATCCCGAACTTCTCACCGACCACTACAACTTCCCCCCGTGCGACGAGTTTGTTGTTCACCAGGATGTCGAGCGGCTCGCCCGCC
>DCDF01000150.1:0-4750 GCA_002316295.1 Syntrophaceae bacterium UBA1062 | reverse complement strand
CCCGCCAGTCGGTTCAGCTCGATGACCGAGCCCTGCCCCAGCTGCAGGAGATCGTTGATGAGCATTCTCGTCCTGCCCATTTCGACCGTGACCTCCAGAGGTATATCGAGAATGAATTCCAGCTCGGCAGCATGGCCCGAAGCCCTGTTCTCGTGAAGCTCCTCGAACTGCGCCTTTTCTGCCGTGCGATTCAGGGGCTTGCCTTCCTCAATCTCCTCGCCCGCCTCCAGCGCCCTTGCCCATTCCTCGGCGAGCTGGTCCTGTCCGGAATCCTTCTCCGCCTTCCTTTCGGTCTGAGCGGCTCCTCCGGACATGAGCCTGTCGATGTCCTCCTGGGAGAGCTCAGCCGCCTCTTTCGTCTTCTGTTCCTTCATGGATTCCTTCTCCTCATCAGCCATGGATTCCTCCTTAGTAGAGCTGCCTGTCTGCAAGGCTTACGATATCCACAGCCAGATTGTCCTTCAGCTTTCCCGGCCGTGCGTAATATTTCGGTAGATTCTGAACCATGACGATCAGCTCGTCGGATACATCCTTCTCGAGCACCAGGATGTCCCCTTCCTTGAGCGATGCGAGCTCCCGTGAGGTGATCGTCGTCTTTCCCAGCTCTACGGACACATCGACGAACACGCCCATGAGCTCGTGCTTGAAGCGGTTGATCCACGCGGAGTCGACATTCGTCTTCTCTTCGGTATGAAAGCTTGCGTAGAGCCGGTCGCGTATGGGCTCGATGAGCATGTAGGGAAGTCCGATCATGATATTGCCGCTCATCTCCTCCATCTCGATATCGAACTGGACCACGATCAGCACATCGTCGTTGGGAATGATTCCGGCGAACTGGGGGTTCATCTCGCCCCTCACATATTCCAGACTGAGCTCGTAGACCGGCTGCCAGGACAGCTCCAGATCCTTTATGGCGGCGGATACGACCTTGAAGAGCATATGCTGCTCAATCGGCGTGAACTCCCTGCCCTCGACTTTCATGGCGCTGGCGCCCCTGCCGCCGAAAAAGCAGTCGATCAGGGCGAAGACGAGCTTGGTCTCGAGCACCACCAGAGCGTTTCCCCGCAGGGGCTCCACCCGGATGATATGAATGCTGGACGGCACCGGCAGCGATCGCATGAAGTTGCCGAACTTCAGGGTATCGAGCGACACCGGCGTCACGTCGACCATCTTCCGGAGCAGGCCTGAGACAGTGTTCCGGAAAAAGCGGGCGAACCGGTCGTTGATGGCGTCAAGGGTGGGCATCCTGCCGCGGATGACCTTGTCGTGCGCGGCAAAATCGAACCTCTGGTAATCGGCCTGGTCCCTCGACGCAAGCGTGTCGGTCTCGGTTTCGATCTCTCCGCCGACAACGCCCTTCAGCAGGGCATCCACCTCTTCCTGGCTCAGTATCTGGCCCATACCTTCTCCTTGCTTCCTTACTGGACGACAAACTCGGAAAAGTACACGTTGAGCACCTTGCCGGTGGTCAGGTACTTGTTCATGCTGCTTATGATGCTCCGCTTGAGCGCCCTCTTTCCCGCGATAGTGGCGACATCGTCGAACGACTTGCTGGAGAGCAGTGTGATGACTTCATCTCTGATCTGGGGCAGGCGCTTTTCGATCTCTTGAGAGAGCATCTCGTGACTCATCTCGAGCTGTATGGTCACCTTGAGATAGCGGGTGCCCTGGGCGTCGGTGAGGTTCACGATAAAGGTATCCATGGCCTTCATGGGACCGGACAGCCCGCTCGGAACGTATGTCTGGCCTTGTTGAGCCTGCATATCGACCACCTGAGGGGCCGCCGCCTGAGACTGGCCGGATTTCGGTGCCATGAGGAGGAAATAGCCTGCGACGCCGCCTCCGACGAGCACCAGGAGAACGAGAACGATTATGATGACGAGCACCGGAGATTGTTTACCCTTCTGCGCGGCAGCTTCTTTTCCGCCGCTTTTTTCTTCCGCCATGTGTTCCTCCTATAGCTTGTCTTTTAAGAGAACGATCTCCACCCGCCGGTTCTTTCTACGGCCCTGCTCGGTATCATTGGAATCAGCAGGTCTGGTGGAACCGTATCCTGCCAGGGCGAATCTGGTGGGGCTCATGTCAGCCGAATAGATGAAGTAATCGAGCACGCTGCCCGCCCTTCTCATGGACAGCCGGTACTGCTCGCTCGTCGTACCGCCGCGGCTGTCGGTATGCCCCTCGACAGAGATGGTCGAATCAACGTTGTGAATGCTCTGAGCAATGCTCTGGAGGAGGGGCAGCGCCTCTTTCTTCAACACATGGGAGCGCTCGTCGAACAGAATGTCTCCGTTGATCGAAACGGCGAGCCCCCGGCTGTCCTCCCTCACCTCAAACAGATCCTCGCCCCTGCCCTTCAGCCCTCCGAATTCCTTGCTCTCGAGATTGTCCAGGATGCTCCGGCTCAGGTTGGTCGTGTCGTAGAACACCTTGGGTGAAACGGTCTCGAGGACCGTGGGCAGGCCGCGCATCTCCTGCTCCTCGGCAAGCTCGAGAGGCCCCATGACCTCATTGAAGAACCCGAAGACCTCCTTCATGGTCTTCGAGTCCATGGAAGACATGGAGATGATCAGAACGAAAAAGGTGATGAGCAGGGTGACCATGTCGGAGAACGTGACCATCCACTGGGTCTTGCTCGGAAGCATTATGTATTCTATGTTCTTGTCTTTCCTTGCCATTACCATTCATCCAGAGAGAAATTGTATCCTTTGTACCGGAAGGTGCGGACCGGCTCCTGAGCGGATTCCTCGATTTTCTTCAGGTCCGCTTCGCCTCTGAAATCGCCCAGGATTGTCAACTCGACCCTCCTGTTGAGCCTCCTGCCGTACTCGTCGCTGTTGGAGGTGATCGGCCTCTGGGCTCCCATGCCGTAAGCGGCGAGCCTCTCGCGGTCTATCCCTCTGGCCGAGAGATAGTTCACCACGGCAACGGCCCGGGCGGCTGAGAGCGCCCAGTTGGAGTAAAAAGGAGGGCCCTCATAGGGTATGGAGTCTGTATGCCCGGTTACGGCCACGGGATTGGGAAACTCCGAGAGTGCCCTGGCCAGGGCTTCGAGTATGGTCCTACTCTCCGGCACGAACTCGTCGGAGCCGGATCTGAACAGGAGATTCGACTTGATGGTGATGGTGACTCCCAGGACCCCCTCCGAAACAGCCATGCCGCTGGTGACGCCGTTTTCCGAAAGCGTGGAGCGGACTCTGCGGATATCCACGGGCTGTTCCTTCAAAGGCGCCGCCTGGGGCAGGAGGTCCTTGCCTCCCGAACTCTCGTGCGGGCTCTGGCCGCCGGGAAGAATGCCGAAGCTCCCGATGAGAGAGTTCATGCCCAGGCGCTGCTTGCGATTGTCCTGAACCGACATGGAGCAGAGCACGATGAAAAAGGTCAGGAGGATGAGCATGAGCGATGTATACAGTAACAAGCTCACACTCTGCTTCTGCTCTATATAAACTCGCTTCTTCCGGGCCATGCTATTCTCCGCGGTGTCCGGTCGAGGTCTCTCTCAAGCTCGGAGAAAGATAGGAGTGGAGCTTTCTTTCGACAATTCTCGGGTTGTCGCCCGCTGAGATCGACATGATCCCTTCGATGATCATCCCCTTTTCCAGCGACTCTTCCTTTGAACGCATGGCAAGCTTACCCGCCATGGGCAGCGCGATCATGTTCGCCAGAATGGAGCCGTAGAAGGTGGTGATCAGGGCGACCGCCATGGCAGGCCCGATTGAGGAGGGGTCGGACATGGACTGGAGCATCTGGACAAGGCCGATCAGGGTGCCGAGCATTCCCATGGCCGGGGCGAATGTCCCCAGCGCATTGAGGATGTCCGCTCCCTTGGTGTGCCGCCGTTCCAGATGCTCGATCTCGGTCTCGAGGATCTCCCGGATGGATTGCGGCTCCAGACCGTCGATGACCAGCTCCAGACCCTGCTTGAAAAATGGATCTTCCAGATCGTTGGCGGCGCTCTCCAATGCCAGGATCCCCTCCCTCCTCGCTCGCGTGGCATACTCGACAAAGGTGGGGATGAGCCCCTGGGCGTCTCTGGGCTGGGCAAAGAACACGTTCTTCACCACCCCGGCAAGACCGAGCACTTCCCTCAACGGGTAATTGATAAAGATGATCCCGAACGTACCCCCTATGACGATGAGCAGGCTCGGCGTGTCGACGAACAGGGTCAGCGGTCCCCCCCACATGATCCCCATGAGGACCATTCCAAAGGCAAAGACGACACCGATTACTGTTGCAATATCCATATATGCCCCTCTTGCGGAATTTATCTCGCAGGAGGTTGAGCAAGGGGCATGCCATTGACGAAGATAATTATTATAATGAGTAATTACAAATGGTTATAGAATCGAGGAGCAGTGCTTCCCCTGGCAGGGTAAGTCATAAAATTGACACTCAGGCGCTCCCGGGTGTCCGGAGACACCCGGGAGCATCGGAGGCGTTTGTTGGATTACCGCTTCAGGTTGATGAGCTCCTGAAGCATGTCGTCGGTGGTGGTGATGATCCGGGAGTTCGCCTGGAAGCCCCGCTGGGTGGTGATCATCTTGACGAACTCGGATGCGATGTCCACATTGGACTGCTCGAGCGAGTTGGGCGCAATGCTGCCCAGGCCGTTTTCTCCCGGATGTCCGGTGATCGCGTCGCCCGAGGCGCGGGTTGCAGCCCAGAGATTCCCGCCCACCTTGTTCAGCGCCTGCTCGTTGTTGAACTTGGCGAGGCCCACCCGATAGAGATGGAGGATCTGGCCGTTGCT
>DCDF01000034.1 GCA_002316295.1 Syntrophaceae bacterium UBA1062 | reverse complement strand
CGCTTACCGTGCCCTCGGCTTCGAAGCTCACTCCTTCGTCCATGTCTTTGACCACATCTTCATGGCCGATCTCCGGAATGGTGGGCTCGACCTCATCTACAAGCCGGACCGGGATGCTTAAGGAGGGCCGTTCAACCGCATCGGCCGAAACGAAAAGATTCCACGGCTGCACCAGCGCAAGCGCGTGAATGAATGCGGACACAGCGAGGCAGACAAGCAGTCTCGTTGTCATATTGGGAAAAGACCACTAAATACTTGATCCTGTCAAGATGAATCGGGCATCTCCATGCCGCCCGGTCTCTATGGGCGCCCTCGGCCGCCGGGTACTGCCGTCCGTGACCACGCGGGGATGATCACCCTGTCGAAAGTATTCAGAGGATTTGATCCCGGTGAAGAACCATGCTATATACCCCCGGTGGAAGCGGTCGGGTCCTGGTGGGTCCCCCGGACTTCAAATCCGGTGTGGGGCGCGTCGAGCGTCCTGGGCAGGTTCGATTCCTGTGCGCTTCCGCCATGTTCTTCCTCTACGAGGATCTGCTCATCGAGATCTTGAGCATCGCGGATCATCCCAAGCGCGGCAAACGCTTCATCGTAGCAGTTTCCGGGGCTCCAGAGAAGCCAGCCGGTTGCGCCCGCCTCCCTGGCGGCATCGATCTGGGCCATGATGTAATCAGAATCATAGCCGGTTGTCACCCTCAGGGGAAACGACTGAAGCCAGGGCCTGATGACGACGTTGTCCCCGACTATGCCCTTCAGCCTCTGAACCCCCTCTTTCACGAAATAGTACGGATTATCCGCCGGATTGGCTATGCCGTCGAAATCTTTGCCGAAGTGGGACGGATACAGCATGGGCGAGAGGATGTCGACATAGCCCATGATTTTCCGAACATTCTGCCCCACCACACTGATATCCATGGTTCTCTGCCAGATTACGATCCCGAAAATGTCCAGAGAGAGCAACACGCCCTGAGCGGAGGTGACAGCATGAATCCGTGACAGATATTCCGCTATCACGTCGCTTCGATCCTTACCTTCCACGCCTGTATCCGTTCTCCCGTCGGCGGGATAGCGGAAATAGTCGAGCTGAATTTCATCTATCCCCATACCGATCATTTCCCGGATGACCGCGAGATTGTACTGCTGAACATCGTCATTGGCCGGATCCACCCATTCATTATTGTATCGCCAGTCCTCCATGGCAGCGGCCATGAGTTTGTCACGGAATATACAGATCCGCGCAATCACATGCACATCCATTTTGTGTAAGTAGTCGACAAGCTTGGCGATCTCTTCGATGTTGCTGGGATATGACGTGATTGAAGCATAAGATCCCGGTATGGTGCTCGGGTAGGCAAGCGCCCCATGAACCTCTTTCACGTCGAACACCACCGTGTTCACCCCGATTTGCCTCATCTTCCCGGCCAGGTCGAAAACCTCTCGGGAACCGGCGTTTCTCTGATTCACATAGATTCCTCTGGCAGGGAAATCCTTTTTTTTCGCTTTCCGTTGAGCCTTGAGAGGCTCGCTGCGGATCACTGGAATGGTCAGTGTCTGCCCCGGCGATATGACCGGAGAGCTCAGTGTATTGAGGGCCTGAATATCCCTGATGAGCTCGGCCCTGGTATATGATGCGGTGTAGGGAAGGTAGTGTGACGCGATTCTCTCCAGCGAATCTCCCTGTCTTACCGTATGGACAATGTATCCGTGGGCATGATTTCCCATACCGAGAACAGCAAGAAAAACAAGCGCGCACATGCCTGCTGTTTTCCATCCGTTCCATCTCTGAAAAACCATGCTTACCTCCCGCCCGACATGATCAGTTTCCTGATCGAGAATAGTAGAGGTGTGCGGTGGATGTCTCAAGGGAAGAGAGCGATCACAATGTTTCTCACGAAGCCCTGATGCCCATGATTTTCCTTGCTTCATCCGGCGTGGCTGGTTCACGGTCCAGCGAGGCCGCGATCCTTACCGCCCACTCCACCTGCTCAAAGCTTCCCTTTGCCAGGTCCCCTCCGGGAACTCTGATATTGTCCTCCAGCCCCACTCTCATATGTCCGCCCATCAGGCAGGACATGGTGATGGAAGGAAACTGGTCGAGACCGACGCCGCAGGTCGTGAAAACGGCGTTTTCCGGGAGAGCATGCACCATTGTGACGAAGGCGTCCGGCCGAAACCTCTGCCCCCCGGCGACGCCCCAGACAAAGTTGAAATTCATGGGGTCGGTGAAAAATCCCTGCTTCGCAATAAGGAGCGTGTTGTCGATGCCGCCGATATCATAGCATTCGATTTCGGGTTTGATCTGCAGAGATTCCATGGCCTTTCCGAACTCCTGGAGCATGGTGAACGTGTTTTCGAACACGTAGTCGAGCACGATGGTTCCGGTGGACCGGTCTATCAAGCTGAAGTTCATGGTATTGGTGTTCAGTGACGCCATTTCCGGGCGGACCTCCATGATCTGGGCCAGTCTCTGCTCGGACGTTTTCCCGAATCCGACTGCGGAGCTCAAGTTCACGATCAGCTCAGGGGTTCTGTCCTTGATTGCCTGATAGGTGTCCCGGATCCGGGCGATCTCATGGGTGGGCATCCCGCTGTCGTCACGGGCATGGACATGCACCATGGCGGCACCCGCCCGGTAACACTTCGCAGCCTCTTCCGCAAATTCTTCCGGCGTGTATGGGACCGCAGGATTCTGATTCTTCATGGTGGCAGCGCCGGCAAGGGCCGCGCAGATGATGACCTTTTCGGTTTTTTTCGACATTCGTGAGCTACCTCGCTTCTTTAACGTTCAGGCATGTCTGCAGAATCGCCGGCCTTCTCGGCCGGGGTTTCAGCACTACCGTCACGCCGCCTTGGCGCCGTCCATGAAGACTTCCATGATGGCGTTCACTGCTCGCTCCTGCCTCTTCTTGGTCAGTGGTTCCTTGCCCAGGACCATGACAGAGATGAATGTCTCGATGGCTCCATAGAAAATATACGTGAGATGGTGAGGAGGAATATCCTTCTTGAGATACCCCTTCTGCTGGCCCTCGAGCATGATCTCCTCGCAGAGGCTGAAAAATTTCAGGAACCTCGCAAGACCTTCTCTGGTATGGTACACCGAGCTCCTGCACACCTCGCTTACGAATATCGATATGAGGTTGGGCCGCTGGACATACGTATCGAGGAAAAACCGGATGATATGGATAAGCTTGTCCCGAAAGGCGTCACTCGATGCCTTTTCCGCATTCATCATGGAGTACAGGTCGTTCCACCATGTCTCGACGATGAGGTCGAACAGAACCTCCTTGCTCCCGAAGTAATGGTAGACGAGGCCGTATGAAACACCCGCCCTTCGGGCTATATCGGCCATCCGCGCGTTCGCATAGCCTCTCTCGCGGAATACTTCAAGCGCGGCATCGATGATCATCTCCTGTTTATCGCCTTTTGCCATAACCTCCCCTTACCTCGAACGGATATGAAGAAAACATTAAGCCTGATTAACACAGTCTGACCAAGGAATCAATAATGCTTGAGGAACTTTGTCCTTGAGATGCCTGTGAGAGCGGGTTATGTTAACAGAGAAGAGATAAAAGGCGGGGAGATGATCCATGAAGCACAGCGAGCTCCGTGATGTCACCGATACATGCAGAATCCGGATCGACAAGGAAGGAAAGTGGTATTACGAAGGCCAGGAGATCGTGAACCCTCTTGTCCTCCTGACATTCTGCAACGCGCTTCAGAAAGATGATCAAGGCAGATACCGAATAGTCCTTCAATCCGAGGTGTGTTACATCGATGTGGAGGATACCCCTTTTGTCGTGGCCTCAATCCGCGGAGACCAGAAAACAGAGATCCTGCTCCTCCTGAACACGGGTGAAGTCCACAAGCTCGACCCGGAAACGCTGTCGGTGGGAGAGCACAATGTCATGTACTGCTCGCTGCCAGACGGCATGAAGGTGCGGTTTTCCCGAGCAGCCTATTATCTGCTGGCTCTCATGATGGAAGAGGACGAGCACGGCGACATTATCCTCACCGTTGGAGGCAAATCATATAAGATTTTACCTGCTTGCTCGGGCGAAGAATGATCCGGACGTAAGACATAACCGCACAGGGCTGCCCTGATGTGCTCTCGGTGCGACTTCGCTTCGATCGTTTAGCTGCCGCTCATGAAGCTGATCTGGTTCATCAGCCAGGACTGCTGAGACTGCAACTGGGACAGCAGCCTCTCCATGGCCGTATATTTGGCGATCAGAGTCTCCTGGTATTTCGTCAGACGCATTTCCATCCGGTCGATCTTTTTGTCGATGTTGTTTATCTGGTTCTGCAGCGATTTCTGTTTGTTTGCCACATACCCGTCAATGCCGTCTGACATGTAATGGAGAGCTTTGTCGAGCTTATCGCCGACGCCCTTGATGAACGAGAAGTCGATCATGCCCGTTTCAGGCCCGGTATACCTCAACCGGAGGCCTTCCACGGCCTGGTCATCGTCGCCGATCAGGGTTTGGCCTCTGCCCGTCATGCTCATCCAATCCGATGAACCCTGCTCCCTGATTCTCCCTGCAACGTCGAGACCGGCATACGTACCGTCGGCCAGACCGAGGTTGCCGCCGGTCACGGACAGGGTGAATTCTCCGGAGCTCCCGTACGTGCTGCTCGATATCCTGAGCTGGCCGCCATCGTTCTCTGCGACGATTCCCAGGGTGTTACCGGAGTTGATGGCGTTCACGATAGAGGCGATATTCAACCCTGCGCTGAGCGTAATCGTCTCTTCTTTGCCGCGCGCATTGGTCAGAGTCAGGGTGGCATCCTCGCTCAGAACCCCTGAGAACCCGCTGCCTACGGCACTTGCTCTAGTGGCCGTCTGGGTGATCTCCACCTCGTAATCCCCCTCGGCCATATTGATCCCTGATGTGATGTAGGTGAGGCTGCTGTTCATGCTTGTTCCCTGGGCGGAGAAGAGATTCACGACATCTTCGAAATTCGATTGGAGATACCCGTCCAGTTTCGCATTGTTGATCGAGAGTTGTCCTGTCTTGTCGATATTGATCCCAATGAGGCTCAAATGGTCGAGCCCGGAGTCCAGACCGGTCACCCCGGAGAGAATAATGCTTCTCAACGTGCTCTTGACAGTATAGAGCGAGGTGTCGGCATAGAGCGGCTTTGTTGCATTACCTTCTCCCGGTGCCTCGTTCTGAGCGGCAATATAGCTCATCACCTTATTATAGCTGTCCACAAGTTCCTTGATCTTGCCCTTGACGCCTTCATAGTCACGCACAACATTGAGCGTTATCGTCGCATTTTCATCAGCGCCTATGAGATCGAGTGTAATACCCGCGATCACATCGCTAATCTGGTTTGTCGACCTGGTGAAGGTGATGCCGTCCAGCGTGATCTCGGCATCCTGCCCGGCTACGATCTCGCGCTTTCGGATGGTGGATGACTCAAAGGAACCGAAGTTAAGGGAAGAGTTCGCAGCCGCTATGCTCGGGGTCAACGTGAGTGATAGGCTCGATGCCCCGGCCTGATTATCCTCTACGACAATGGCCCCGCTGCCGTTGACATATGCGGTGACCTCACCTCCGAATGCTGCTTCTACAGCACTCAGCAGGTCGCCAACTGTCGAAGACTCGGTTATGGAAAACACCGAGGCATCCAGCGCGGTACCATCGTGACCGGTACCCTGGATCGTTATGGAATCACCCGGGGTCCAGGTATTGTATCCATCTATGTCGATCAGCAGTGTACTGCTCGATATCGCCGCTCCGTTGACCGTGTTTTCCATGGTCCCGTTCACGCCCGTGACATCGGAATACCCCTGCTTGAGGATGCCCAATGTCTGGAGGATGTTGCTGGAATCGGTGAAATCCTGGGTGCCGTCTATCTGCAGGGTATAAACAGTCTCATCGCCGTTTTTCGACTGAACGACAGACGCGTGGACTCCTGCAGCCTGCAGGGCCGCGTTGTTATTGATCGTGCCCGCAATGTCTTCAAGGGAATCGGTGGACAGATCGATGGAGACGGCCACGCCAGCTATGGTCACCGTGCCCGATGCCGCACCGGTCAATCCGAAGACTTGCCCAATCGAATCGGCGGAGCTTGAAAAGGCCCATGACCGGGCGCCGCCGGTGACGGCATTGCGCAGTGACAGCGTACCGTCCGCCAGCCCGAGTTGGGTGAGGATATTGTCGGCGGAGCCGCTGGCCAGAGATATTCCTTCCGAGCCCGTGGCCCTCGATGTGAGGCTCAAACGGTACTCGCCGGTAGATATGGCAATGATCGAAGCGGTGACTCCAGCCGGATTCTCGCCAGAGTTCAGGGCATTGATTTTGTTTTGGATTGTTGAGAGGCTGTCTGTTGCGGCAATGCTGAGCACCCGGTTGTTGATAATGAGTTCGCCGGAAATCCCCAGGGCCTCGCTCGTCGAGCCGAAGCTCTTGCTTGAAAGCTTCTGGGCAGCGGCAAGATTGTTGACGGTAATGTTGTATGAGCCTTCCGTCGCATTCGAACCCACGGCATAGCTCAAGAGGTCGGACACATTCAGGGTCGTGCTGTTGATGGTGGCTTTCGGGGTGAAGAGATTGAAGTCATCGGGAGAATTCAGGGCGCCGGCCGCCGTTTTCAGGGAGCGGAGAAGTGAGTTGACCTGATTCCAGGCCGATTTTTTCTCGCCCAGCGTGGTTTGCTTTTCCTCAAGCAGTGTGATCGGCCGCCGTTCGAGTTCCACGAGCTGGGAAATCATGCTTCGCCAGTCAAGCCCGGATGCAAGTCCTGAAATTGAATATGTCGCTGCCATGGGAATCCCCCCTCCCCTTCAGAATAGCCGGTCAGGTCCTCAAGCGGCAGACACCGGGACCTGACTCGTTTCTACCTCACACATGCTCTCTCACAAGCAGCCCGGACATCTCGCTCAGCCGTTCTCTCAGCCTCAACATTTCATCCGGCGGTATCTGCATGACTACCTCACCGGTATTCTCATCCACGACCCTCACCACAATATCCTTGGTACCTTCGTCGATGCTGAATCTGATGGATCGGTTCATGGACTCAAGCTGATCGTTGATCTTTGCTATGTCCTGCTGAATTTCATCGGCAGATTGGGAATCATTCTGAAGAGGTCTTTGAGGTTGAGATGTTTCCTTGCCTTTGGTACGCGACACCTGGGCTGTGGCCGGAGACCCTGAATCGAT
>DCDF01000109.1 GCA_002316295.1 Syntrophaceae bacterium UBA1062 | reverse complement strand
CCGGAATGAGGAGATTGGCTCCTCGGGAGGGACTTGAACCCCCAACCTAGTGGTTAACAGCCACCCGCTCTGCCGATTGAGCTACCGAGGAACGAACACAGTATCTATGATGATTAGCGTGGGTTGTCAAGAGACAATAGCCTTAAAAAACGGAGGCTCCGCGCCGCGTTCGAGTGCCGGGGACCGCGCCTAGTCCCGGGGTATGCGCGTCAGATACTTTTCGTATCGGGGGACCGCGCCTTTCAGCACCTCTTCTATCTTCCTCCGGACCTCCCTGGTCAGGGGGCCGGGGCAGATGAAATCCTTCCGCTCGATGCAGCGGATAGGCAGGACCGGGTTTGTGGTGCCCGAGAAGAACGCCTCCTCGTATCTCTGGAGGTCTCCGGGACGGATGTGAACCTGCTTCTCCGGGTAGCCCATGTCGTCCAGAACCTCCAGGATCACCTTCCTGGTGATGCCGGGTAGAACGTTTTCCTCCGTGGGGGTCTCCACGGTTTCGCCCCTGATGAGAAAAATGTTGGCAGAGGGCCCTTCGGCAATGAAACCGCCGGTATCCAGCATCAGGGCTTCGTCGAAGCCCCTGCTCCTGCTCTCCATGCGTGCCAGATAGCCGTTCACGTAGTTCCCCACCACTTTGGCGTGCACGGTGGTCGTCTGGGGATGAAGCTTGCGATAAGGCGAGATTCCCACCGACACACTGTCATTCTCCCCCGGCTTCCTGATGCCGCAGCTCGAGTAGTTGAAGCAGAAGACAGCCACCGAGACCCCGCCGGAAGGAGTCGTGCCGAACTCGATGTCCGGATAGTAAGCGAAGAATTTCGCCAGGCCGGCGGTGACGGAATTGATCCGCGCCAGCTCCATGAGCGCCTCACATATGGTTTCCCGGGGGAAGGGGACCTTCATGTAGGTCTGGCCGGCGCTGAAGAGAAACCGATCGACATGTTCCTCGAGGCAGAAGAAGGCCGGGCCTGTTGCGGTTGAGGTGACGGCCATCACCTCGAATACGGCGGAACCCCTGCTGAAGCTGTGTGAAAGAAGCGGGACCGTTGCCTGGGCGCAGTCGATAAATTCCCCGTCAATCCATGTTGTTATTCCGCTGGTCATATGCCGTATCCCTATACGGGCATGCGCGATATGTCAATACTCCATGCGGCAGCCGGGGCCGGGTTCTCTCCGGGGGATACAGACCGTGCTCGGGGAGGGAAAAAAGCGTATCGCATATCAAGCATCAGATGATCTTCTGAATGAAATATGGAACGATCCGTAAAAAGAGCCCGTTTTCTTTTTCGCTTACACTCGGGTTTCGCTCCATGTCTGCTTGACAAAATCATGAGTATGAAATAGTAGCAAAGGCTATTGTGGAAAAGCTCAAGAGGATAGAAGACATCCAGATCAACCCCGAGGTTATCGGTGAGGCGGGGATGGAAAACGACGTGCTCGCCCTGCCCGAAGCCCTCGACGAGGTCTTTCGCAACAAGGATCTCAGGGTGAAGGAGCCGTTTGCCATCCACTACGTGGTGCAGCGGGAGAAGGACTCTCAAGACGTCCATGTCAGCGTCGATGTGAGCGGCGAGATCGAGACGTTCTGTGTCCGGTGTCTGGAAACCATGACTCATTCCGTGGATCTTCACCTCGAAACCGACTACATGCCTGCATCTCCGGAGATGTCGAAAAATCTCGAGGAGGAGAGGGTAAGCAGCGAAACAGGATATTATCGGAAGAGCATCCGTTTGGGCGATTACATCGCATCCGAGCTGGTCCTGGCGCTTCCCTTGAGGTTTATCTGCGACGAGCGATGCAAAGGCCTCTGCCCGGGCTGTGGGGCTAATCTCAACAAAGAAGAGTGCCGCTGCGAGAAAAAGCCGGTGGATCCCAGGCTGCATGCGTTGGCAGAGCTCAAAGAAAAGATCAGGAAGGAGTAACGAGATGCCTGTTCCAAAGAGGAGACATTCCAGTTCGAGAAGGGATAAGCGCAGATCCCACGACGCGCTCAGCGAGCCGGCGGCATCCTACTGCCCCAACTGCCAGGAGCCCAAACCGCCCCACAGGATCTGCAAGAACTGCGGCTACTACAAGGGCAAAGAGGTCATCAAGGTAGCGGAGGCCGAATAGACGTCCGCAATGCCGTATTGCCTGATATTCCCAGGTCAGGGCACCCAGTTTCCGGGCATGTCGGCGGGTCTCGATCTCCAGTGGACCGGTGACGGCCCGCTGATCGACCTTATGGCGAAAGGCCCCGAGGACGTGCTCACCCAGACGGCGAATGCGCAGAAAGCGGTCTTCGCCGTGACCGCCTCGCTGTGGATGAGATCCGGTCTGGACAGGCCGGAAATCGCCATGGGGCACAGCCTGGGGGAATACATGGCGCTCGCGGTCTCAGGAGCCCTTTCCGTACCGGAGTGCTATCGGCTGGTGGAGAAAAGGGCCCGTGCCATGCAGGATGCGATGGCGCCGGGCAGCGGCTCGATGGCTGCCGTGCTGGGAATGCCGGCGGCGGACGTCGCCGCGCTGATAGAGCCCCTGGCCGACGTGTGGATCGCCAATATCAACACGAAAGACCAGGTGGTGATAGCCGGCCGCGCATCTGCTGTGGAAGGTGCGTCCCGAGTGCTGAAGGAGGGAGGCGCCAGAAGGGTGGTGCCCCTGAACGTGTCCGTGGCATCGCACTGCCCCCTCATGGAGCCGGCAAGGAAAGCGTTGCGTGAGTATTTGCACGAGGTCGACGTCAGAGGCCCCGACGTCCGGGTTGTTTTCAACGCCTCGGCGCGGGAAGAGTCCGAGCCGGAAAAAATAAAAGACCTTCTTGCGCTGCAGCTGGTCTCTCCGGTACAGTGGGAAAGATCTGTGAAATATGCGGCAGGCCTCGGTATCGACCACTTCGTCGAGATCGGGCCGAAGTCCGTGCTCGCTCCCATGATCCGAAGGATCGTGCCGGGCGCGAAAGTGGAGGTGGTTACCTCATGATTTCCATTGATCTGCATTCGCAGGTGGCGGTTGTCACCGGTGCGTCACGAGGCATCGGGGCGTCCATCGCCGCCGCGCTCGCGTCATGCGGAGCCCACGT
>DCDF01000124.1 GCA_002316295.1 Syntrophaceae bacterium UBA1062 | reverse complement strand
TACCAGGGGATGGATATGGGGTCGAGCGTTCATCTCGGTGTCGACCTCGCCTCAACCATGAGCGATACGGTTCCTGCAGCGAACGGCGGGATCATCGTCTATGCCGATGATCTCGGCATTTACGGGAACACGGTCATCATCGACCACGGCCAGGGCATCTTCAGTCTGTACGCTCATCTGAGCAGTATGGCCGTCTCCACCGGTCAGCAGGTGATGCGCGGAGACCCGATCGGCAATACCGGAACTACGGGCTTTGCCGGCGGCGACCACCTGCATTTCAGTGTGCTGGTGGGCGGGGCTTTCGTCAATCCCATCGAGTGGTGGGATGCTCACTGGATTCGGGATAATGTGACTTCAAAGCTCGAGCTGATTGCAGGGCATGAGGTGAGCAGAGCAGCCGCCCCGCTCTCGGGAAATCTGTAACCGCGCGTTTTTGGGTTTTGCTCGTAACCTCCTCCGGGCTCGGGCGACGTCCTCATACTCCCGGTAAACCGCGGCCGCCCAGTGCCGGATGCATGGACGCCGGACCGGCTCCATGCCCGGGGCAGACTCGGGCGCGGCAGGCTCTCATGGGCCTGCGGCCGTCTGCCGTGTATCCCCCCTTCTCCGGGAGGAGGCTCGGGCACGCCCTGTTCGGTGTGATTCATCCAGTTCCTCTAAAATCCCCTTTTCATCAGGGCCACATAGGTCCCTACAGTGTTTCCGCCCGCATACGCCATGATGTCGAAGATGCAGTTAAAAGAGCCTTCGCTGATGATCACCGAGAGCAGGAAGAAATTCGCGAAGGTTATCGTTCCGCTGAGGAGCGTAGCACTCCAGATCTTCTTTTCCGCAACCGACTTCGTGTAGCGGGTGACCAGCAAATCGACGACGATGCCCGCGCAGAACAGCATAAATAATTGTATCACCATTGCCATCACCTCATCTTTCCAGAAGGTATGCCCCTATCGAGGATATGGTGAGCCGGGAGTCCATCCGGCCCCATATGGCGTTCATTGAGGAGAAGTTTTGCTGAGCGTGCAGGATTCCGAAGGCTGAGCCTTCTCCCGGGGAAGCGCCTCCCGGCGGCGATGCCGGGTCTTGTGGGGTCGAAAAGGGATTATGCCTCACCGGCCGGCATGGTCATGGCCTTTTCAATCACTGTGCGAGACGATGAGAGCAGGCGACAGACGGTACTTCAAGAAAAATCGCTCTCTTGCGAGAACGGGAAAATCGGCTTTCACGATTCTCCGAAGGGAGAACCGGCGCGCACGAGTGTCTGAAATCACCCTGCCAGGCCAGCTCCGGATGGAGGCTCACTTAAGTCCATGGCAACCTCCTTGTCTGATTTGTCTCTTAAAGACTGAAATAACGAATTATTATGACAAAACAACAGGACCATGTCAAGTGTGGCGGGCAAGAGCTTGATACGAGGCATTTTTTTCTGCACGCCTGTCCGATGCATGAATCTCTCCTGGCAGGATGCCGTGCGGTCTGCGGAGAGGCGATATCCGGAGTGGACGAGGAGATCCGGAATCGGGATGGGCCTGAGTCAGGGAAGCGTCTTGACGTAGATGATCTTGCTGTCACCTGGCGAGTAGAAGTCCCTGAGAAACGCCTCCCTGCGGTAGCCGGACGCCAGATAGAATTTTCTGGTCGGTTCGTAGAGCTTCCTCGAGGAGGTTTCCGCGTACATCCGGGTGCAGCCCGCCAGGGCCGCGGCGCGCTCTGTCCGGGTGAGCAGCTCCCTGCCGATGCCCCGGCCCTGCCTGTCGCCGCTGACCACGATCCAGTAGAGGTCGAAGCCGCTCAATGTCCCGGGAATAGGCCCGAAGCACGTATATCCGACGGCGCGCCCATCACGCTCCTGTGCGAAGATGAAATGATAGCCGCTCCGCTCTCCTTTTTTCAGACGCTCATCGACAAGCTCGAGGGATATGAGGACCTCGTCCGGGCTGAAGAATCCCGTGGATTCGACCATGGCTCTGACAGCCTCGATGTCATGGGGATACACGTCGGTGCGGTAGACGAGATCGGCCAGGTCAAAGTCGTGCGCGCGCTTTCCTGTCATGATTCACCGGTTCCGCGCCGCGTCCGCCACAATCCGTCCGACGAGCTCCCGGAACGGAATTCCCGCGCGCTCGGCTGCGGCGACGAACCCGCTGTCCGGAGAGATGCACGGGTTGGCATTGATCTCGAGCACCCAGGGCCCGCCCTGTTCATCCACCCGGAAGTCCACTCGGGCGTATCCCCTGAGCTCGAAGAGCCGCCAGCACGCAAGCGCCGAGTCTGTGAGACGGCTCAAGAGCGGAGCGTCTGCGGGCGGGAAGTCGAAGCTGCGCACAGTGGCCTGATACTCGAAAGAGCTCTCGTCCCATTTGGCCCGATAGTCCACGATCTTGCGTTTCCCGGGCGGGAAGGAAAACACGATCTCGGCCGGCGGGAGGACCTGCGGGCCGTCACTGCCGGCAAGGATCGAGAGGTTGAACTCCCTGCCGTCGATGAATCGTTCCGCAAAGCACTGACGTCCTGTCCCGAGAGACCGTTCGTTTACCCGGGCGAGGAGATCCTTCTTTGTCGAGGCTCTCACCACCGACGCCTGGTCGATACCGATGGACGCCTCTTCCCAGATCGCCTTGATGATGTATTCGCCGGGGAAGGGGCAGATGCATTCCTCATCTCTGCCCGGAATGATCCATTCGGGAGTAGGTACGCCTGCGAGATGCATCCATCTCTTTGCAAGGACTTTGTTCGAGGTGAGGAACATCGCCTCTGCGGGTGCGCCGGTGTAGGAGATGCCCAGATGATCGAGCAGCGAACAGGCGAGGTGGATGAGCCTTCCGTCTCCGTCTAGAGATTCCACCAGGTTGAAGATGCACAGAGGCTTCAGGCTTTGAAGCGTTTGAGCCCAGCCTCTCGACCGGTGATCGAACGGCAGGATCCTGGTTTGGTATCCGAGCTGCTCGAGGGCCTCGGCAACGTGGAAGGCCTGGACGAGAACATCCTTTTCATCCTCAGATGCATGCTCGCCTACGGGGTTGTGGGTGATGAGAACCGTTTCCGCCACTATTGCCCCGCTGCACCTGTTCTTTGCATCGCGCTCTGCAGAATCCGCTCAATGAGTGTCTGGAAAGAGATCCCGTGGAGCCGGCAGATGATGGGAAGGTCGGAATGGACCGGATTGAGGCCGGCCAGCGGATTGACCTCGATGAAATTGGGCCTGCCGGCGCCGTCCATGCGGATGTCCACCCGGCCTCCATCCCTGCACTCCAGCGCCTTCCACGAGGAAAGCGCCAGCTCGGCGCACGGCCGGACGATCTCGGGCTCGGGCACCCGGTATTCGATGATCTGCTCGTAATTAGCCTTGTTGTGGTAGGAGTAAATGAGATCACCGCCGCCGGTGTT
>DCDF01000126.1 GCA_002316295.1 Syntrophaceae bacterium UBA1062 | reverse complement strand
TCTTTTTTCGGGGAGGTATCGGGTAGTAGGCGTCCAGATACCGGTGTCTTCTGACACCAATGGCCTCACGGTGGATCATGAGCATCTCCTTGCGTTTCATGGCTTCCCTCCTGAGGTCATTGAACTCGTCTACCAGGGTGTTGTACACATGCACATCCGTCGTCTTTTCCAGAACCTTTCCCAATGCGTTCATTTTCTCGAGGACGCTTTCCAGCAGGTCTCCACTATGGCCGAGCGCCTTGGCCATCTCCTCGACGATTTCCTCCTGGGTCTTGTCGACACCGTCTCTGCCCATAGAAAGACATTACTATCACAGAAGCAAGGACAATGAAAAGCACATGAGCATGTACGGCATGTCGATGAGAAAGAAGGTTTGGCTTTTCCTGAAGAGATGGTTCATTTATAATGAAACAATTGAAGTCGGATACATAGGGGCCGCGGAGTTCGCCGTGGTTTTGAGGGATATTCGCATACGTGCCTGCATGACGGGCAACCTGTCAGAATAACAGGATGATGTGAATAAAGATAGATACACCGAAAACCGATAAGCTTGCTTGATGGAGGGCGCTTCGATGAATGGAGAAATCATGTGTGAGGAGATCGACACTACCATACAGTCTCTTGGAGATCCCACCATTGATTCTCCTCTTCTCGCGACCACCCGGTTTGTTGAGGAGAGTGAGCGGGTGCTCATCGACTCTTCCCTGAATGCTGTCAATGCCTGCCTGAGGGATCGGAAGGAGATTCCTTCTTTCGAGTGCGCAGGCCCGAGGAAAAAGATCTTTTTCGACCCCTCGAAGACCAAATGCGGGGTCGTTACCTGCGGAGGGCTGTGCCCGGGCATCAATGATGTGATCCGGGGCATTGTCCATGAATTATATTTTATCTATCGAGTTGAGAACATTTACGGAATTCCCTATGGGCTTCAGGGGTTCATTCCCCGCTACCGGCATCCTTTTATTGATCTGACGCCTTCGTTTGTGGAGAATATTCACGAGCTGGGCGGCACGGTTCTGGGATCGTCCCGCGGCTCCCAGGATATCGGCGAGATCGTGGATGCCATCGAGCGGGTCAATCTGAACATCGTGTTCTTCATCGGGGGCGACGGAACACTGAAGGCCGCCTCCGCCGTAGCCCGGGAAATGCTGGCGCGGGGATATACCGGTTCGGTGATCGCAATTCCCAAGACCATCGACAACGATATCAGCTTCGTCTCTCAGACTTTCGGATTCGACACGGCGGTGGAAGAGTCCAGAAAGGTCATCCAGTGCGCGCATGTCGAGTCCAGAGGAGCGCCCTGCGGCATCGGCCTGGTGAAACTCATGGGGAGGGATTCCGGTTTCATCGCCGCCAACGCGGCGCTCGCCTGCAGGGACGCCAATTTTGTGCTCGTTCCTGAAGAGGATTTCGACCTGGAGGGGGAAAAGGGATTTCTCGCAACGCTCGAACGCAGGCTCAAGGCGCGCGGGCACGCCGTGGTCGTAGTGGCCGAAGGAGCGGGGCAGAAGTTCTTCGGCGATCTTCAGCAGCAGACCGACCCGTCCGGAAATGTAAAAAAGGGAGACATCGGCCTGTTCCTGAAAGAGCGGATTGAAGAGTACTTCGCCGCCCGCCAGCTGCAGGTCAATCTCAAGTATATCGATCCGAGCTATGTGATCAGGAGCATCGTGGCCAACGCCTCGGATTCCATATTCTGCGGGTTCCTTGCACAGATGGCCGTTCATGCGGGCATGAGCGGGAAGACTGATATGCTCATCGGCCTGTGGAATAACGTCTATGTGCATATACCCATCGAACTGAGCGTAAGGGAGAGGAAAAAGATCGATATCAACGGGCCCTTATGGATGTCGGTAAAGGAATCCACCGGGCAGCCGACCATGAAGAACGAATAGGGAAATGGGGCAGGCGAGGTACTGAAAAAAGGAGAAGGATATGAAAGACAAGATTCTCGACGATGATGACATAATCGATCTGACCGACCTCCTGGAAGAAGGGGACCCGAAACAGGGCAAGGAAAATAAGAACGCTGGCGCGCCTGTGCGCCCGCCCGCAAGAGAGCCTGATTCTTTCGATCTGGGCAAGGAAATATCCATGGAGTATGATGTCTCGGTCGAAGAGATCGAACACGGCCCGGAGAAGCTCGATATAGACGCCAGCCTCTCCTCGAACGAAGAGGTCGCCCTTTCCACGGGCAAGGAGGACAGCGGGGAGATAGTCCTGTCAGAGGAGCCTGCAGGAGAAGTCGAGTTCGATTTCGGCGACGCCGGGACAACGGGCCGGGAGAAGGCCGAGGAGTCCCTGCATGATTTCCGCACAGAAAAGGTGGAAGCCGCCTCCGGGGAGCAGGCATCTGATGCCGCCTTCGATTTCGACGCCGGAGACGAGATCCGTCTGGAGCGGGGAGCCGGTAATGATCCAGCTCTGGAGCATGCCGGGGAGTTCGAGCCCGCACCACATTCCCTCGAAGAACAGGAACCCGTACACCATATGGCGGGGCAGGGAATATCCGGAGAAATCGATCGTGAGGCGGCAGGGCCTGCAGGAGGGCATCTTGCGGCAGACGCCCTCGATGAGGCGAAGAAAGAAATACCCGCCATGCTCGAAGGGATTGTCAGACCGATCATAACCGAGATCGCCCGCGAGCTGGTCGCCGCTACTCGCGAGCAGCTGCCGGGCATTGTCGAGAAAATAATTCGCGAAGAGATCGAAAAGCTCAAAAAGCTGGATTCCTGATCCTGCAGGTGCTCCTGATGAGGCCGGCCGCATCAGGAGCACCTGGGTTTTCCTTCCGGCCCGGACGATGAAG
>DCDF01000190.1:10623-10954 GCA_002316295.1 Syntrophaceae bacterium UBA1062 | reverse complement strand
TGGCGCTTCGTGAGGAGCTCGAACAGGTCAGGATGCAGATCGAGAAAGCCGAGCGGGAATACGATCTCAACAAGGCGGCCGAGCTCCGCTACGGGAGGCTGCCCCAGCTGGAGAAGAAGCTCGAGGAGGCCGAAAGCGAGTCGCGGGGGGAGAAGCCCCTTGTGAGGGAGAGCGTTACCGAAGACATTATAGCGGAAATCGTGTCCCGCTGGACCGGTATCCCGGTTTCCCGGCTCGTGGAAGGCGAGAAGGAAAAGCTGCTCCGGCTCGACGATATCCTGCACCAGAGGGTAGTGGGCCAGGACGACGCGGTTCAGGCGGTGGCTGACGC
>DCDF01000190.1:0-10457 GCA_002316295.1 Syntrophaceae bacterium UBA1062 | reverse complement strand
TTCATCTTCCTGGGCCCCACGGGCGTGGGAAAGACCGAGCTCGCCAAGGCCCTGGCGGAGGCCCTGTTCGATACGGAGGACAATATGATCCGTATCGACATGAGCGAGTACATGGAGAGGCACACAGTCTCCCGGCTCATCGGCTCGCCGCCGGGTTATGTGGGATACGAGGAAGGCGGGCAGCTCACGGAGGCGGTCAGGCGCAAGCCGTATTCGGTGATCCTCTTCGACGAGATCGAAAAGGCCCATCACGACGTCTTCAACGTCCTGCTGCAGATTCTGGACGACGGCCGGGCCACCGACGCCCATGGCAGGACCGTGAACTTCAAGAACACGGTCATCATCATGACCTCCAATATCGGCTCCCAGGAGCTCATGGAGGGCATCACGGGCGCGGGCGAGATCAGCGACAAGGCGAGAAGCGCGGTCATGTCGGAGCTGAGGATGCATTTCAGGCCCGAGTTCCTCAACCGGGTGGACGAGGTGGTGCTCTTCAAGGCGCTGACGCTGCCCGAGATCGAGAAGATCGTCGATCTTCTGGTCGCGGATCTCCAGAAGCGTCTGAGCGAGCGGGAGATCACCTTCGAGCTGAGCGAAGGCGCCAAGGAGTTCATTGCACGGGAAGGATTCGACCCGGTCTACGGCGCACGGCCGCTGAAGCGGTTTCTCCAGAGAGAGCTGGAAACCAGGCTCGGCAGGGCGCTTGTGGCGGGCCGGATCATGGACGGCTCGCAGGTGCATGTGGAGGTTCAGAACGGCGAGCTGTCTTTTGCGGTCGAGAACCCGGCGCCGAAGGATGCGAGGCAGGCCGCTTCACGATAACCACAATCAGGCTCAAAAATCGAGTGCGAGCGGGGAATCTCCCCGCTCGTCCGATCTTCGGGGTATCTCGGTAATGCAATCAGCTGTTTTTTTCGATGAACGTGTGAACCTTGAGCATGTACTCACGGGCGTGGCGGGAGACGAGGGCGTCGATGTGCCCCACCCCGTCGAGGATCACGAGCTCTTTGGGCTCTGCAGCGACTTCGTGCATTTTTACGGAATGCGAGTACGGCACGACGGCATCGGCCGTTCCGTGGATGAACAGCTTGGGAACGGCGCTCAGGGGAAGCGTATCCAGCGCTGAAAAACCCTCCTCCGGTATCTCGCAGCGTATCTGCGGGTAGGCCTGCGCAAAGAGGGCGTGAAAAGAGTACAGGCCCGCCTCCAGGACAGCCCCTTTCAGGGCGGGGAGATCGGGAAGGATGCGTGCGAGTGTGTAGGCCCCCATGGACTGGCCGAGGCCGAAGATGACCTCTCCGAATATTTCGGGGTGCGCGAAGACGTGTTGAAAAACCGCCCGCGCGTCGTCCTGGATCTGACGGAGTGAAGGCTCGCCCTTCGATCTGCCGTAACCGCTGTAGTCGAAGGTGACGAGCCTGTGCCCCAGCTCGGGGAGGAAGAGCGAGGCGCTGACGTGGGACGTCATGTTCTCGGCGTTGCCGTGAAGGTGGACGACCGTGGCATCGGTCTTCCTGCCGTCTCTCGGCTGAATGAGCCAGCCGTGCAGCCTGTCCTGAACCAGGAAGTCATCCTTGACAAACCCGTGCTGCGACGGGTCCGAGTAGATCACGTGATCGGGATAGAAGCAGTGCTCCTCTCGAATGACCATATCATCACTATATGCGACAAACGGTGTGGGCGCAAGGCTCACTTGACTTCGCAGCAGAGCAAACGCATATGGATGGATATGCACAGACCGGTTGTTACGCTTCTGACCGATTTCGGGCTGGAAGACGCCTATGTCGCCCAGATCAAGGCAAGAATCCTGTCTTCTATTCCGGACGTGAAGCTGGTGGACATCACGCACAGTCTGCCGCCCTTCGGCGTGATTCCTGCAGGGTGGCTCCTCTCCACTTCATATCCTTACTTCCCCAGGGGGAGTATCCACCTGTGCGTGGTCGATCCCGGCGTGGGAACGCCCCGTGCGGTCCTGGCGATACTCAAGGACGGGCATGCCTTTGTGGGGCCGGACAACGGCGTGTTCTCCTTCCTCTATCCCGCGCAGAGCGTGATCGAGATCACGTGGAGACCTTCAGGGAATATATCCGGGACGTTCCACGGACGGGACATCTTCGCTCCGGTGGTGGTGGAGCTCCTGAAGTATGTTCCCCCTCAGACCCTTGGAAGACCTTTCGACAAGCCTGTTATCATCGATGTCTCGCGGGACATGGTCGTGCACGTCGACCGGTTCGGAAACGTGGTCACGAACATCGAAGGCTCGCGTCTGAAGGCGGGCTGCACACTGACGGTAGGGGAGAAGAAGATATCCCGCGTTGCCGAGAGCTATGCCGGCATCCCGCCCGGCGAGCTCGGCCTCATCGTGGGCAGCGCCTCGACCGTAGAAGTGGCTGCAAACCGCGTGAGCGCCGCCTCCTTGCTCGGCGCGGAGGCGGGCATGCCGGTGAGGTTCGAACCGCGAACATCTCAGGAGTAATCCCTGGGCCCGAAGATCCTGGTCCCGATCCGTATCAGGGTAGCCCCCTCATCGATAGCGATGCGATAGGAATCGCTCATCCCCATGGACAGGTGCTTCATCTCCACTCCGGGTACGCCTTCCTTGGCCACCTGATCGAACAGGGACCTCGTGGCCCGGAAATACGGCCTGAGCCCTTCGGGATCGTCGAGAAAGGGACCCATGGTCATGAGCCCCTGGATGCGTATGTGCTCAAAGGTGTTGATCCGCCGGATGAACGGGAGAACATCGTCGGGAAGTACGCCCGCCTTCTGGGGCTCCCGGGCGCTGTTGACCTCGATGAGCACGGGCATGATCTTGCCGTGTCTCTCTGCCTGTCTGTCGATCGTCTCGGCCAGCTGAAGCGAATCGAGGGTCTCGATCATATCGAACAGAGGGACGATGTGTTTGACTTTGTTGGTCTGGATGTGTCCGATGAAATGCCAACCGGCACGGTCTCCTATCTCCGGTATGACCGCCCTTGCCTCCTGAAGATAGTTCTCGCCGATGAGCGTGATGCCGGCGTCGATGACCTCCCGGATCTCGGCCGCGGTGCGTGACTTTGCAGCGGCGACCACCCGGACGTTCTCAGGGATCTCGGACAGGATCTTTCGTGCATTTTCAGCAATGATTCCCATGACTGCCGGGTATTTTCCCGGGAAGGAGCACGATTGTCAATACATAATGTGGCGACTTGACGGGCACTCCCATGGAGAGCAATCCTGAAGAAGAGAACGCGGACGGTATCCGGGCCTGTGCCCGGAAACCGGCTTCGTGAACGGCAGTGACATGCCGGAACCATTCCCCTGGGAGGATCCGTGCTCTGAACGCGACATCTCCTTCATGACGGAAGATTTCGATGTTGGTCCGGATCTCTCTGGCAAGGCTGTTCCACACCGCAGGGGATATCATGAAAAACCGGCGGTCTTTTGAAAGGCCGTTTTCGCGGGCTGTATATCCGGCCTCACGCCGCGCATGAGGGAGAGGGCGGACGATGAGGTAGACAGGCGATTGACGGGGTTGGGCTCGCCCATCGCCTTTTCTCGTCTATCTCATCGTCTCATCCCGTTATCGAAACTCGGGAAAATCCGGACATTGCGGAATTATGTCTGTCTTCAGCCGCGGCCGCCCGGATCATTTCCTGCTCAGAACCGCAACCCCACCTCGGCGAACGGACCGGTGAAGTTCGCATCGAGCGCCAGACCGTCCTTTTCAATGTTCAGGAACTCGGCGCGGTAGCCTGCGTTGATCATGAACGCTCCGCCTCCGGGAATGAACTTGAGCAGGCCGGTGACGCTGTAGAGCTGGTCATTGGAAACAGCCATACCCCAACCTTCGACCTCAATTGAGAACATGTCGGATGGCTGCATTTCCAGGGCTGCGAAAATCATCGGGTATGTGATGACCTCATCCGGGTTCTCCTCCAGAACGTCCCCTTCCACGATGTCATCATCTACGGGGATGCGCTCGACCTCGGTTTCGATGTCGATAACCCGCGCTCCTACACCCACATCGAGATCGATCCCTCCAGTGGGGCCGGTTTCAATGAACGGGGTGCTGAAGTACAGGGCTGCATCGTAGATGTTCAGGAAGAACTCCGAGTCTATCTGGTCATCGGCGAAGAACACTGTATCTCCGAAGGCAAACTCGAAGGAGTTGTCTTCGGTCGAGTCGAATCCCAGGGGTGTTGCCTTGAGATAAACGCCGAACAGCTCGCCGGGCTCGATCTTGGCCCTGAACATGGCCTCCCATTCGCTGTCGAATCCGAATCGATCTTCGAGATCGAGATCGGTTACCACTCCATTCGGGGAATACGACAAGTCACCGTCAGGTTTCACATACCATGCTCCCACGGCAAGCTCGAGGCTTGCGGCGAATAACGCCAGGGGCAGGATCAGGATCACAAGTGTCATTCCGATAATCTTTAAGCGTTTCATTTGTGCCTCCTTTACGCGGGATCATGCATCTCATGAAAGGAGCTTTTCTCGATGCGGGCATATCCCTTATCGCGAGGGCGCCGGCGTTCCCGGCCGCCCTCATGCTCGTCCGTTCGTGCATTGTGCACAGTGTTTCTCGGCAGGCTCTACGGTGCAGTACTCTCTGGAGCCGGGAAAGGCCCGGACAAAGACGCGGGTTCGGATGCGAATCTGTGGGCCAAGTGCCTGCCATACCGGTAACCTTCTATTGTCTGAAGTAAATTATTGTCGTGCAAGAGACCGTTCATGCATTGCCTCCCTCTTTTCCAGGCGCCTGATCCTTTCAGTGATCGGAGGATGAGAATAAGAGAACCAGGCATAGGCTGGATGGGGATGAAGATTCGACAGATTACTGGTCGCGAGCTGTTTCAGTGCACCTATCAGCGGCTCAGGGCTTCCCATCAGCTCCGATGAGAAATCATCGGACTGGCGTTCGAAATGCCTGGAGATTATCGCTCCCAGAGGGCTTATGAAGAACGCCAAGGGTTTGAAGAAAACGGCGAGAATGAACAGGCCCGCATAGATCACCCGGGAATCGAAGCCGAAGGTCTGGTAGAGGATGTCCTGCTGCAGGGCCAGGTGCGCTCCGTACAGCACGAGGAGCGAGAGCCCGGCGGACAGGAACATCTGCTTGACGATATGGCCCTTTTTCCAGTGACCCAGCTCGTGGGCCAGGATCGCCAGGATCTCGTCACGGCCGTGGTCCTTGAGCAGGGTGTCGAAGAGCACGATCCGCTTCGATTTCCCGATGCCGGTGAAATAGGCGTTGGAATGCCTGCTGCGCCTGATCGCGTCCATGGTATAGATGCCCTTGACCCTGAACCCCGCCCGATCCGCCAAAGACGCTATGTCACGCGCAAGGGCTCTGTCTTTTACGGGCTCGAACTTGTTGAACAACGGTGAGATCACGACCGGGTAGAGCCAGGAGACGAGCAGCTGGAACACGATGAAGAACAGCCAGGCCCACAGCCACCACCCATCCGGCGTCAGGCGGATGAGACTGAAAATTCCTGCAAGCAGAATACCCAGCAGGAGAGCGGATACCAGGACGGATTTCACGAGATCGGCGGCCCAGGTGGACCATGTTATAGTGCTGAACGAGAACCTCTTCTCGACGCGGAAGGTCTGAAAGAGGTCGAAGGGCAGTTCGAAGAGTCCTATAAGAACATAACACCCGAAAAAGAAAAGAATACCCGAGAGCACGAACGTCAGATCCCGAGAGGCGATCGCTCCGGAGAGCCAGGGAAGAAAACCGCTCAGGACCAGCGCCGGAAGGAAAATGTCGAGGGACAGGCCTCTGAGGACGCCCAGCCTGCCTGTCGCGATGGTGTAGTTCTGAATCTCCTCAAGCTTCTCTTTGTCTACGATTCCGGAAAATTCCCGGGGTATCTCATGGCCTCTGAGACGGAGATGGGAGATGTTCAGGGCATGCAGCCCCGCGCGCAATGATGCGGCCAGGATATAGAGGACAAGAAACAGGACGAGGAGATAATTCAGCTGTACACCCGTATTCATGATAGAAGCTGACTACCTTTGACAGCAGACCACCCATTCGTCCATCACCATCAAGGGGTGATGAGCCCCCGTTTGTCCGGGGAATGCGACGTTGAAATCCCTGTTTTCCCTTTTGCCCAAAAACCCGTTGATATCATTCAACGTTCTGTCTCGATGGCATGCCGGGGCCACCATGTAACCCCCGGCATCTATTCGTCTGATCAAGTCCTCCCCGTGTATCTTCATAGATAGACAATAGGGCTGCCTGCCGCCAAAATCAATCGGCGGGGAGGAGAGCTGGTGCGCCCGTTTTTGGAGTTACATCATGGTGAATTTCCACAGCAGCCCCATGGCGGGAAGGATGACCCAGAGGCTCTGTACATAGATCGTGTACATCCGGTTATCGAAGATGACCTGATCATGGTAGAAGTCGATCCCCTTGGCGAGAAAGAACAGCGGCGGCAGGAGGCCATAGGCGAGGGCGGGCGCTATCTTGAGAGGAAAGCTCAGAAAGAGTACGAGGGCAAGACCCATGATGGCATACTCCAGGGCCATGATGGAATACTCCTCATGGATGTACCGGGCCAGGCTCATACGGCCGATGATGGCGTCACGCTCCATATTTTTGAGCCCAAGCAGAATCTCGACGCCCAGGTAATGAGTCGCAACGTATGCGACAAGGATGAAGACGCCCGGAGAAATAGACGAGCTCATCAGGCTCAAGGGGGTGAAGATGGATATGAGTACGAACACGATCAGGCCATAGACGCTCCTGAGATAATCCTTCACCCCTCCCACGTCGATCAGCGGGCGCAGCAGCGATACCCCGATGACCAGAAGCCCGCCGGTCAGACCTGCGGACAGCAGACCGAGCGACGTTGCGATGCCCGTGGATACCGCCCACAGGGGCCACTGCCGGGCGGTGCGGTGCGGGCCGGTGGACGCGGAAGCGAGGAAAAAGACGGTCAGCAGTACCTCCCATGCGTAATCCCGTCCACAGAACACCAGAGCCGCCATGGCGACGCCGAGACTTCCCAGCGACGGCAGGAGCGGCGTTGCTGCCAGCAGGTTGAGCACGGCGTTCTCGATGCCCGCGTGAGTGTGGGTGCTCTTGAGCGCCTCGATGCACTCTTCGATCACCCAATGCGGGGTCGAAGCCCCGGCAATGACCGCCACCTTCGATTCCTGGGGAAGATTGGCGATCCTGAGCTGATCCGGGTCCTCCACCCGGATCACCTCTCGCCCCTCTTTCGCTGCAATCTCCGCCAGGCGCTTGGTGTTGGCTGAGTCTCTGCCCCCGATCACGATGAAGAAATCATGGTCTTTCGCCAGGTCCCTCACCTCGCTCTGGCGGTCCACGGTGGATCGGCAGATGGTATCCGCGATATCCAGCACCTCGCATTTGTCCCTCAGGACGGCGATGATATCCTTGTAGATGGCGACATCAAAGGTGGTCTGGGCTACGACAGCGACCCTGTTCGATCTCGGCAGATTCTTCGCATCTTGGACGTCTTCGACCGCCACCCCTTTGTTGCCGGCGATGCCCAGATGGGCATCCATTTCCGGGTGGTTCTTATCTCCGACAATGACCACGAGGTCGGCGCTTCTGGAGGCCTTCTTGATGATGGCCTGAACCTTGAGTACCATGGGACACGCGGCATCGATCACCTCGATGCCCTTCTCCTCCAGCGCCTGTTTCTTGTCCGGGGCGATGCCGTGGGCGCGGACGATGGCGATATCCCCCGCCTTGAGCCTCTCGTCGTCGGTGTCGTGGACGATCCCGATGCCCCGCCTTTTCAGAGCCTCGATGACCTGAGGGTTGTGGATGATCTGGCCCAGGGTGTAGATTTTTTTGTGAGGGTTTTTCTGCCTCACCTTGAAGGTGATGTCGATGGCCCTTCTCACCCCGAAGCAGAATCCTGCGTATCTGGCAATGGTGATCTTCATTTTTCAGACCTCACGCGGGCGTGAACGAGATACTCCTGATTGCCCTTCATCCCCCTGACCGGCGAAGGGATCGTCCCTGTCACCATACAGCCGATCTCGGTGAGAAATGCCTCTATGCCGCGGATGACCTCCTGGGCGACCGCATCGTCTTTGAGGATGCCGCCCTTGCCGATGTGTTCCCTCCCCGCTTCGAACTGGGGCTTGATGAGAGCGATCAGATCGGAGCCGGGCCTGAGCACCTTCAGAACCGGAGGAATGACGAGCTTCAGCGAGATGAACGAGACATCGAACGTTGCCAGATCACACGGATCGTCGATGAGAGATGAATCGAGATTCCGTACATTGACCCCTTCGAGGCTCACGACCTTCCCGTGGGAGCGGAGCTTCCAGTGAAGCTGTCCCCGGCCCACGTCCACCGCGTATACCTTTACCGCGCCCCGCTGCAGCATGACGTCGGTGAATCCCCCGGTGGATGCGCCGACATCGATGGCGATCTTTCCCGAGGGATCGATGCCGAAAGCGTCCAGGGCGGCTTCCAGCTTGCTTCCCGCCCGGCTCACATACCGGGGAGGCTCTTTGACCGTGATGGGCGCATCTTCATCCACCAGGGTGCCCGCCTTGGTCACCGGCGCTCCATTGATGAGCACGCTGCCGGCCATGATCAGGGCGGCGGCCTTTGTTCTCGTTTCGGCGAAGCCTTTTTCCACCAGCAGTCTGTCCAAGCGCACCTTCATAAGAGTTCGGAGACGGTTCTCCGTATTCCCGCCGTATCGAGGCCCAGGGATTTTCTCAACTCGCTCAGGGAGCCGTGCTCGACGAACGTGTCAGGAACGCCCAGGAGCCTGAATTTCAAGGGACAGCCGAGGTCGTGGAGGGCCTCGAGGACCGCGGACCCTACGCCGCCGTGCACACAGCCGTCCTCAATGACCATGAAACGTCCCCCGCAGGCCTTTACCATCTCCCGTACGGTCTGTGTATCGAGAGGCTTTGCATAGACGAGGTCGATCACGGCGACTCCCTCGAAGGTGGTAGCGGCCTCGAGGGCGGAATAACACAAGGGGCCGCAGCAGAACATGGCGAGCCGTGATCCCTCCTTCAGTACTTCGGCCCTGCACACCCTCAGGTTACCGGGCTTCATGGGAGCGGGCACGACCGCATCGCGTGGATATCGGATGGCGACCGGCCCCTGGATCTTGAAGGCGTGAATGAGCATTCTTTCGAGCATGAACTGGTCCCTGGGCACGAGGATAGTGACATTGGGAATGCTCCTGAAATAGGCGATATCGAACACCCCGTGGTGCGTTGGGCCGTCCGGTCCGACGATCCCCGCCCTGTCGACGGCGAAAATCACCGGGGCGTTCTGCAGCGCAACGTCGTGGATGATCTCGTCGTAGCTTCTCTGCAAAAACGTCGAGTAGATGGCTACCACGGGTCTGAGTCCATAAAGGGCCATGCCGGCCGCCATGGTCACCGCGTGGCCTTCGGCTATGCCCACGTCATAGAATCTGTCCGGGAATTTCAGGGCAAAGCCCTTGAGCCCGGTGCCGGACGTCATGGCGGCGCTGATAGCGACGACCCTGGGATCGCGTTTGGCGATCCTGGTGAGCGTCTTTCCGAACACATCCGAGTAGACCGCGGTGTTCTTCCCGGCCCTCGACTCGCCGTTTTCCCGCACGAAGCTTCCCACCCCGTGGAAGTTTTCCGGATCGCGCATGGCGGGCGAGTATCCGCGGCCTTTCTGAGTAATGACATGGAGAAAGATGGGCTCGTGCATCGTGGAGATATTCTGGAAGGTTTCCACCAGGTGGCTGATCTTGTGGCCGTCTATGGGCCCTACGTAGCGGAAGCCCAGCTCCTCGAACAATAGCCCCTCGGTCACCGCGCCCTTGAGGTTGCCTTCGATGATCTTGGCGATCTTGTACAGGGTATTCCCTCCTACAGGAATGCCCTTGAGGATCCCCTTGATCCCCTCTCTGACTTCCCTGACTTTCTTCGAGGTCATGATTCTGCTCAGATAATCCGCGATGGCTCCCACCCGGTGCGAGATGAACATCTTGTTGTCGTTGAGCACAACGATGAGGTTCTGCTTCTTCATACCCACGAAATTCAGCCCCTCGAATGTGAGCCCGTTGGAGAGGGACCCGTCGCCGATGACGGCAAGCACGCGGTTGCGGCAGCCTGCCAGCGACATGGTCTCGCATATGCCGCTGGCCGCCGGAATGGCGTTGCCGGAATGGCCGGAGATGAAGATATCATACGGGCTTTCCTTGGGGTTGATGAACGGGGTGATGCCGCCAGACTGTCTGAGGGTCGAGAACATGCCCTTCCTGCCGGTGAGGATCTTGTGGGTGTAGCTCTGATGCCCTACATCCCAGAGAAACTTGTCCTTGGGAGCATCGAACACGTAATGCATTGCCAGGGTGAGCTCGACCGTGCCGAGGCTCGATGCAAGGTGGCCCCCGGTCTGGCTCACGTTGTTGACAATGAAATCGCGGATTTCCCGGGCGAGAATCTCCAGCTCCTGCAGGCTCAGCCCCTTGATGTCC
>DCDF01000008.1:7876-9383 GCA_002316295.1 Syntrophaceae bacterium UBA1062 | reverse complement strand
CCGTTCGGCGCTCGGCCGCGGGAGAAGAAGGCGGCGCGGAAGGGAAGGCGGGGGAAAACCCCGGCCGTCCCTGGATGCGGCTGGTTCCCGGATACCGGCCCTCTGGCCCCTGATGCTTTGCAATGACGCTTATGCGCACGCAGTGAAAGCCGGTCCTCCGCCTCGGCCACAGCCCATCCGCCATCGACGAATGATTGTGGCTCACGTGATCGGGATGGACGGGAGCGGCGGACATCTTAATGCCGCTATTTCATCTTCGATCTCAGCCTGATGGTTTCACCGGCTACCATGAAGCTCCCTCGTCCGCGGTGGTGAATCGTCCGCGGGTTTTTTATTGTCGGATCGACCCATGCCTTGACGACTTCCAGGACAAAGAGCCCGTAGTCCGCCACCATCCGCGTGTCCGATACCCTGCATTCGAGCTGTGCGTAGCACTCCTTGATGAGGGGTGCCCCGACCTGCGAAGCGGGCACGGCCGTGAGGCCGAACTTTTCGAACTTGTCAGTGTCCGCGCCCGAGGAGTTGCCGCAGGCCGCGACCTTTTCCGCGATCTCGACCGTGGGTATGTTGATGACGCATTCCTTCGAGGACTCCAGCAGGCCGAAGGAGTAGTTGCTCTCGCTGATGATGCAGCCCACCAGCGGCGGCTCGAACTCCATCATGGTGTGCCACGACATGGTCATGATGTTCGTCCGCCCGCCGAAGGCGGTTGTGAGCAAGGCGACCGGCCCCGGCTCGAGCAGACTGTAGGCCCGGGACAGAGGGAATGATTTTCCTGTCATGCCGAATCCTCCTTTCTCAGGCACTTGAAATCCATATATGCGGCCCGGGCGGCTGGAGGCAACCCCCAGGCCTTTCGAGCTCCTTCATCTTTTTGACTTTTCCGGCGGATCGCGATGCCCCTCTCTCGCTCCTCCGCTTCCCCACGTGCCAGCGTTCACTGCCGCACCGCATGCGGCGCGGCGATTTGCATCGAAGCGCTCGGAGCGACGACGGCGGGCTGCTGAAAGCCATTTGCAGCACCGGCGGCCCGCAGATGATTCGTGACCTTGCTTCAGGCGGTTTTCACGCCGACGAACACCTGCATGGGGTATTCGCCCTCCCCCAGGATGAACCGGTCGTAGAGGCCGTCCAGTCTCGTTTGACTGACCTCCAGCCCGGCGCCCTCCATGAGAGAAATCCACTGCGCCTGCGAAAACAGGCCAAGGACGTGGCGGTCGGTATGGATGCTCAGCCTGCCCCGGCGCCTGATCAGGTAGACAAGGGTCGCTTCATAGGTGGAGCGAAAGGGCCTGGGGATGTAGTTGTTCTCGAAGATAGTGATCTCCGCGCCGTTTTTCGCGCCGGTATAGCAGAAGTTGTTTTCCCTGAATTCTTCTCGGACCTTGGCCGTGATCAGAAGCACCCCTCCGGGCTTCAGATGCCTGCAGGCCGTGCCGATCGCGGCCTCGAGGTCCGGCAGTGTCGCCATGTAGTCGATGGAATCGGGAACGGCCACGGCATCGAA